>JAFXGP010000003.1 GCA_017521195.1 Lachnospiraceae bacterium
TAGTAAGTGGCGATGAAGTTTGGGTCTCGCGCAATAGGAATCTACGAATCTGGTCAGGACAGGAATGTAGCAGCCATAAGAAGAATCTCCTATGTGCCGTGAGGGTGCCTGGCGGAGTTAACTGCGAAGGTAACGTGTATAAGTTCCGTCATGTACAGGATTTTTTACGGGTAGGCATAAGTCAAGAGTTCTATAGTCTAAGAGAGGTAGAAAATGGCAGATAAATGTACCCTTTGTCCACGCAACTGTGGTGTGGATAGAGACAATGGAAAAATCGGATATTGTGGACAAACGGACAAAGTATATGTGGCAAGGGCTGCTCTTCATATGTGGGAAGAACCGTGTATTTCCGGAGAAGAAGGGTCCGGTACCGTATTCTTCTGTGGCTGTACTTTACGATGTATCTTTTGCCAGAATCATCAGATTGTATTAGGGAAAGCTGAAAGTGGGGATAAAATAGGAAAGGAAGTCAGTATTGAACGATTAAAAGAAATTTTTCTGGAATTACAGGAAAAGGGTGCCAATAATATTAATCTGGTAACCGGAACCCATTATATTCCTCAGATAGCAATGGCATTAAAGTTGGCGAAAGAGGAAGGATTAAAGATACCCATAGTTTATAATACCAGTGGATATGAAAAAGCAGAATCTCTTCAAATATTGGATGGACTTGTAGATATTTATTTACCGGATATGAAATATATATCAAAGGAATTATCCAAAGAATATTCTAATGCATCGGATTATTTTGAGATGGCTTCCAAAGCTTTGGAGGAAATGGTTCGTCAGGTAGGAGAAGCACAGTTTGATACCAGAGGATATATGACAAAGGGTGTAATCGTAAGACATTTAGTATTGCCGGGTAGTACCAGGGATTCTAAAGCAGTATTGGATTATCTGTGGAATACTTACGGAAATAACATATATCTCAGCATTATGAATCAGTACACACCAATGGAACAAATAAAAAACCATCCGCTTCTTAGTCGTAAAGTTACCAAAAGAGAATACTCTAAAGTGGTGGATTACGCACTAAGTTTAGGATGGGAAAATGCTTTTATTCAGGAAGGTGAAACCGCAAAAGAAAGTTTTATTCCCGGTTTCAATGGGGTTGGAGTATAGATTATTCGTTTTCTTCGCTACCAACAAAAGCAACTGCAGATACTACAGAAGACACAACAGAGATTACAACTGCAAAAATAATGATTAATAAACCGCCGCCTAATAATAAGAACATTTCTGGCATAGTGAAAACCTTCTTTCTAAAAATTTATTTTGATTAGTTAATAGAATGATAAAAAATATTCTAAAGTATTCATTATTGATACTATAAAGTTTAGGTTATTTTAGAAAATGTGTCAAGGTCAGGAAAATGAAATATAGGATACTCGGGAATTTATATTTAGAAGATTCCTTAGTACAAATAATATTTGTCTTTTGGTTTTAGTTTGTTAAAATAATTAAAAAGAGAAAGGTGAGGAAAGCAAATGCAGAAAATTAAAAACATTATATTTGATATGGGAAGAGTGTTATTGAAATTTGATCCATATGTTTCTTTAAATGCATATTGTGAGAGCAAAGAAGATATAGATTTATTATATAAAGAATTGTTTGAAGGTCCGGAGTGGATTATGGCAGACGAGGGAAAAATAACTAATGGTCAACGTTATGAATTGGTAAAGGAGAGGGTTCCGCAACGACTTTACAGGGCTTTAAAACTTGTAGTAGAAAATTGGGCAATCTGTATGGAGCCGGTAGATGGGGCTTTGGATTTTTACAATTATGTAAAAGAAAAAGGCTATAATACTTACGTATTGTCTAATGCCTGCAATCGTTTTTACAGTTATTTTCCAAAACACTATGAGTTGGATTCTTTTGAAGGTATTGTAGTATCTTCCGATGTAAAAATGATTAAGCCCAATCCTGCAATTTATGAATACATTTTAAAAACATACGATTTGAATCCCGCAGAAAGTCTGTTTATTGATGATGTGGAAGCTAATATAAGGGCTGCGGAGGCATTGGGTATCAAAGGATTTGTGTTCAAAAATAATTATGGGGAATTAAAGAAAGTCTTAACAGATGATAGATTGTGTTAAAAAAAGATATATGTTATGATAAAACCACAGTGTATCAGGAGGTAATTGCGATGAAAAAATATGGGGTAACCGCAATAGGAGAACTATTAATAGATTTCACACAAAACGGAATTAGTGAGCAGGGGAATGCTTTATTTGAAGCTAATCCGGGTGGAGCACCATGTAATGTGTTATCTATCATATCTAAGTTAGGGGATAAAACAGCTTTTATCGGTAAAGTTGGAAAAGATTCTTTTGGAAAACAATTAAAGAGCGCGTTAGAAGAAGTTGGAATCGATGCAACTTATCTTTATATGGATGAAGAAGTTCATACTACTTTAGCATTGGTACATACTTTTGCAGATGGGGACCGTGATTTTTCTTTTTACAGAAATCCGGGTGCAGATATGATGCTGACAGAAGATGAAATTCCGGAAGATTTAATTAAAGATACTAAAATTTTTCATTTTGGAACCTTATCTATGACCCATGAAGGAGTACGTAATGCGACCAAAAAGGCATTAGATATTGCTAAGAAATCAGGATGTATTATTTCTTTTGACCCAAACCTCAGACCACCACTTTGGGATAGTTTAGATAATGCTAAGGAACAGGTTTTATATGGACTTCAGTTTTGTGATATTTTAAAAATATCAGATAATGAAATCCAGTGGCTTACCGGAGAAGAAGATTACACAGATGGTGTAAAATGGATTTTGGAAAGATATCAGATTCCGTTGATTCTGGTTTCTATGGGAAAAGAAGGAAGCAGAGCTTATTATAATGATACAATGGTAGAAGTAGCGCCATTTTTACAGAAGAATACTATTGAAACCACTGGTGCAGGAGATACCTTTGGAGGATGTGTATTACATTATGTTCTTGCACACGGATTAGAAAATCTGACAGAAGATAATTTGACAGAAATGTTGCGTTTTGCTAATGCGGCAGCAGCATTGATTACCACCAGAAAAGGCGCGCTTAGAGTGATGCCTTCTGAAGAAGAAATAAAAGAGCTTTTAAAAAAATAAAATTAGATATTGAATAAATTGAAACCACCTGCAAAAACTATGAGGTAAGAAAATTTACAAGTAGTTTGAAAGGTGGTTTTTTTATGGATTCTATTTGGACAAGAAGCGAGAAACTTCCAAAATTTCCCCAGTTACAAGGTGATATAAAAACAGATGTGTTGATTGTTGGTGGAGGAATGGCAGGAATTCTATGCGCCTATTTTTTACAGAAACAGGGAATAGATTATATTTTAGTTGAAGGTAGAACCATTTGTTCCGGAGTGACAAAAAATACTACGGCAAAAATCACATCCCAGCATGGATTAATCTATCATAAACTTGTGAAAGACATAGGAATTGAAAAAACATTAATGTATCTGCAAGCAAATCAGGAAGCACTTCAAACCTATGAAGAACTTTGCCAAAATATAGAATGTAATTTTGAAACAAAGCCATCTTATGTTTATTCCTTGGATGATCCATGGAAAATAGTACAGGAACTTGGTGCATTGGATGATATAGGATTTGAAGCAGAATTTCGTAAAGCGGAGGAATTGCCTTTTAAAACAGCGGGAGCCGTCTGTTTTGAACATCAGGCACAGTTTCATCCTTTAAAATTTATTGCTTCTATTGTAAAAGATTTGCATATTTATGAACAAACTTTTGTAAAAGAGTTAAAAGAAAAGATTGCGGTCACAAATCAAGGTAATATCGAGTTTCAAAAAATTATTTTTACAACCCATTTTCCCATAGATAATAAACATGGAATGTATTTTATGAAAATGTATCAGCATCGTTCTTATGTAATTGCATTGAAAAATGTACAAATGTTAGAAGGAATGTATGTGGACGAAAGAGATAAGGGGTTATCTTTTCGGAATTATGGGGAATATATATTGCTTGGCGGCGGCAGCCATCGGACAGGGAAAAAGGGTGGAAACTGGAGTGAACTTAGGGATTTTGCAGACAAGTATTATCCAAAGTCAAAGGAGATTGCGTTTTGGGCAACCCAGGACTGCATGACCTTAGACCGGATTCCTTATATCGGACAATATTCTATGAGCAGAAAAAATTATTATGTAGCTACAGGATTTAACAAGTGGGGAATGACATCTTCCATGATAGCAGCAAAGATTTTAACAGATTTAATTATGGAAAAGGAGAATTCCTATACAGAGGTATTTAATCCATCCAGAAGTATGCTGAAGCCACAGTTATTTATAAATATAGGGGAATCTACTATGAATCTTTTAACCTTTGGCAAAAAAAGATGTCCTCATCTGGGTTGTGCTTTAGAATGGAATGAGGTGGAAAAATCTTGGGATTGTCCTTGTCATGGTTCCAGATTTGATGAAAATGGAGGGGTAATTGACAATCCCGCTACGGGAGATTTGGAGATTGAGTAAATGTTTTATTATAGGTAACAGTATTAAGTTTAATAGCTGAACTGTTACCTATTTTAATTATGGAAAAATAATTGATTTTGAAAAAATGTACGAAGATCAATAGATATTTAAAATTTTTAGTAGAATTTTTAGAACTCAACAAATCGTAGAGTGTCTTTTTTGCAAGGTAAAGTATTCATCGGTTTTATAATCTATATTAGAGTATTATGCTAAGAATATAAAAGAAAAAGATGGAGGGCATAACATGGAAGCAAAAGAGTTGGGAAAATATATTGCTAAAAAACGAAAGGAAAAGCAAATGAGGGAGCAACATCATTATTTGTAGTGGGAAGAGTAGATAACTATTCGGCTATGATAATTCTTATAGTAGGAATTATTGTTTTGCTATGTGGATTCTTTGTAATGTTACACTCAAGGAATCATGACAAATAACAGTAGCGAGCAAAACTCTTTGTCCTGAAATTTTTATAAAATTAATTGATAGAAAATCATAAATTTGTTATAATAAGAGCAGTAATTACTAATCAAGTAATTAGTAATTGTACAATTAGTAAAAAGAGGCGGTAATTATGTTTATAGGAAGAGAGAGAGAATTAAGCAAATTAAATAAAATGTATCAAAGTGAAACGTTTGAATTTGCGGTTTTATATGGAAGACGGCGTGTAGGAAAAACAACTTTAATTCGTGAATTTATGAGGGATAAAGAAGGTGTTTTTTACATGAGCATAGAAGGAACAAAGAGGGAGAATCTGCAAGGGTTATCAAAAGCTGTATTATCAAAAAATGAGTTGCAGCAAAATACCGCCGAGTTTCGGGATTTTGAGGCTCTTTTAGATTATATAGATACTCTTGCGAAGACGGGGGATAGAATGATAATTGCTATTGATGAATATCCTTATTTGGCAGCATCATATCCCTCCATTTCTTCTATGTTACAGAGTCATATTGATAATTGTTGGAAGGATAGTAAATTATTTTTTATATTATGTGGTTCTTCCATGAGTTTTATGGAAGAGCAGGTTTTGGGATATAAGAGTCCCCTATATGGAAGACGTACAGCACAATTCAAAATGCATCCATTTACATTTTTTGAGGCAAGAAAAATGTTAACTGATTTTTCCAAGGAAGAGCAGGCAATTTTGTATGGAGCATGTGGGGGGATTCCGGAGTATTTATCAAGAGTATCTACGAAGCTAAGCGTGCATGAGAATTTAACGCAGCTATTTTTTGAGGAATCAGGACGTTTGTTTGAGGAACCTGTAAACTTAATGAAGCAGGAATTAAAAGAACCCATGAGTTATCATTCTATTATTTCGGCGATTGCGTCAGGTGCCAGCAAGGTAAATGAAATTGCAACAAAAACAGGTTTGGAAACCAGCGGATGCAGTAATCAGTTATCTTCTTTAATATCTTTGGGAATTGTATGTAAAGAAACACCTATAACAGAACCGGAAACCAGTAGAAAAACGTTATATCGTCTGGCGGATAGTATGTATGTATTATGGTATCGTTTTGTTAGGCCAAATATTAGTAGTATTTCCAGGGGAGTAGGAGAGCAGATTTATAAAGCTGTGGTACTTCCTCAGTTAAATGATTTCATGGGAAAGGTTTTTGAAGAAATCTGTCAACAATATTTATTTTTGCCCGGTGTCTATGAAACATTGCCCTTTCCTGTCGGAAAAGTAGGGCATTGGTGGGGAAATAATCCCCAAAAGAAGTGTCAGGAAGAAATAGATTTGATGTCCGTATATGAAGATAAATTACTGATCGGAGAATGTAAGTGGAAAAATGAAAAAGTAGGAATGAATGTTATGGAAAAATTGTTAGAACGTGGGGAATTATTTTCTCACAAGGAAAAGAATTATATCATTTTTTCAAAGTCAGGATTTTCCGAGGAAGTTATGGAATATGCAAAAGAAAATGAAAATATTAGATTAGTTGATTTTGAAAAGATGTGTGAAGAAAGTAATTAATCTAAAGAAAACACCCTGCGAAATTTTTAGATGTAACATAGAAGTTGTTATAGTATAAAGTTATAAGAAAAGATAGTTACTTATTTAATGTTGTTTGCAAAGATACTTTATGATGTTAAAATAAAAGTTATTAATAAATCAGTTTGAAATAGAAGGATAGCTATGAAAAAAACAGATTTAGAAAATATAATGGATAAAGAATTAAGGATACAAACCAGCGGAAGGGATGATTCTAAAGAGGATGATTATCACCATCCTTATGAACCAACACCCTATACTGTACTGGAAAGACTGGCGAAGTCAGAATATATTACAAAAGATAACATTTTAGTAGATTACGGATGTGGCAAAGGGAGAGTAGATTTTTATCTATCAGCCCAAATTGGTTGTCAAACTATTGGAGTCGACTTTGATGGGCGGATGATAAAGAACGCTTTGGAAAATAGTAGAAGTTTTGTAGGAAAAAGAAAACCGGAATTTTTACATATTTCTGCTGAAAATTATAAAGTTACGGATGCAGATTGTTTTTATTTTTTCAATCCATTTACCATAGAAATCTTGTGTTCCGTATTAGGAAAAATCACAGATTCTTATTACAATAATCCCCGTCCAATGACATTGTTTTTTTATTATCCTCATGAAGAATACGTGGCATATCTGATGACAAAGAATGAGTTGATGTTTGTGGATGAAATAGATTGTATGGATTTGTTTGAGGGGGAAAATGCGAGGGAGAGGATTTTGATTTTTGAAATTATGTAGTGGTAAATATGACATTGATTCATCATTATAAATATAACATATTTTTTAAAAAAGAGATGCATACTAAATCATAAAAAAGCCGAAAGAGCGGCAGATTGTGAGGCAGTATGCATAATTTTTTGAAAAATGAAACCAGTCCCTATTTATTACAGCACGCAGATAATCCGGTGAACTGGTATCCATGGTGTAAAGAAGCTTTTGAACGGGCCAGAAAAGAAGATAAACCAATATTTTTAAGCATTGGTTACAGTACCTGTCATTGGTGTCATGTGATGGCACATGAAAGTTTTGAGGATGAAGAAACGGCTCGGATTCTAAATCAGTATTTCATTTCTATCAAAGTTGACAAGGAAGAACGACCGGATATTGATAGTATTTATATGTCTGTTTGTCAGGCATTTACGGGAAGCGGAGGCTGGCCTACAACTATTTTTCTGACACCGGATCAGAAACCTTTTTTTGCAGGAACCTATTTTCCAAGGAAAGCCAAGTATGGTCAGATAGGATTACAGGAGTTGTTGCTGGCGATTTGCGAAAAATGGAAAACGGATAGGAAAACCTTATTGGCTTCCGCAGAGGATGTAATTTCTCATTTAAAACAAAAAAATGAAAGTGTAATTTCAGGTCGGGAATCAGAAGAGATTGAAGAGGCAGACGTACAGTTAATGGAAACTGCTTTTAGGCATTATAAACAGTTATTTGATTCAAAAAATGGAGGATTTGGAGCTGCTCCTAAGTTTCCAACACCCCATAATTTATTGTTTTTAATGAGGTATTATGAAAGAAGCGGGAACAAAGAAGCTTTGTATATGGTGGAAAAAACTTTGATTCAAATGTACAGGGGCGGAATCTATGATCACATTGGAGGGGGATTTTCCAGATATTCTACGGACGATTATTTTTTAGCCCCTCATTTTGAAAAAATGCTTTATGACAATGCATTGTTGATTATGGCATATTGTAAAGCATATCAGCTTACGGGAAAATCTATTTATTATGGGATTGCGAAAGCGACGACAGATTATATTTTAAGGGAAATGACTTCGGAAGAAGGTGGCTTTTATTGTGCTCAGGATGCGGACAGCGAAGGCGTAGAAGGAAAGTATTACTTGTTTGAGCCAAAAGAGATTATTCAGATTTGCGGGGAAGCAGAAGGCAGGAGATTTAATCAGTATTTTGATATTACAGACAGAGGGAATTTTGAAGGAAAAAGTATTCCCAATTTATTGAAGCAGAATAGTGAGGAAGAATGGAATGGGATAAACAGTTCTGATTTATTTGTAAGTAATCGATTTCAGCAGGAATTTGATGATGGCAAAAAGAAAATTTATGAATATCGTAAAAAGAGATATGGATTACATTTGGACGATAAAATTCTTACTTCCTGGAATGGGCTTATGATTGCTGCCATGTGTGATTTATATTGTGTTTCCGGAGACAGAAATTATTTAGAAGCAGCGATTAAGGCACAGGAGTTTATAGAAAAGAATCTGTGTGAAAAGGATACCTTGTTTGTCAGTTTTCGGAAGGGAAAACGAAGTGAAAAAGGATTTTTGGATGATTATGCCAATGAAATTTTTGCATGGATTCATCTTTATAAGGCTACTTTTCATAAGGAGTATTTGGAAAAAGCAAAAAGGTTTTGTGAGAAAACAATAGATTCTTTTTATGATAAAGAAAAGGGTGGCTTTTTCTTGTATGGAGAAGACAATGAGACATTAATTTTACGACCGAAAGAAACTTATGATGGGGCAGTCTTTAGCGGGAATTCTGCGATGGCATACAATTTGGTACAGCTTTTTTATCTTACGGGAGAAGATAAATATAGTGAGATGGCAGAGAAGCAGTTGAAATTTTTGGCTACTGAGGCAAGGGACTATCCCTCCGGTCATGCCATGTTTTTGATTGCTTTGCTGGATTATGACAATGTACCGGATAAGGTTACGGTTGTAGTAAATAGGAAAGAGGAGTTAGAGCATCTCAGATGCAGGATTCCTTTGGATGTAGTAATTAATGTATTAGAAAATCCAACAAAGGATTATCCTTTGCTAAATGACAGGACCACGTTTTATGTGTGTAAGGGACACTCATGTCTTCCGCCTGTGAATGAGATGTAAAACTGTTTCAATAATATAGTAAGCCCACGGTTACTCATTTGTGAGATAATGTGGGCTTATTGGTTTATAATATAGACATTGTTCAATGACGAGAGTATAATCAAAAATTATAAATTACAAAGGAGGAAGTGCAATGAACATTATGACATTTATCCAATATACAATAGCAATTTTGGAGTTGGTATTTTTTATATTAACTATATACCATTTAGTAAAGGGATTAGGGACTAAAAATTATCAGAATTTGAAAAAGTATGGAATTGTATATCTTATCCTTAATTTTATTCGTAGAGTTTTAGAATTTGCGCAGAAAAAGGCGGTGGCAGTCTCCATTATTGGCGGAGCAGATGGTCCCACCTCTATCTTTCTGGCAGGAAAGGTAGGAGCCGGATTTTTCTGGGGAACTTATCTGATTTGGCTTTTGGTAATACTTGCGGGAGTTGGAATTGTAATTTATATCAGAAAGAAGAAATAGCAGATAAATTGAAAGATAATGTAGAATATGATATAAAAGGAAATATCTAATAAAAAAAAGGAGAAAACAGTATGGTATTACCAACAAATTTTTGGCTGTTATTTTTGGCAGCTATGGTGATCAGTTCTATCGGCTTCAAAAATTATGTGTGGTTCATTTCTTTAGGATATGGATTTTCCATTGCCGGTGAAGGACTTTTGTTAATGCTTTTGTATGGAAAAGAATTAACTTTAGGAACAGTAATCTGCTGTGTTTTATTTATTATTTATGGTTGTCGTCTGGGAGGCTATTTGGCTTTTAGAGAGTTAAAAAGCAGTTCCTATAAGAAGAATATGACCGGAGAAATCAAAGACGGAAAAACAATTCCTATGGGAGTGAAAATTGCTATTTGGGTAACATGTGCTGCATTATACGTAACACAGGTTTCCGGTGTATTCTATCGTTTACATAATGGAAGTGGTTCTAATGTATGGACTTATGTTGGTGCTGCGATTATGCTTTTTGGTATTATTTTAGAAACAGCTGCAGATATGCAAAAGAATGCAGCGAAGAAAGTAAATCCCCGTCGTTTTGTAGACACAGGACTTTACAGAATTGTTCGTTGTCCTAATTACTTAGGTGAAATGATTTTTTGGACAGGAGTATTGATTTCCGGTATTGGCGCAGTCACAGGTGTAGGACAGTGGATTGTAGTTCTCATCGGTTATGTGGGAATTATTTATGTAATGTTCAGTGGGGCCCGCCGTTTGGAAGTACGTCAGAATAAGAATTACGGGAATGATCCGGAATATCAGAAATATGCAACAACAGTTCCTATTTTATTACCTTTTGTTCCGCTTTATAGTGTGGAAAAACATAAATGGCTGGTTGCGTAGAGAATGAAAATTATTATTAAAAAATAGAAGTAGGTTTATACCTATTTCTATTTTTTATTGCTTAAAAATTTTACATAAACTTTACACAAAATATCTTCGGAATTTTACATAAGAAAATTAGAATGAAGAATGTAATCAAAAATATTACAGAAAAAGTTCAAAAAGTTAGTAACAGTTAAAAAGCTTTTCTGTAGAAACTTAAGGAGGAAGATTATGAAAAAAATCATTAGTTTATTAATGGCATCCGTAATGTGTGTAGGGATTCTTGCAGGATGCGGTGCAAATGAAACAACAAAGGAAACAGTACAGACAACAACAAATTCAGAGAATCTGTCCGTATCCACAGACGGTTCTACATCCATGGAAAAAGTAATAGGAAGCTTAGGTGAAGTATTTCAGCAAGAAACAGGGATTAGTTTTACATATAATCCAACAGGTTCCGGTTCCGGAATCAAAGCGGTCAGCGAAGGAAGATGTGATATCGGTCTTTCCAGTAGAGATTTAAAAGAAGAAGAAGTTGCATCCGGACTTACAGCAACTGTACTTGCTTATGATGGTATTGCTATTATCGTAAATCCTGAAAATCCGGTAGAAGAACTTACATCTGAAACACTTGCTAAAATCTACACAGGAGAAATTACAAACTGGAGTGAAGTTGGTGGAAATGATACTGAAATCGTTTTAATCGGTAGAGAAGCGGGAAGCGGTACAAGAGATGGTTTTGAATCTATTACAGGTACAGAAGATGCTTGTAAATATCGTCAGGAATTAACTTCTACAGGTGATGTTATTACAACGGTATCCCAGAACCCGGGCGCAGTTGGTTATGCTTCTTTAGCCTCTGTAAAAGATACAGTAAAAGCAGTAAGCGTTGATGGTGTTATACCAAGTGAAGAAACTATTAAAGACGGCAGTTATGTAGTACAGAGACCTTTCGTTTTAGTAACTAAAACAGAGGAAGCACTTTCTGAGGGTGCACAGAAGTTCTTTGATTATATTACTTCTGATGAGGCTGTAGAAATTATTGCAGGTGCAGGAGTTGTGGCAGCAAAATAAAGAGACAGAAAGCGATGGCTAACAAAGCCACCGCTTTCTTGATTGGTTGGAGAATCGAAATGAAAAAAACAAAAATAATTGAAAATATAATTCATGGAATTTTTTTGATACTTGGATTAATCACAGTAGCCAGCGTTTTGTTGATTACAATATATCTTGTAATTGCAGGTATTCCTGCGATTAGAGAAATTGGATTTTTTAAATTCTTGTTTGGGAAAAATTGGGCATCTACGGCAGCAGAACCGGTCTTTGGAATTTTGCCGTTTATTTTAACCAGTGTATATGGAACCGCAGGGGCTATTGTACTGGGAGTTCCTATTGGATTTTTTACAGCAGTTTATCTTTCCAAAATTGCCACAGGAAAGATGAGAGAAACTATGGAAGCGGCGGTAAGTCTTTTGGCAGGAATACCATCCGTAGTATATGGTCTTGTTGGTATGTTAGTGTTAGTACCGGGAATACGTAAAATCTTTCATGTTCCTGACGGAGCCAGTTTGTTAGCAGCCATTATTATTTTAGCCATTATGATTTTACCTTCTATTATAAAAGTGTCTATTACAGCACTGGATGCTGTACCGAAGGAATATGAGGAGGCATCCTTAGCATTAGGGGCAACCCCTATTGAAACTTATTTCAGAGTATCAGTTCCGGCAGCAAAAAGCGGTATTGCAGCTGCCGTGGTTTTAGGTGTGGGAAGAGCAATAGGAGAAGCTATGGCAGTTATGATGGTATCAGGAAATGTTCCTAATATGCCGTCTCTGTTCCAGAGTGTGCGTTTTCTTACTACAGCCGTTGCCAGTGAAATGGCATATTCCAGTGGATTGCAGCAACAGGCGTTGTTTTCCATTGCATTGGTATTATTCTTTTTTATTATGTTAATCAACGTAACACTAAATTTCTTTATGAAAAAAGAGGGAAAGGAGGCATAATATGGACATTTTGCTGAAAAAAGAACAGCAGATAAATGAAGACGATTTTATGGAAAAGAGAGTAAAAAGACAGTTGGAAACAAAAGTAATTAGAAAAAGAAAAACGTATGAAGCATCCATGAAAGTATTAATGCTTGCTTCCACGTTTTTAACCGGATTACTGGTAGTTTTTTTGATTTCTTATGTATTGATAAAAGGAATTCCCAATCTTTCCATAGAATTTTTAATAACAAAGCCAAGTTATATAACAGAAAAAATTGGCATTTTACCGGATATTCTTAATACAGTGTATATCGTACTTGCGACACTTTTCATTGTGCTTCCTTTGGGCGTAGGAGCGGCAATTTATTTGACGGAATATGCAAGCAATAAAAAAATAGTAGGAGCTATTGAATATGCGGCAGAAACCCTTTCCGGGATACCTTCTATTATCTATGGATTAGTTGGAATGTTGTTTTTCTGTCAGTTTATGGGAATGAAAACTTCTCTTTTGGCAGGAGCCATGACTTTGGTAATTATGAATCTTCCAACAATTATGAGGACCACGCAGGAGAGTTTAAAAACTGTTCCACAAAGTTATAGAGAAGGCGCCTTTGGTTTGGGAGCCGGAAAGTGGAGGGTTGTCAGAACTGTAGTATTACCGGGGTGTGTGGATGGTGTGATTACCGGATGTATTTTATCTGTAGGAAGAATCTTAGGGGAATCTGCAGCATTGCTTTTTACCGCAGGATTCGCCCATGCAGTAAATGGGTTATTAGATGGTCTTTCAGCGCCGGGTGCAACTTTGACGGTTGCTCTTTATGTTTACGCGAAAGAGCAAGGAGAATTTGGAGTGGCATTTGCCATTGCATCTATTCTTATGATGTTAACCGTTTTGATTAATTTGGCGGCAACTATGGTGGGAAAATATTTCAATAAAAAGAAAAATTAAGAAAATAGTAGGAGAAAATGAATGAATATTATAAGTGCCAGGAATTTAGCATTATGGTATGGAGATAACAAAGCCTTAAAGGAAGTTTCCATATCGATACCCGAAAAAAGCATCACAGCTTTTATAGGTCCCTCGGGGTGTGGAAAATCAACCTTTTTAAAAACATTAAACAGAATGAATGATTTGGTGCTAAGTGTAAGAATTGAGGGAACAGTAGAATACGCAGGAAAAAATATTTTTGATCCGTCCGTGGATGTAAATGAGCTTCGAAGAGAAGTAGGTATGGTTTTTCAGAAGCCAAATCCTTTTCCCATGAGTATTTATGACAATATTGCATATGGACCACGTACTCATGGAATTACCAATAAAGCAAGGTTAGATGAAATTGTAGAAAAATCTTTAAGAGATGCTGCTATTTGGGAAGAAGTGAAAGATAGATTGAAAAAAAATGCACTTGGTCTTTCCGGTGGACAGCAGCAGCGTCTTTGCATTGCCAGAGCTTTGGCAGTGGAACCCAAAGTCCTCCTAATGGATGAACCTACCAGTGCCTTAGATCCTATTTCTACTTCAAGAATTGAAGAACTTGCAGAGGAATTAAAAGAAAAGTATACTATTGTAATGGTAACTCATAATATGCAGCAGGCAGTCCGCATTTCTGATTATACAGCTTTCTTTTTACTGGGAGAGTTGGTGGAATTTGGAGAAACAGAAAAATTGTTTTCCCAGCCAATGGATAAACGAACAGAAGACTATATTACAGGGAGATTTGGATAATGAGAAGCAGATTTGATGAACAGTTGATGCTGTTGAATAAAGAAATGATAGAAATGGGTGCATTATGTGAAGAGGCGATTGAACTAGTAGCAAAAGCGTTAGAAACAAATAATGTTGAAATTTATAAAAAGGTAAGACCCATTTCTTTAGAGATTGATCAGAAAGAAAAAGATATTGAGGCAAGATGCATGAAACTGCTTTTGCAGCAGCAGCCGGTAGCCAAAGATTTGCGGCAGATTTCTGCGGCACTTAAAATGATTACAGATATGGAACGAATTGGAGATCAGGCAGAAGATATTGCGGAGATTATCGGTTATTTAAATGGAGAGAATAGAAATAATAGTGTACCTGTACAGGAAATGGCAAAGGCAACTATTAAAATGGTGACAGAAAGCATAGATGCCTATGTAAATAAAGACGTTGCTTTGGCAGAAGCTATTTTAAAAGAAGATGATATTATTGATGAATATTTTATGGAGTCTAAAAGACGTTTAATTAAAATGGTAGCAGAAAATCCGGAAAATGGAGAATATGCACTGGACCTTTTAATGGTTGCAAAATACTTTGAACGAATTGGAGACCATGCCACGAATATTGCAGAGTGGGTTATCTTTTCAGTAACAGGAGTGCATGAGGAGGCTTAGAGTATGATTTGGTGTGTAGAAGATGATGCCGGTATTAGGGATATAGAGGTATATACTTTATTATCCACCGGATTTGAGGCAAAAGGGTTTGAAGATGGGAAAGCAGCCTTTGAGGCATTAAAGGATGAAAAACCGGAGTTGATTCTTTTGGATGTAATGATGCCGGAAATGGATGGAATAGATTTTTTGAAAAAAATAAAAGAATCCTCTTTTTTATGTGATATTCCAATTATTATGGCAACCGCCAAGGGTTCTGAATATGATAAGGTAAAAAGTCTGGACATGGGGGCAGACGATTATTTGGTAAAACCTTTTGGGATGATGGAAATGGTTTCCCGGATAAAAGCTGTACTTAGAAGATGTAAACCAAACCAGGGAACTTCTTTTTTGAAGGTAAAGGATTTGGTGTTAAATGTAGAAGAAAGAACAGTATTTATAAAAGAAGAAAAAGTAAATTTGACTTATAAAGAATTTGAATTGTTACAGTTATTTTTATCTCATCCCGGAAAAGTATATACCAGAGATATTCTTTATAATGAAATCTGGGGAGCCGATTATATCGGGGAATCAAGGACTGTAGATATGCACATCAGAACACTACGTCAAAAATTAGGCGAATATGGAGAAATACTTGAAACAGTAAGAAATGTGGGTTATTGCATGAGAACTCAGGGCTGATATGTTATTAGTCTTGAGTTTATTCGTTTCAAAGATATAAGGAGCAAGGAAGTATGAAAAAGAAAATATTTCAATCTATTTTAAGAGTAACGATAGTAATTCTTTTTATCAGTTTAATATTGATAACAGGAGTACTTCATAATTATTTTCAAAAAATACAAAATCAACAGTTAAAAGAAGAATTGGCTTTAGCGTCTTTAGGAGTAGAAGAGGGGGAAATGCAATATCTTTCCGGTTTGGAGGAACATAATAATAGAATCACATGGATAGACTCTAACGGAAATATTCGATTTGACAATCAGGCGGATATTACAAAAATGGAAAATCATAGCGATCGTGAAGAATTTATGGAAGCAATAGAAACCGGTTTTGGAAGCAGTTCGAGACATTCTGTGACTTTAACAGAAAACACTGTTTATGAAGCAAAATTATTGTCAGATGGAACTGTGCTTCGAATTTCCATGAATCAGAAAAGTATATTGGCCTTGTTGTTAGGATTGATTCAACCGTTTGGGATTATTTTAATTCTGGCAGTTGTGGTTGCGTATTTTATTGCAGAAAAAGTAGCCAGGCAGATTATAGAACCTTTGGATGAGGTTGATTTGGAACATCCTTTAAGAGAAGAAAGTTATGAAGAATTAGCTCCTTTTTTGAAGAGGATTCACTATCAGAAAAAGCAAATACGTTGGCAGTTAGAAGAGTTAAATCAAAAAAAATTAGAATTTGAACAGGTAATTTCCCATATGAAGGAAGGGCTGATTTTGCTGGATGCAAAGGATCAAATTATTAGTATTAATCCGGCTGCCATGGAATTGTTTCAGACAACTTTAGAGTGTATCGGAAACGATTTTTTATCCGTGGAACGAAAGCAAAAATTGACCCAAACCATAGAAAAAGCGCGGGAAGAAGGATGGGGCCAGACCAGATTTGAAAAAAATAATCGGGAATATCAATTTGATGTTACCGGTATTCGCACTGAAAAAGGACTTATAGGTTCCGTTATTTTGGCTTTTGATGTTACAGAACAAAAGAATGCAGAAAAAATGAGAAGGGAATTTTCTGCTAATGTGTCCCATGAGTTAAAGACACCTCTGCAATCTATTATAGGGAGTGCGGAGCTTTTACAAAATAATTTGGTAAAAAATGAAGATGTGCCGCGTTTTATCGGACATATTCATACAGAAGCTTCCAGATTAGTAGTATTGATAGAAGATATTATCCGTTTGTCGGAGTTAGATGAAGAAAGAGAACTTCAAAAAGAAGAACTATCTTTGTATCAAATTGTAAATGATGTTTTAAAATCTTTACAGGATAAAGCAAATGAACGGAATATTAAGCTTGAGATTACAGGAGACGAAGGTCAGATGACCGGGGTTTATAGATTACTTCATGAAGTAATTTATAATTTATGTGAAAATGCTATAAAGTACAATGTGGATCATGGCAGTGTTAGGGTTTGCATAGAGGAAAGACAGACGAAAGTGGGGATAACTGTAGAAGATACCGGAATCGGAATTCCTAAAGAACATCAAAGCCGTGTGTTTGAGAGATTTTACAGAGTAGATAAAAGTCATTCCAAAAAAACAGGAGGAACGGGTCTTGGATTATCTATTGTAAAACATGCTGTAAGTTACCAAAATGGTACAGTTGAATTAATAAGTGAAGAAGGAAAGGGAACAAAAGTAGAGATTTGGTTTCCTAAATGAGTTTGAATCTAATAATGTAAAGATGGTAGAAAAGAGGTTATTGCAAAAACAGATTATGATTTGTAACAACCTCTTTTTCATATAAAAATTCCAATTAAATATCTTTCTATAAACAGGATTGACAAAAAAGTCTACAAGCAGTAAACTGACAATAAGTCTACTAACTGTAGATTTTTTGGAATGGAAAGTCCAGGGGAGGAAATGACTATGTATATAAACAATATGTATGACGTATTTACAGGTGTTTTGGAAATGAGCATTATAGCATCGGTATCAATAATAATTCTTTTATTGCTACGACCTGTTTTAAAAAAATTTCCAAGAATTTTTGCGTATTTACTTTGGGGAATTGTGTTACTGCGTTTACTTTGTCCGGTAAGTTTTCAAAGTCCCATCTCCATTTTGAAATTATCAAATGCCCCTTTTGTGACTGTATTATTTTCAGCGCCGGAAGCTGAGACAGTAAATGAAGAAACGTTTGAATATGTTATTTTAGATGAAGTAGTGAATTTACCGGAAGAAAAGATGACACAAACAGCAGTAAATGGGGAGAAGGCACAAGATAGCCGAGATTATCTGCCTGTCGAAGTTACAAAGACTCCGGTATGGAACTGGTTGCTTCCGATGATTTGGATTATTGGTATCGGAGCAATGATGGGTTATGGTGTCAGTTCTTATATTTCTTTAAAAAGGAAACTGATTGGTGCGGTAAAAGAGAAGGATGGAATTTATTCCAGTGATTACATAAAGACAGCTTTTGTTTTGGGTATTTTATTTTCCAGAGTATATATTCCTTCGGATTTGGAAGAGTCTAAAAAAGAATTTGTGATACTACACGAGCAAATACATATAAGAAGGAGGGACTCTTTGTTCCGCCTGTTGGCATATATTGCATTGACAGTTCACTGGTTTAATCCTTTGGTATGGGTGGCGTTCTATTTGTCAGGAGTGGATATGGAAGTATCCTGTGATGAAACAGTCATGGGAAAGGCAAAGGAAGATATCCGCAAAGAATATGCGGCGGCTCTTTTGGAAATAGCAACGGGAAAACATGTTTTGTTTGCAAGATTTCCGGCTTTTGGAGAAAATCAGACAAAAGCAAGAATCCAGGCAGTGGTAAATTATAAAAAGAAATCAGTAGTTGTTTTAATTGTAGGCTTCATAATAGTTGCAGTGCTGATTATGGTTCTGGCATCTGATCCAAAGTGGGATAAGGAAAGTTCTTCGGTTTCTTCAACAAACACGAACAAAGAAGTTGAAGAAGGCAGAAGGGAAGCTTATGTGATGACAAAGATTGCAATGTGGACAAATGCTTTTAGTAACAGAGATGGGAATACGATTGTTGCCATGAGCACACCGGAAAATCGAAAAGCTTTTGAAGAAGGAATGTTGTTATCCGGAGAAGAGGGTAATTCCAGCTTTGGCTGGTCCAGTCCATGGCCCATGTTTGAGAAGGATATTTGGCTAAAAAATCTGGAGGAAAATCAGGCAACGATTTTGTATTATGCCAGAACATCGGATCCTCACGTGACGGTGTGGGCAGAGTATCTGGGATTTGAGATGGGTGAGGATTTTGAAACAGAAGATAATTTCAGAGTTACCAGTAGTGAAATCCTATTTTTAGATAATATTGATGATGCAGTGGAATTTGTGTTAGCTTATGGAGAAGGGATTAATAATACACCTATGGATTACCTGACCAATGGTTTGGGAGAAGTATTAAACCAAAATGCCAAAGACAACAGGTACAAAGATGGATATAAAGAATTGTTTTCTCCTGAGACTGCGGCAGTTGCTTTGTTGAATTTGAATTCTGAAAAGGTAACAGTAGATGTCAGTGAAGGCAGGATGGAAGAGGAAGTTGTAATAGCCCTTATGTTTGAGGACTCAGAACAGAATACTATTTTACAAGGTATAAAAATGGTTCAGCCATTTGGACCCAACGGTATCTGGATTCCACAGAATTATGAAGATAGTGTTTTTATGGAAGACGGAAATAATTATTTTAATAATTATGAGTTTTATAAACAGGAGTTAGGCGAGAATTTCTTAGAAGAATTTTATGAGAAAACTTATACGATAGAAAGTGATATTTCCAGAGATGGTATGGATGAAACCATAGAAGTATATGCGGGAAATATAGGAGATGGAGATAGCGGATATGTGTTGGTAAAAGACCTTCACGGAAATTTGTTGTTCCATGAATTTGCACATGCTGCAAGAGCCGGATGGAATACGGTGTTTTTATCAGAAGATGATTTCCTGATAAGTGTACATATGGATGAAAGAGATACTTATGGCGAATATAGTTATGAAGTTTACCGGGTTGTGGGAGAAAATGAAATTCAGATTCTGGCAAAGGACAGTTTTTCATTTGATTTTGAAAGAGAGGCTGTTGACAGTGAGAAGATAATGAAATTTTTTGATACTTTGTATTTATATTTGGAAAGAAGCAGGTTACTGCTTACGACACAGGAAGGAGAACTGAAAGCAATCGGATTAACAGAAGAAAATATGACCTTGGAAGATTTAATGGAGAGTTGGTATTTGCCTAAAAAAATAATTGAGAGTACCAGTTTGGTTCCGGCAAATCAGTAGAAACATCATAAACATATAGTTAGAGTAAAAAGGTTTGGGGATAATCAGGAAAAGATGAAATAATAGTTTTAGGAGGAAGTATGGCAGAATATAAATTAGGAGAAATTGAAAAGAAATTTGCAAGAATTATATGGAACAATGAACCTCTTTCATCAGGAGAGCTGGTGAAGTTATGTGAGCAGGAATTAAATTGGAAAAAATCTACTACATACACCATTTTAAAACGTTTGTGTGAAAGAGGATTGTTTATAAATGAAAAGGGTGTAGTGAGAAGTCTGGTATCGGAGGAAGAATTTCATGCCAACATAAGTGAGCAGTTTGTGGAAGAGGTTTTTTCGGGGTCTTTGCCAAAGTTTGTAGCGGCGTTTACCAACAATAGGAAGTTAAGTGATAAGGACATTGAGGAATTAAAAAAGATTATTGAGAATTCTATATAATAAGAGTACAGACAGTTGCAAAGTAACAGCAACTGTCTGTTTGGCTTTAATACGTTCTTCGAATGTCTCCGCAGGCAATACCCTTACCCGGATTGCCGGAAGGCTGGGTCATAAAATCATCTCCGTGGGCATGAATTATGATGGATTTACCAATAATTTCATCAATGGTAAATCGACGGTCAAAGAAAGCCGTCCATGCATATCCCTGATTGGATAAAAGTGGAGGCAGGTCTCCGGCATGGAAAGGATGAGGAAGATTTTCAGGGTTATAATGCGTACCTACATTGGCGAAGTCATTTCCGCAATCCGGGAAATTATGAATATGCATGGCAAAGAAATCAGAATTATTGGCCATAGGAGAATAAGGAAGGCCAAAAAATTCTGCTTCTACTAAAACACCTCCATTAGAAGGTTGATAGAATTTCACAAGACCACTGGTCTTAGGATTATCTTTGTTATCAGCGACCCAAGCCATGGCTTTGGGACGGTCATTTGCTAAAGCCTCGATAAGAGAAACTCTTGGTGTTAATTGATATGATGGCATAAAAAGTCCTTTTTTATTTAAGGTATGCAGAGTGTGCTTGGCTGGTTATTCTTGAAAAATCAGCATAATAAGGTATATAATTAGTTATAACTAACGAGGAAAGGAAATCGTTATGAGAAAATTCCAAATAACAGGTATGAGTTGTGCTGCCTGCAGTACCCGTGTGGAAAAAGCGGTAGGAAGTCTTGAAGGAGTAACATCCTGTGCAGTCAGTTTATTGACCAACTCCATGAGTGTGGAAGGAAGTGCAACTGATAGTGAGATTATAAAAGCGGTAGAAGATGCAGGATACGGTGCTTCCCTAGACGGACAAAAAGAAAATAATACTTTATCCGGCAGTAGGGAAGAAGCATTAAAAGATAAAGAAACACCCATTTTAAAAAGAAGGTTATTAGCATCCCTTGGATTTTTATTGGTATTGATGTATTTCTCCATGGGACATGTGATGTGGGGATGGCCGGTACCGGATTATTTTGCAGTAAATCCCATGGCATTGGGATTATTACAATTGCTGCTGACAATTATCATTATGGTAATTAATCAGAAGTTTTTTATCAGTGGTTTTAAAGGTCTCCTTCACAAAGCTCCAAATATGGATACGCTGGTTGCACTGGGTTCCGGGGCATCTTTAGTATATAGTGTGTATGCCTTGTTTGCTATGAGTAGCGAAATGGCGAAGGGAAATATGATGGAAGCTCATCATTATCTCCATGAATTCTATTTTGAATCAGCAGCAATGATTTTAACATTAATTACCGTGGGAAAAATGTTGGAAGCAAGGGCAAAAGGGAAAACCACGAATGCCTTAAAAGGTCTGATGAGTCTTGCACCTAAAACAGCCGTTTTATTAATAGACGATATAGAAAAAGAGGTTCCTATAGAGCAGGTAAAAAAGGGAGATTTATTTGTAGTACGTCCGGGAGAAAGCATTCCTGTGGATGGACGAGTAGTAGATGGTCACAGTGCCATTAATGAATCCTCGTTAACAGGAGAAAGCATTCCTGTGGACAAAGAACTCGGAGATATGGTGTATGGTGCTACCATAAATCAATCCGGATTTCTTCGTTGCGAGGCAACGAGGGTGGGAGAAGATACAACTCTTTCAAAGATTATTCAGATGATGAGTGACGTGGCGGCTACCAAGGCACCTATTGCGAAGATTGCAGATAAAGTTTCCGGTGTTTTTGTACCAACAGTCATTACTATAGCTATAATTACAACGTTTGTATGGTTGTTGTCCGGACAAACCATTGGTTATGCCTTAGCAAGGGGAATTTCCGTATTGGTAATCAGTTGTCCCTGCGCTTTAGGTCTTGCCACTCCGGTAGCTATTATGGTTGGTAACGGAATGGGTGCCAAAAATGGAATTTTATTTAAAACAGCTACGTCCTTGGAGGAAACCGGAAAAGTAGAAATTGTAGCTTTGGATAAAACCGGTACTATTACCAAGGGGGAACCTCATGTTACGGACATTATACCGGCAGAAGGGATAACAGAAGATGTATTATTAGAAAATGCTTTTTGCCTGGAAGCAAAAAGTGAGCATCCGTTGGCAAAAGCTATTCTTCAGTACGGACAAGAAAAGTCGTTGGTGAAAAAAGAAGTATCCGATTTTAAAGTATTGCCGGGAAATGGTCTGATAGGTACATTGGCTGAAAAAAAGTTAATAGGTGGTAATCTTAAATTTATCTTATCTAAAGTAAAAATGGAATTTGAATTACAGGAGCAGGTTCGGGTACAGGCGTCTAAGCTGGCATTAGAAGGAAAAACACCATTGTTTTTTGTAGAAGATGAAATATTCCTTGGAACCATAGCTGTAGCGGATGTAATCAAAGAAGACAGCAAACAGGCAATCAGCGAACTTAAGAATATGGGAATTCATGTGGTAATGCTTACAGGTGATAATGAAAAAACAGCTCAGGCTATCGGACGTCAGGCAGGAGTAGATGAAGTTATTGCAGGGGTATTACCGGATGGGAAAGAAAAAGTTATTCGTCGCTTGCAGCAAAAGGGAAAGGTTGCTATGGTAGGAGATGGAATTAACGATGCGCTGGCCCTTACGAAAGCAGATATAGGAATTGCCATTGGAGCCGGAACGGATATTGCCATGGATGCAGCAGATGTGGTATTAATGAAGAGTAGATTATTAGATGTACCGGCATCCATTCGTTTGAGTCGTCAGACAAAGAAGAATATTCATGAAAATCTGTTTTGGGCATTTGCTTATAATGTAATTGGAATACCTTTGGCAGCAGGATTGTGGATTCCGATATTCGGATGGGAAATGAGTCCTATGTTCGGAGCATTGGCTATGAGCTTATCCAGTTTTTGTGTAGTAACAAATGCATTAAGATTAAACTTTTTTGATGTAAGAGATACCAAAAAAGATAAAAAAATAAAACACAAAGAGAAGGAGATTAAAATTATGACAAAGAAAATGACTATTGAGGGAATGATGTGCGGTCATTGTTCAGCAAGAGTAAAAAAAGTATTAGAAGCACTTCCACAGGTGGAAGAAGCTGTAGTTAGCCATGAAGACGGAACAGCTATTGTTACTTTGGTTGAAGAAGTAGCGGATGATATTTTAAGAAAAGCAGTGGAAGATCAGGATTATAAAGTACTGGAAATGGAATAAGATGAAACAAGAAAGAGCTGTTGTGTTTGCAATGGCTCTTTTTCTTTTAGATAATTTCATAAAATATGAAAACGTAAACAAAATAGAAACATCTCCGTGATAAAATGGTCAAAAATATGGAATTTGGAGGGATTAAAATGTTTAAGATATTGGTAGTAGAGGATGATAAGGATTTGAATAAGACGGTATGTTCTTTTTTGAATCATAGTGGTTATGAAGCAATCGGCTGTTTGAATGCTAATGATGCATATGATGCTTTAATAGATAATATTATTGATCTCATTGTATCGGACATTATGATGCCGGGAATAGATGGATTTGAATTTGCAACTAATGTTCGGGAATTAAATGAAGATATTCCTATTCTGTTTATGACGGCCAAGGATGACATTACTTCTAAACAGAGAGGATTTAGAATTGGTGTGGATGACTATATGGTAAAACCCATTGATTTTGATGAATTGTTTTTGCGAATCGGAGCATTACTTCGAAGAGCAAAGATTGCGGTAAACAGAAAATTACAAATAGGGAGCTTTGTGATGGATGCAGATGAACACACTGCATATTTGAATGAAGAAGAAATAGTACTTACAAATAGAGAGTTCAGTATTTTATATAAGTTGTTGTCGTATCCTAAAAAAACATTTACCAGAACACAGCTCATGGATGAGTTTTGGGATGCAGATACAGATACTGCACCTAGAGCAGTGGATGTGTATATGACAAAACTTCGTGCAAAGCTGGCAGATTGTGAGGATTTTAAAATTACAACTGTTCATGGGCTTGGATATAAGGTGGTATTAAAATGAAAAAGGTAGAGTTAAGAAAAAAAATAACAAGAACAATATACAATTATTTGTTATTTTTTCTGTTAGTAGCATTTTTAGTATCGTGTTCTACAATGTTATTTGTTACTACATTGAGAGATACTCTGAATTTACAGTTAACCAGCGAAAATGTGAATGTGGCGGCTAAATTAACCTTTGGAAATGTGATTATCTTAAGTGTTTTATTTACGTTGATTGATTATGTCCGCAGAAAGTTTACAACGGAGAGAATTACAAAACATATTGCGGGGGCAGCACAGAAAGTTGTACAAGGAGACTTTAGTGTCAGAATTGAACCGGTGAATAAGTTAAGTGCAGATGAACATTTAAATGAGATTATTCATTGTTTTAATACCATGACAGAGGAATTGGGAAGTGTGGAAACTTTACGGACAGACTTTATCGCGAATGTATCTCATGAAATGAAAACGCCGCTTTCCGTAATGCAAAACTATGGGACATTATTACAGATGCCGAATCTGCCGGAAGAAAAAAGATTAGAGTATGCAAAAGGGATTACAGAAGGTTCCCGCCGTTTGGCAGATATGATGACTAATATTTTGAAATTAAATAAATTGGAAAAGCAACAGATTTACCCTAAAACAGAGGAATACGATTTGGGAGAACAGTTGTGTGAGTGTTTACTTCAGTTTGAAAACATATGGGAAGAGAAAAATATTGAAATTGAGACAGAGATTATAGAGGATGTGAAGGTAAATACAGACCAAGAATTGTTATCCTTGGTTTGGAATAATTTACTCTCTAATGCTTTTAAATTCACACCGGAGGGTGGCAAGGTAGTCCTAACTCTTGAGACAACGAAGGAAGATATTATTGTAAACGTACAAGACACAGGATGTGGAATGTCCCCAGAAACAGGTGCCCATATTTTTGAAAAATTTTATCAAGGAGATACTTCTCATGCAACCCAAGGAAATGGTCTGGGACTGGCATTGGTAAAACGTGTGATAGATATTTTGCAGGGAGAAATTAGAGTCGAAAGTGTTCTTGGCAAAGGTAGTACGTTTATAGTCAAATTTAAAAACATATAAAATAGGATAAACAGAAAGTAGAGAATAATTTAATTATGGATGATAAAAAAACAAAAACAGGTTTTAGTTACACATATTCCGCTGCAGAGCAAGAAGAAATAAAAAAAATACGTGAAAAATATCAGACAAAAAAAGAAGATGATATGAGCAGGTTACGAAAATTAGATGCTGAGGTTACACAAAAGGCTACAACTAATTCATTAGTAATAGGTATTGTAGGAGCATTGATTATGGGGTCAGGAATGAGTCTTGTAATGACCGATATAGGTAATATATTTGGATTACAAGGAAACATTTGCATGGTTATTGGAATCGTAGTTGGGTTACTTGGAATGGTATTGGTTGGGGCGGCATATCCCGTATATAGTAAAGTACTTAAAACGGAACGGGAAAAAGCAGCACCGGAAATTCTCAGGCTGACAGAAGAATTGATAAAGTGATTTATAAAACAAACAAAACCGATTGCAATTTGATATGCAAAATGATAAATTGACAATTGTTAAAAAGATGAAAAGAGGATAATTATTATGAAGAAAAATGTATGTGTTATTACCGGTGGTGGTAGTGGAATGGGTTTGGCAGCAGCGAAATGCATGCCTAAGGAAAAAATTATTGTAGTAACAGGACGTACTATGTCTAAATTGGAAAAGGCAGTAAAAGAATTAGAAAATCTTGGTTATGAAGCTTATGCAAAGACTTGTGATACTTCCAAAAGAGAGCAGGTAAGAGAATTGGCTGAATTTGCAGCAAGTCTTGGAGAAATCAAAAATGTAATTAACTCTGCAGGTCTTTCACCTGCAATGGCTGAACCGGAACAGTTAATTCGTGTAAATGCACTTGGTACCATATATATAAATGAAGAGTTTTCTAAGTTAATGAACGCGGGAAGTGTAATTGTGGATATTTCCTCCAATTCAGCATATATTTTACCGGGATTTTTGGCAAACAAAAAAACATTTGCTCTTGCAGATAAAAATGAAGATTTGTTTGTGAAAAAGATTTTGGGTCTTCCAAACAAATTAAAGGGATATAAAGCATCAGGCTTAGCTTATGGTCTTTCTAAAAAATTTGTAATCTGGTATGCAGCAAAATGTGCATATGAATATGGAGCTAAAGGAATTCGCGTATGCTCTTTGAGTCCGGGACTGATTGCAACTGATATGGGAAATTTAGAATCGGAAGAAGGCGGAAGTTTATTAAATACTACTGCAGAAAGACGTATGGGAAAACCGGAAGAACTTGGATTTGCCATTGCCTCCGTGGCTGATGAAAGAAACGGATATTTAGCCGGAGTAGACGTTTTGGTTGATGGTGGTAGTGTCAACGGAAAAGAATTTATAAAATAAATTTATATTTAACAAAACAGAAACATTACGGGAACAATTCGTAAACAAACCTCTTGTAAGATACATTCATAACAAAGCAAACAAAACGTCATTGTAAAATAGATGACAGCAAAAACAGGAGGTATTTAGAAATGAGCAACAGAATTTATTTAGTAACAGGGGCAGCAGGTTTTTTGGGAAGTAACATCTGTTTACAGTTACTTGAAAAAGGGGAAAAAGTAAGAGCTTTAGTTTTACCAAATGATAAATCCGTAAAATATATTCCAAAGGATGTAGAAGTATGCCTTGGAGATTTATGTGATGAAAAGTCCTTATGTGATTTTTTTGATATTCCGGAAGGAATGACAAGTGTAGTTATCCACTGTGCAAGTATGGTAACCGTAGACCCTGCTTATAGTGAAAAATTAATGGCAGTAAACGTAACCGGAACCAGAAACATCATTACAAAATGTTTAGCGCATCCTGAATGCGAAAAAATGGTTTATGTAAGCAGCACAGGTGCGATTCCGGAATTGCCAATGGGAACAAAAATCAAAGAAGTAAGTAAATTTGAACCAAACGATCCAACCAAAGTAGTAGGTGCTTACAGCCAGTCAAAAGCAAAAGCTTCTCAGATGGTTATGGATTCCGTAAATGTTATGGGATTAAAAGCTTGTATCGTTCATCCAAGTGGAATTTTAGGACCGAACGATCATGCAATCGGTGAAACAACACATACATTGATGGATATCATTAAAGGTGAAATGCCAATCGGTATGCAGGGTTCTTTCAATCTTTGTGACGTACGTGACCTTGCAGCAGGATGTATTGCGGCCGTAGACAAAGGACGTATCGGTGAAGCCTACATTCTTGCAAACGAACCTGTTACTTTAAAAGAAATGTGTGAAATGCTTCAGGAAGAATGTAATTGTCAAAAGATCAAATTCTATCTTCCACTAGGGCTTGCTGATAAGATTGCAAAAACACTGGAAAAGAAAGCAGAAAAGAAAGGCGAAAAACCTATGATGACTTCTTTCTCTGTATACAACTTAGCAAGAAATAATGAATTTGATTATTCTAAGGCACAAAAAGAATTGGGTTATACAACACGTTCTTATAAAGAAACAATTCATGATGAGGTAGAATGGTTAAAACAGGAAGGCTTGATTTAAGAAATATGGAATGATTATATATCATGCAAGATTGAAAAAAAATAGGAAAAAAGTTGGAATATGAAGGAAAGACACTTTTAGCGGAAGAAACAAAGGCGCGTCATGAAGCTGCTATAACACAAGGAAAATCGCACAGAGTTAATATTGAGGCACAAATTGCCAAAGCAAAAGAGTTGGGAAATATTAAAAAATAATATTATTTATAATTTGGAAGAAGGCACAATCTTTATACGGATTGTGCCTTTAGTTTTACATTTCAATTTCAATATAATCTTCTTCTTTGTAATCAACAACTACACAGTCGGTTTTATAGATACGTTCCGGAAGAGTAATCATAATATGCATTACATCATTATGTACAGGAAATGCTGCTAAATGCCAAACACCTACATTTAATTTTACGAAAGTGCCCTTTGGTACATAGAAGGCCTCTGTTAATTCAGGCACAGGATCTTTGGAAGCAGGTGCCACATGAAGGATGGCATCATCATCTAAAGGAAGAACGCCTTCACAGGTAGTGTTGTGGTATTCAGCTGCGGTAACAATCATTTTTTCCTCTTTACGGGTTATAAATGGAGAAAATGCGATAGGAAGATTTCCGGAAACAGGAAATTCTACCTGGTCATTGTAGAAATCACCAAGGCTTGGTCCTTCCGGATTTAACATACTTGCAAATGTACCGTAATGTCTAAAGTTTTCTGTTGTCAATTCTTTTACTTTGATTGTTCTCATAGTTACCCCCTAAATTTAAATACAAAACTTAATTTTTTTGTTTTGCCTATACTATAATTAGCTGATTTAATTTTACAAAAAATAGTGAAAAATGTCATTTCATATTTTTAAAAAGTAGAAGAATTTATAGAAAAAATTCTTACGAAAAATTTTTTCTGGTGCTAAAATAATAAAGTAAGTAGTGTTTTGATAAGAAATGGAGCGTGGAAAATGTTTCAGGTAAATGAAGTGATTGTATATGGTAAGCATGGAGTTTGCAAGATAATTGCCAAGGGAAAAATAGATATGCCCATGATTGATAAGAATAAAGAGTATTACACATTGATGCCTTGCAAAGAAAAAGCAACGATTGTGTATGCACCGGTAGAAAACAATAAGACAATTATGCGCTATGTTTTGACTTTGGAAGAAGTAAATAATTTATTAAAAGAAGTTCCAAATTTGCAGCAAATTCCCATTGAAAATGAACGAGAAAGGGAAATATGTTACAAAGAAACTTTGGGGAGTTGTGATTGCAGAGAACTGATTCGAATTATAAAAACACTTTATCTAAGAAAACAAGCACGTCTGGAAAGCGGAAAGAAAACGACTGCGGTAGATGAGAGATATTTCTATTTGGCAGAAGACCAGCTGTATGGAGAACTGAGTTTTGTTTTAGGAAAAACAAAGGATGAGATTATAAAAGATATTTGCTGGGAATAAAGAAAAAGGTATTTTGCAAGTAAAGTAAAAATTTGCAAGATACCTTTTTGTTATGTTTATTTTATGAAAAAAGGAACCTCAATTTGTGACCTTAATTTAGGGGGTACAAAAAAGTTGCAATTTATAGTAAAATAGTTTTGTATGTATAGCTGTGTGCATACACGGGAAAAATAAAAAGGACATATGGGGCAAAAAACTTATCATGTACGAGGGGTACATACACAAAGGAAACTTTGTGATAAAAAAGTGATAAGGAGACTTTATGAGAAAAACAAAAATTATTTGTACCATCGGTCCGGCATCTCAGAGCCCGGAAAAAATACGTGAGATGATTGAGGCAGGAATGAATGTTTGCCGTTGTAATTTTTCACATGGTTCCTATGAAGAACAAAAGACAAAAATGATGAATGTTGTAAGAATCAGTGAAGAAATGAGGAAACCGGTTGCAACTTTGATTGATACAAAAGGACCGGAAATTCGTCTTCGTACTTTTGAAGAAGGAAAAGTACTTTTGGAAGAAGGACAAAAGTTCATTTTAACAACAAGAGAGGTACAGGGAACTAAGGAAATGGTTTCCGTGACCTATGAAAATATAGTGAATGACGTAGTTGTCGGTGGTTCTGTTTTAATTGATGATGGCTTAATTGAACTTGAGGTAGAAGAAATTACAGAAACTAACATTGTATGTCGTGTAGTAAACGGTGGACCTGTTTCTGATAAAAAAGGAGTAAATCTCCCGGGAGCAAATCTGTCTATGCCATTTATCAGTGAACAGGATAGAAAAGATATTTTATTTGGTATCGATTGCGGTTTTGATTTTATTGCATTATCCTTTGTCCGTACCAAGGAAGATGTTTTGGAAGTAAGAGAAATGTTGGACGAAAAGAAGAGTCCGATGAAGATTATTGCTAAGATTGAAAATATGCAGGGTATCAATAATCTGGATGAAATCTTAGAGGTATCTGACGGCATCATGGTAGCCCGTGGAGATATGGGTGTGGAAGTACCGATGGAAGATGTTCCGGTAATTCAGAAGAGAATGATTCGTAAAGCTGTGGCAAAGGGGAAACATGTAATCACAGCAACCCAGATGCTGGAATCCATGACGAAAAATCCAAGACCTACCAGAGCAGAAGCAACAGACGTTGCCAATGCTATTTTTGACGGAACAACAGCCATTATGTTGTCCGGAGAAAGTGCAAATGGAAAATATCCGGTAGAAGCTGTTAAGACAATGTCAAAAATTGCCGAAAGAGCAGAAAAGGATATCGATTATAATAAACGTTTAAAGAAGATAGTAGATAGTGAAGAACAGGATATTACCGGTGCAATTTCTCATGCGACCTGTACTATTGCAGCAGACTTAAATGCGTCAGCAATTATTACAGTTAGTATGTCCGGTTTTACTGCAGAAAAATTATCCCGTTTTAAACCTGCCTGTCCAATTATCTGTTGCAGTGTAAATCCAAGAGTGTGTCGTCAGGCAGCGCTTTTATGGGGTGTAACTTCTCTTTTGATTGAGAAGAAGAATACACCGGAAGACTTATTCAGAGAAGCTTTATGGGCAGCAGAAAAAGCAGGTAAGATTAAAAAAGGTGATAAAGTAGTAGTAACTGCTGGAGTTCCTTTAGGGGTATCCGGAAACACTAATATGATTCGTGTTGTAGAGTATTAATTAGAATAGGGGAGGTGAGAGTAAATGGATATGAAAGTAAATGCAGCAATGGCTCCTGCACCGGTAGAAACATCCACACAGGTAAATCACAGTGACGGGACTTTCAAGTTTACTCTTGCCAGCCATATACAGGAAGCAGATTTGCAGGCAAGATTAAATACACTTATGGAAGACATCACCATGCAAGGAGATAAGCTTGCCAAAAAAAGAGATATCCGGGATATGAAAAAATACCGGGGACTAATCAAAGAATTTATGAATGAAATTGTAAACCGGTCGCACCAGTTTTCGAGAGAGAACTTTCTGGATAGAAGAGGAAGACACAGGGTATATGGAATCATACGCAGAATCGACCAGACATTGGATGAGTTGGCACAGGAACTGGTAAAAGATGAAAAAGATAATCTTGCAATTCTGGCGAAGATAGGGGAAATTCGCGGATTGCTTCTGGACATTTTTACATAGGGGGAATAAACATGGCAGGATTTAGAGATATCGTAGGACAGGAAAATTTAAAGGAACATATGCAAAATGCCATTCGGATGGATAAGGTGTCTCATGCATATATTATTCAGGGAGAATTAGGTGCAGGGAAAGAATTTATTGCGAAGATTTTTGCAAAAACCATTCAATGTGAGAGAAGTAAGGAAGAACCGTGTGAAGAATGTCGTTCCTGTAAACAGATTAATGGTAAGAATCATCCGGATGTAATCTGGGTAAGTCACGAAAAGCCTAATTCCATTGGTGTAGAGGACATCCGTTCACAGGTAAACAATGATATGGGAATTAAACCATATTATGGTCCGAAGAAGATATATATTATCGGTGATGCAGAGAAGATGACAGTACAGGCACAGAATGCATTGTTGAAAACTTTGGAAGAGCCACCGGCCTATGGAGTGATTCTTTTACTAACTACCAATGTAGATGCACTTCTGCCTACTATCTTAAGCAGATGTGTTGTGTTACATATGCGTCCTGTAGAAGACCGTAAAATTGAAGAGTTCTTGATGAAAGAGTTGCATGTGCCGGATTATAAGGCTTCTGTATGTGCAGCATTTGCCAGAGGAAATATGGGCAAAGCAAAAGCACTGGCAGAAAATGAAGATTTTGAACATATTAAGGAAGAAGCGGTTTCCTTATTAAAATATATTAATGATATGGAGATATCCGAAATTGTTGCGGCAATCAAGAGAATCAATGATTTTAAATTGGATGTAAACAGTTATCTGGATATTATTTCCGTATGGTTTAGGGATATCTTGTTATTCAAAGCAACAAAAGATATCAATAGCTTGATTTTTAAGGAAGAAATACAGTATATTAGAAAGATAGCGGGCAGAAGCTCTTACGAAGGAATAGAAAATATTCTGGAAGCACTGGATAAGGCGCAGACACGTCTCAGTGCCAATGTTAACTTTGAACTTACTATGGAATTATTATTCCTTAGTGTGAAAGAGAACTCGTAACTAACCGGAGTAGTTACAAATTTTTGAAGAAAGTGCCTTAGGGCAAAAAGAGAGGATACATGATTAAAGTAATTGGTGTAAGATTTCGTACTGCGGGAAAGATATATTTTTTTGATCCCCTGGAATTTGAAATAAAACGAGGTGACCACGTAATCGTAGAAACTGCAAGAGGTGTAGAATATGGTACGGTGGTAGGTGATCCTAAAGAAGTGGAAGAGGATCAGGTAATCCAGCCATTGAAACCTGTACTTCGCGTGGCTACAGCTAAGGATGATGAACAGGAAAAGAGTAATAAGGAAAAAGAAAGAGAAGCTTTTAAAGTTTGTCTGGAAAAGATCCGTAAGCATGAACTGGATATGAAGCTAATTGATGCGGAATATACTTTTGACAATAATAAGGTATTGTTCTATTTTACTGCTGACGGAAGAATTGATTTCCGTGAATTAGTAAAAGATTTGGCAGCGGTATTTAAAACAAGAATAGAGCTGAGACAGATTGGTGTCAGAGATGAAACCAAAATTTTAGGCGGAATCGGAAGTTGCGGCAGACAGCTTTGTTGTCACACACATCTTTCAGAATTTGTTCCGGTATCTATTAAAATGGCAAAAGAACAGAATTTATCCTTAAATCCTACCAAAATTTCCGGCGTATGCGGAAGATTAATGTGCTGTTTAAAGCATGAGGAAGAAACCTATGAAGAATTAAACAGAAATCTTCCTAATGTTGGTGATTTTGTAAATTGTAGCGATGGAGTAAAAGGAGAAGTTCACAGTGTTAACGTACTTCGTCAGTTAGTGAAAGTAATTGTGGAAGTAAACGATGAAAAAGAAATCCGCGAATATCGTGCAGATCAGCTTCGTTTTAAACGTAGATTTAAAAAAGAAAAAATTGATGTTCAAGACAAAGAACTTCGTGAATTGGAAAAATTAGAAAAACAGGACAAGAAATCGAAACTGGACGATAACTAAGCATATGAATGTAGAAATAAAAGCAAATGAAAGAGTAGATGATCTTGGACGAAACGGTTATCGGATTATTCAAAATCCGGACCGTTTTTGTTTTGGAATGGATGCGGTTTTATTATCTGATTTTGCAAAAGTAAAACCGGGAGACAGGGTTTTGGATTTATGTACCGGAACAGGAATTATCCCTATTTTAATGGAAGCAAAATGGGAAGCCTTTTCCTATAAAGCTTTGGAAATACAGGAAGACAGTGCCGAAATGGCAAGAAGAAGTGTTGCCTTAAATCATCTGGAAGAAAAAATTGAAATTGTAACAGGGGATGTAAAAGAAGCAGATAATTTATTTGAAGTGAATTCTTTTCATGCAGTCACATGTAATCCTCCGTACATGATAGGTCAGCATGGACTAACCAATCCGGACAGTCCAAAAGCCATTGCAAGACATGAGATTTTATGTACCTTGGAGGATATTATTCGCCAAAGTGCCCGAATGCTGATACAGGGAGGAAGTTTGTATATGGTACACAGACCCTTCCGCCTGGCAGAGATTATGACTACACTTGTGAGATACAAACTGGAACCGAAACGGATGCAGTTGGTGTATCCTTATATAGATAAAGAACCCAATATGGTTTTAATTCAAGCCACTAAGGGTGGGAAATCGAGAATTACCATAGAGAAACCATTAATTGTTTATGAAAAGCCGGGAATATATACGGAAGAGATTCTTAAGATATATGGTATGGCAAAATAGAATTATAAAAAGAAGGGATATCCTATGGCAGGAAAGCTTTTTTTATGTGCAACTCCCATTGGAAATTTGGGGGACATGACTCCCAGAGTAATAGAAACGTTGGAAACTGTGGATGTAATTGCAGCAGAAGATACCAGAAACAGTATAAAGTTGTTAAATCATTTTAACATTAAGACTCCTATGACAAGTTATCATGAATATAATAAGGTGGAAAAAGCAGAGAATCTGATTGCTCAGATGCAGGCAGGTAAGAATATTGCTCTCATTACTGATGCAGGTACTCCGGCTATTTCAGATCCCGGAGAAGTTCTGGTGCAGAAATGTCAGGAAGCAGGAATCGTGGTAACATCGCTTCCCGGACCGGCAGCCTGCATTACGGCTTTAACTTTGTCCGGATTATCCACCAGAAGATTTTGTTTTGAAGGATTTTTACCCGCAGATAAAAAAGAAAGAAAAGCTGTTTTAGAAGATTTAAAAATAGAAAGCAGAACCATGATTCTTTATGAAGCTCCTCACCATTTAAAAGGGACTTTAAAAGAATTGTATGATGCTTTGGGAAACCGCAGAATTACATTGTGTCGTGAGCTGACCAAGAAATTTGAAACTATTTTTCCAACGACCTTAGAAGAAGCTTTGGAGTATTATGAAAGCAACGATCCACGAGGGGAGTATGTATTGGTTCTGGAAGGAAAAAGTCATCAACAGAAAGCAGAGGAAAAACAGGCTTTAGCATTAGAGATTCCGATCGAGGAACATATGAAGATGTATGAAGACAGGGGAATTGACAGAAAAGAGGCTATGAAGCTGGTTGCCAAAGACAGAGGAATCAGTAAAAGAGATGTATATAACTATCTGTTAACTCTTTAAATGCATAAAAGAATGAATAAATGGTAAAATATACAACAAATAATGTATAATAGAAGAAATGTAAGCTTTTGTGCTTGCATTTTTTTTATTTAGTGATATTATAAGAAACATATTTGAATAAATATGCAAGAAAAGAGGAGAAAATTATGAAAAAAATTGTCGTAACTTTATTAGCCGGCGTAATGGCTCTCGGTTTGGTAGCTTGTGGCGGTTCTTCTGACAGTGCAGCTGAATCAAAAGTACCTGCAAACACAGTTCATTCTGTAGATGATTTACCGGGCAAAACAATTGGTGTTCAGTTGGGAACAACAGGTGACATCTATGCAAGTGATTATGAAGCAGAAGGTTCTACAATCGAACGTTACAACAAAGGTGCTGATGCTATCCAGTCCTTAAAACAGGGTAAAGTTGATTGTGTAATCATCGATGCACAGCCTGCATTAGCTTTCGTAGCTAAAAATCCTGAATTAAAAATTTTAGAAGAAGAATTTGCATTAGAAGAATATGCAATTTGTGTTTCTAAAGAAAATGCTGAATTAACAGCAAAAATCAACGATGCGTTAGCTCAGTTACAGGAAAACGGAACTTTAACACAGATTATTGCAAACTACATCGGAGATGAAACAAAAGGAACCATGCCTTACGAATCTCCTGCAGACGTTGACAGAAGCAATGGTACATTAGTAATGGCCACAAATGCAGCTTTCGAACCATATGAATATTATGAAAATCAGGAAATCGTTGGTATCGATGCTGATATGGCTCAGGCAGTAGCAGATATCTTAGGTATGGAATTAAAAATCGAAGATATGGAATTTGATTCTATCATTAATGCTGTAACAAGCGGTAAAGCAGATATCGGTGTAGCCGGTATGACAATTACAGAAGACCGTTTACAGAACGTAGATTTCTCTGATCCTTACACAACAGCAACACAGGTTATTGTTGTTCGCGGAGAGTAATCTAAAGAAAGTATAAAGTAATAACAGACTGCTGTCAGAGTAGGTGCTTTGGCAGCAGTACTTATGTTAAATTTACAGACGGGTGTTATCTGTATATGCTTTTATAAGGATAGAGGAATATACAGATAGCACTTTTTTAGAGAGGGTATAAAAGTGAATTTTAGAGAAGAATTTTATTTGAATTTTATTCAGGATGAGAGATGGCGCTATATTACCAAAGGTTTGAGCACTACTTTTACCGTAACATTTTTTGCTGTTATTTTGGGTGTGGCATTGGGGATTGTAATTGCATTAATCCGTTCTACAGCAGATAAAAGCGGAAGCAAATCAGTTGTATTAAAAATTGCGGACTGGATTTGTAAAGTGTATTTAACAGTAATCCGAGGAACACCGGCAATGATTCAGTTGTTGATTATGTATTACATTGTTTTTGCCAGCCCTAATGTAAGCAAACAATTTGTAGCAATTCTTTCCTTCGGTATTAACTCTGCGGCATATGTAGCAGAAATTTTCCGTTCCGGAATTATGTCCATTGATAACGGACAGTTTGAAGCAGGACGAAGTCTTGGATTCAGCTATGCGCAGACAATGATTTATATTGTGATTCCACAGGCATTTAAAAACGTATTGCCTGCACTTGCAAACGAATTTATTACATTGTTAAAAGAAACATCTATCTGTGGTTACATTGCTTTAACAGATATTACTCATGGTGCAAATACCATTCGAAGCCAGACATATTCACCGTTGCTTCCTCTTTTGGCAGCGGCGCTGATTTACCTTATTATAGTAAGTATTTTATCTACATTAGTAGAAAAATTAGAAAGGAGATTAAGAACAGATGCAAGATAATCAGGTGTTGTTTGAAATTAAAGATTTATGCAAATCTTTCGGAGATAATCTTGTATTAGATCATATCTCCACAGAAATAAAAAAAGGTGAAGTTGTGGTAATCATCGGGCCGTCCGGTTCCGGAAAATCTACTTTCCTTCGTTCTTTAAATCTTTTGGAAGAACCAACCGGAGGAAGCATTACCTTTGAAGGTTTGAATATTACAGATCCAAAATGTAACATTAATAAATACCGTCAGAAAATCGGGATGGTATTCCAGCATTTTAATCTATTTCCTCATAAGACAATTTTGGAAAATATGACTTTGGCTCCTATGAAGCTTTTGAAAAAAACAAAAGAAGAAGCAGAAGGTCAGGCAATGGAATTGTTAAGAAGAGTTGGTCTGGAAGAAAAAGCTAATGCGTATCCAAGCCAGTTATCCGGTGGACAGAAACAGAGAATTGCCATTGTTCGTTCTCTTTGTATGAATCCGGATGTGATTCTTTTTGATGAACCAACTTCTGCTCTTGACCCGGAAATGGTTGGAGAAGTTTTAAATGTTATGCGTGACCTTGCAAAACAGGGTATGACTATGGCAGTGGTAACTCACGAAATGGGCTTTGCCAAAGAAGTGGGAACCCGTGTGATGTTCATTGACGAAGGTCAGATTAAAGAAGAAAACACACCAAAGGAATTCTTTGAAAATCCGCAGAATCCGAGATTGCAGGAATTCTTGTCTAAGGTGTTGTAGGAAAAATTATAAAAAAGTAAAACGAGTTATGGATACTGTGTGTGCAGTATAATAACTCGTTTTTGTTATTGTTGTATATTTTCCTGAATGTAGGTAATAACCCATAAACAAAGGAAAATTGATTTTGTAAAAGCAGATTATAATTTCCATATAAGAACCGGAATCGGTGGATTTTTTGGACGATTGTAATAAGAGGAACAAATGACCAGATATTTTTTTTGGTCTAATTCTTTCAAATAGGAAAGAAGAGCATCACGTTCTTCAAACCCACTGTCTCCGCCACTGTAAATGCAAAGACTCATAAGTCCGCCCTTTTTTAACAAATCTAATCCCTGTTCAATAGCAGCTATGCTGCTTGAAGCTTTTGTAGAGAGGTTATGATCACCTCCCGGTAAATATCCAAAATTAAAAATAATACAGTTTACGGAATCGGCATCTGCATATTGATTCATATGGCTGTGAGAATCCAAGATAAGTTGGTAGTTTTGAGGTACACCTGCATCTTGCAGTCTTTGCAATGTATTTTCGTATGCAAGTTTCTGAATATCAAAAGCAAGTACTTTACCGCTGGTGCCAACAAGCTGGCATAAAAGCTTTGTGTCGTGTCCGTTTCCCATAGTTGCATCAATGCAGAAGTCTCCGGATTGAACATGATGTTTGATAAAATGGTGGCACCATTCGGTAATCTGATACATAAAAGTTCTCCTAAGTTAAAAGATTTTCGTTGTCCATTTGGTACAGTCAATAACTCTTGTTGCCCAGTCTTCGTAGAAGTCCGGTTCGTGACAAACCATAAGGATACTTCCTTTGTATGCTTTTAATGTACGCTTTAATTCATCTTTCGCATCCACATCCAAATGGTTAGTAGGTTCGTCTAATAACAATACGTTGGTTTCACGGTTGATAAGTTTACATAATCTTACTTTTGCCTGTTCTCCACCACTCAGAACTTTAACTTTGCTTTCAATATGTTTTGTGGTAAGACCGCATTTTGCAAGAGCGGAACGTACTTCATATTGGGAGAATCCCGGAAACTCATTCCAGATTTCTTCAATACAGGTAGTTTCGATTCCCTTTGGCATTTCCTGTTCAAAGTAACCGATGTGTAAATACTGGTCACGTTCTACCCAGCCTTCCAGAGATGGAATTAATCCAAGTAAAGATTTTAAAAGAGTGGTTTTACCGATACCATTGGAACCGATAAAGGCAATTTTTTCTCCACGTTCAATTTCTAAGTTAAGGGCAGAGGAAAGTGGTTCGTCGTATCCGATTACCAAATCCTTTGTTTGGAATAAATATCTACCCGGAGTACGGGCTTCTTTGAAATTGAATTCCGGCTTTGGTCTTTCTGCAGCCAATTCAATCATATCCATTTTGTCCAGTTTTTTCTGACGGGACATGGCCATGTTACGGGTAGCAACACGCGCTTTGTTTCTTGCTACGAAATCTTTTAAGTCTGCAATTTCTTTCTGCTGTTTGTTATAAGCAGCTTCTAACTGAGCTTTTTTCATAGCATAAACTTCCTGGAATTTGTCGTAGTCGCCAACGTAACGGTTCAATTCCTGATTATCCATATGATAGATTAAGTTGATTACACTGTTTAAGAATGGGATATCGTGAGAGATTAAAATAAAAGCATTTTCGTAATCGTTTAAGTATCTCTTTAACCATTCAATGTGTTCTGCATCCAAATAGTTGGTAGGCTCGTCCAAAAGTAAAATATCCGGTTTTTCCAGTAATAATTTCCCAAGCAATACTTTGGTTCTCTGACCACCACTTAAGTCCGTAACATCTTTGTCTAAACCGATATCTGCAAGACCAAGGGCACGTCCCACTTCCTCTACTTTGGAATCAATCAGATAAAAGTCATGAACTGTGAGCAAATCTTGGATAGTTCCCAATTCTTCCATATAAACTTCCAATTCTTCCGGAGTAGCATCTGCCATCTTATCGCAGATGTCATTCATCTGGGCTTCCATTTCAAATAAGAAATCGAAAGCAGAAGCAAGCACACTGCGGATAGTCATCCCTTGTTCCAAAGCAGTATGCTGATCCAAGTATCCTACACGGACATTTTTAGACCATTCTACTTTTCCTTCATCGGGCATAAGTTTTCCGGTAATAATATTCATAAAAGTGGATTTTCCTTCGCCATTGGCACCTATAAGACCAATGTGTTCTCCTTTTAAGAGACGGAAAGAAACATCGTTAAAAATGGCTCTGTCTCCAAAACCATGAGTTAAGTGTTCAACGTTTAAAATACTCATTTTTCCCTCACTAAGTTTATTTAAATTTATGGTTTCTCAATAGTTTAAAATCGTTTATAATCATACCATAGGAACGAAAAGAGCGCAAACGAAAGGAACTTAAAATATGAAAGGAATCTATTTTAACGGAACCGATGCTGTTTATAGAGAAGATTTACCAATACCTGTAAGGGATGAAAAAGAATCTTTGGTAAAAATTCTTTTGTGTGCAGTTTGTAATACAGATAAAGAAGTACGTAAGGGATATCGTCCTGATTTCCGAGGTGTCATGGGACATGAATTTGTAGGAGAGGTTGTGGAATCTTCTGATGAGAGCCTTGTTGGGAAAAAGGTTGTGGGAGAGTTAAATGCAGCTTGTGGTGAATGTATTTATTGTAAAACCGGACGTCCAAGTCATTGCAATGAACGTAGAGTTCTGGGAATGAAAAATAAAGATGGTGCTTTTGCAGAATATATGACTATTGATACAAATCTTTTGCATGTTGTACCGGAGGAACTTCCTACAGAGATTGCAATTTTTACAGAACCTTTGGCAGCAGCATTTGAGATTTTAACTCAGGTGCATGTTTCTCCTGCTAAGAATGCAGCAGTATTGGGAGACGGAAGACTGGCGCTTTTTGTGGCTCAGGTTTTGGCTCAGACAGGAATTGATTTGACGGTTATCGGGAAACATGAAGAAAAATTAGAATTATTTAAATCTTTTGCAAAAGTTACCACAGAAGGAGAATCGGAAGGTTATGAATATGTGGCAGAATGTACAGGATCTCCTACAGGGTTAAAAAAGGCTTTAGAGTTAGTTCGTAAAAAAGGAACAATTATATTAAAGAGTACTTATGCAGGAACTACTGATGTCGATATGAGCATGGTGGTAGTGAACGAAATCAGCATTGTAGGAAGCAGATGCGGCCCATTTGAACCGGCACTGAAAATGTTAAAAGAAGGTAAAATTACATTACCGTCGATTGAAATTTATGAATGTAAAGATTTTGGAGAAGCATTTGAATCAAGAGCCTTTAAAGCTGGAATAAAGTTTTAAATGATAAAATCTTAAAAGAAAATCAGATAGATAAGACAGGA
>JAFXGP010000045.1 GCA_017521195.1 Lachnospiraceae bacterium
GAAGATACCTTGGGAAGTTATCTTGTAAAACTTGCCCAGAAGCAGATGGCAGAAAGAGACAATCATACAGTATCTATCATTTTGCAGTGTTTGACTGAATTTGAAAGAATTTCGGACCATGCAGTTACCATTATGATGTCTGCAAAAGAAATGCATGAAAAAGGATTAGAATTTTCCAAAAAGGCTGTAGAAGAATTGGCTATCTATTCTGAGGCTGTAAGAGAAAATGTAAATCATGCAGTAGAAGCATTTAAGAGAGAAGATTCCCACCATGCTATGGAAGCAGAAACTTTAAAAGCGGTTGTTGGTAAGTTAAAGGGTGAATTGAAACAACGTCATATCAAGAGATTGCAAAAAGGAAAATGTACTATTGAGTTAGGTTTTATCCATGCCGATATTATTACCAGTTACAAGAGAGTTGCAGATCATTGTTCCAACGTAGCTGTATGTGTTACAGAAGTGATGGCAGATGAATATGAAACCCATGGTTATACAGATGATCTTAAACATGTAAATAATGAAGAGTATCAGAAGAACTACAAAGCATTAAGAGAAAAATACTTATTACCATAGTTTTTTATTGCAAGGTTGGAGAGTGTTCCAGCCTTGTATTTTAAATAAAGAGGAGATTATGAAAAAAACGAAAGGCGGAGACAGATATGTACTCATTTGACGAAATTAAGGCAGTGGATCCTGAAATTGCGGAAGCCATTGTAAAAGAACAGACAAGACAGAACGATCATATTGAATTGATTGCTTCTGAAAACTGGGTAAGCAAAGCAGTAATGGCTGCTATGGGAAGCCCTCTTACGAACAAATATGCGGAAGGATATCCGGCAAAAAGATATTATGGCGGATGCCAGTGTGTAGACGAAGTGGAAACACTTGCCATTGAACGTGCCAAAGAATTATTCGGTTGTGATTATGCCAATGTACAGCCACATTCAGGAGCTCAGGCAAATATGGCGGTGCAGTTTGCGATTTTAAATCCGGGCGATACTATTATGGGTATGAACCTTGATCATGGCGGACATTTAACACACGGAAGTCCGGTAAACTTATCCGGAAAATATTTTAACGTAGTTCCTTATGGTGTAAATGATGACGGTTTCATTGATTATGATGAATTACGCAGAATTGCGTTGGAAGCAAAGCCGAAAATGATTATTGCAGGTGCTTCTGCTTATGCAAGAACTATTGATTTTAAAAAGTTCAGAGAAGTAGCAGATGAAGTAGGAGCTGTTCTTATGGTGGATATGGCTCATATTGCAGGTCTCGTGGCAGCAGGACTTCATCCAAGTCCAATGCCTTATGCGGATGTAGTAACAACTACAACCCATAAAACACTTCGCGGACCAAGAGGCGGTTTGATTCTTGCAAACAAAGAAGCTAATGATAAATATAACTTTAACAAAGCAATTTTCCCGGGAACACAGGGAGGTCCTTTGATGCATGTGATTGCAGCAAAAGCTGTTTGCTTCAAAGAAGCTTTAAGTGATGAGTTTAAAGAATACCAGAAGAGAATTATTGACAATGCGCAGGCATTGTGTAAAGGGTTACAGGACAGAGGTATTAAAATTGTATCTGACGGAACAGATAACCATTTAATGTTGATGGATTTAACACCATTTAACTTAACAGGTAAAGAAGTGGAAAAATTATTAGATCAGGCTCATATTACAGCCAATAAAAATACAATTCCTAACGATCCAAAATCTGCATTTGTAACCAGCGGTATCCGTTTGGGAACACCAGCGGTAACTACCCGTGGAATGAATACAGAAGATATGGACAGAATTGCAGAAGCCATTGCACTTGTAGTAAAAGGCGGAGAAGAAAAAATTGAAGAAGCAAAAGCAATTGTAAAAGAACTTACCTGTAAATATCCATTACAATAATAGTAAAAAAGATAAGTTTCTTTTTGTTATAACAAAGGTAATAGAGAAGAATATAGATAATGAAAAACAAATTGTACTTAAATGAGTACAATTTGTTTTTGTGTTGCGGCAAAACACTCTATATGATAGAATATCTTTCGTGGAAATACAAATGTTTGCGAAGGAAAAACAAAAGAGGAATTGTCAGATACACAATATAATCGTAAACATGGGAAAAAAGGTGAAGGAAATGAAAGAAACAACAAAGTATTATGTTGTGAAAGAGAAAGCTGTTCCCGAAGTGCTTTTAAAGGTAGTAGAAGCTAAGAAGCTGATGGAAACAAGAAAAGCTGTTACCATTCAGGAAGCAGTAGACATGGTTGGAATCAGCAGAAGCTCCTTTTACAAATACAAGGATGATATATTTCAATTTCATGATAATTCCCAAGGGACGACGCTCACCATGACATTTAATATTGATGATGAGCCGGGAGTACTTTCTGATGTGTTAAAAGGGATTGCAGATTTTGGGGCAAATATTTTAACAATACATCAGAGTATTCCGATTAATGGAATTGCTGCATTAAGTATTAGTGTGCAGGTGCTACAGACAACAGGTGATATTTCACATATGTTGGAAGTGCTTGAAGCACAGGAAGGTGTGCATCAGGTTAAAATCTTAGCGAAAGAATAAATTTGGAGGAATTATTATGGTTCAGGTTGCAGTTTTAGGATACGGTACAGTAGGGAGCGGAGTTGTAGAAGTATTAGAAAATAATAAGAAAATGATTACTCCCCGAGCAGGAGAGGAATTGAATGTAAAATATATTTTGGATTTAAGAGATTTTCCGGGAGACCCATATGAAAGTAAAGTGGTTCATGATGTAAATGTCATTTTAGAGGATCCGGAAATCAGAGTAATCTGTGAAACTATGGGAGGAATTAATCCTGCCTATGATTTTTCGAAAAAAGCACTTATGGCAGGAAAAAGTGTATGTACATCTAACAAAGAATTAGTGGCAGCACATGGTCCTGAATTGTTAAGATTAGCCAAAGAGAATAAATGTAATTACCTTTTTGGTGCCAGTGTAGGAGGTGGTATTCCGATTATCCGTCCTATTAACTATTCTCTTACCGCAGAAAAAATCGAATCCATTCACGGTATTTTAAATGGTACAACCAATTACATCCTTACCAAAATGGATAAAGAAGGAGCAGATTTTGAAGAAGTTTTAAAAGAAGCTCAGGAAAAGGGATATGCGGAAAGAAATCCGGAAGCAGATGTGGAAGGTCACGATGCCTGCAGAAAGATTGCAATTCTTTCTTCTTTAATGACCGGAAAATATGTGAAATATGAAGATATTTATACAGAAGGAATTACGAAAATTACTTCTGCAGATTTTAAATATGCCAAGGCACTTAATAAATCCATTAAATTACTTGCTATGAGTAAAGATGAAGGTGACGGATACATGGCAATGGTTTCTCCATGTATGATTAGTCAGGAACATCCGTTATATTGTGTCAGTGATGTATTTAATGCGGTATTCGTACATGGTAATATGTTAGGTGATTCCATGTTCTATGGACGTGGGGCAGGTAAATTGGCAACTGCCAGCGCTGTTGTTGCAGACGTAATTGACAGTGCAAGACATCTTGGAAAAACAGTTACCTGTATCTGGGATGAAGAAGTGGTCAGTTTAAAAGACTATAAAGATTCTGCTAAGAAATTCTTTGTAAGAGTTAAAAACGAAGGTGCTGATAAGGCAGCATCCTTGTTTGGTTATATTGAAAAGATTGAAGTTGTAGATGGTGAATTTGGTTTTGTTACAGAAGTTATGACAGAAAGAGAATTTGCCTCTAAAGTAGAACAGCTTCCGGAAATGATTACAAGAATCCGTGTTGAGTTTTAAAGAAAACACGAATATGAGATAGGATTGTGTTTTGATATAGAACACGAGGAGATATGTTATGAAATATATTATAGTATTAGGAGATGGAATGGCTGATGAGCCAATTCCATCTTTAAATAATAAAACACCATTGGAATGTGCCGATACTCCGGCTATGGATGAATTAAGTAGTAAGGGTGAAATTGGTATGGTACATACCATTCCGGAAGGAATGGCACCGGGTTCAGACACAGCAAATTTATCTGTTATGGGATATGACCCTGAAGTTTATTATTCCGGACGTTCTCCGCTGGAGGCTTTAAGCATCGGAGTAGCTATGAAGGATGATGATGTGGCCATCAGATGTAATGTTGTAACCATTTCTGAGGAAGATGCTGCATTTGAAGACAGAACAATTATTGATCATAGTTCGGATGAAATTAGTACAGAAGATGCAGCCGTGCTGATAGAAGCTGTAAAAAAGGGATTGGCGATGGAGGGTTATGCTTTTTACGTCGGAACCAGTTATCGTCATTGTTTGATTTGGGAAAAAGGTAAAGTGGTTGAATTAACACCTCCTCATGATGTGTTAGAGCAGGTGATTGGGCAGTATTTGCCTAAGGATGATGTATTAAGAGATATGATGAAGAGAAGTCATGATATTTTAAAAGATCATCCAATCAATATAGAACGAAAGAAACAAGGATTGAATCCTGCAAACTGTATTTGGTTCTGGGGAGCGGGTACAAAGCCTATGTTATCTGATTTTCAGGAAAAAACCGGTAAAAAGGGTATTATGATATCCGCTGTGGATTTACTGAAAGGAATTGCAGTTGGTGCCGGAATGGATAATGCATACGTAGAAGGTGCTAACGGAGGACTTCATACTAACTATGAAGGAAAAATGCAGGCGGCGGTAAAAGCCGTAGCAGAAGACGGATATGATTTTGCATATATCCATGTGGAAGCTCCGGATGAAATGGGACATCAGGGAAGTGTAGAAAGAAAAATTCAAGCCATTGAGTATCTGGATGAAAAAATCATAGCTCCATTGGTAAAGAATCTGAAAGAAAAAGAAATTGACTTTAGAATCTTAATTTTACCGGATCACCCGACACCGGTAAGAGTGAGAACGCATACTGCTGATGATGTTCCTTATCTATTATATGATAGTACTCTTGAAAGAGAAGAAAAATGGAGTTATAATGAACAGGTTGCGGCAGACAGCGGAAATTTTGTTGATAAAGGCCATACTTTGATTGATAAATTATTCGAAAGATAAGAAATACCGGGCACTTTGGAAGACAAAAATTATAGTTTACATTTGGTTTACATAGAATCAGAAAGAAACTATGAGTGGAGGAGATTATGAAAAAAGTAGTTAAATTTGGAGGAAGCTCTTTGGCCAGTGCGGAACAGTTTCGTAAGGTTGGAGATATTATTAGAGCTGAAGAAGATAGAAGATATGTGGTACCTTCAGCACCGGGGAAAAGATTTTCCGGTGATACCAAGGTAACAGATATGTTATATGACTGTTACAGATCCGTAGAAAACGGAGATGATTTTAAAGGAAAATTAAAACTTATTAAGGCAAGATATGATGAGATTATTTCCGGATTGGGATTAACACTTTCCTTAGACAGTGAATTTAAAACTATTGAAGAAAACTTCAAAAAACAGATTGGTGAAAACTATGCAGCATCCCGTGGAGAATACCTTAATGGTATCATTATGGCGGATTATTTGGGCTTCTTCTTTTTAGATGCAGCCAAAGTTATTTTCTTTAAAGAAAATGGCATGTGGGATGAACAGAAAACCAAAGAAACTCTGGGAGCTGAATTGGCAAAGCATGATAAAGTAGTTGTTCCGGGATTTTATGGTTCTCTTCCGGACGGGACTGTAAAAACCTTCTCCAGAGGTGGTTCTGATATTACAGGTTCCATTGTAGCACAGGCTGTACATGCAGATGTATATGAAAACTGGACAGACGTTTCGGGATTTTTAATTGTAGACCCTCGTATTATCAAAGATCCTGTAGGAATCGAAACCATTACTTACAGAGAACTCCGTGAGCTTTCTTACATGGGGGCAACCGTGCTTCATGAAGATGCTATTTTCCCGGTAAGAAAAGAAGGAATTCCGATTAATATCCGCAATACCAATGCACCGGAAGAAACGGGTACATGGATTGTAGAAAGTACATGTCAGAAATCAAAGTATACAATTACCGGTATTGCAGGTAAGAAAGGATTCTGCGCTATCAATATCGAAAAAGCCATGATGAATTCAGAAATTGGTTTTGGCAGAAAAGTATTGAATGTATTTGAAGATAATGGAATTTCTTTTGAACATGTTCCATCCGGAATTGATACATTAACAGTATTCGTACATCAGGATGAGTTTATGGATAAAGAACAACAGGTAGTAACAGGAATTCATCGTCTTGCAAAACCTGATGCTATTGATATTGAAGCAGATCTTGCTTTAATTGCGGTAGTAGGCCGTGGTATGAAATCTACCCGTGGTACAGCAGGAAGAATCTTTTCTGCTTTAGCACATGCAAAGGTTAATATTAAGATGATTGACCAGGGATCCAGTGAGTTGAATATCATCATTGGTGTTAAAAATGAAGATTATGAAGCAGCTATTAAAGCTATTTATAATATCTTTGTTTTGGCAAGAATTTAGTTCATATTCCGAAGTCATTTTTGAAAAATTAAATCGCAGGCTTTTTGGCCTGCGATTTTTTGGTACATTTTTAATTCAAAATAAGAGAAATATTGATTGGAGATGAAAAGACAGAAAAAAGCAAGTAAATACATAAATGATTAGAAAAAAGCAAATGAAAAATAATAAAAACTGAATAAGTAGCAAATGGAATAAAAATAATCAAAAAATATAGAAAAATTAAAATAAATGTATTGACAATTTAAAAACTGGTGATATAATAAAGACATAAACAAAAATAAAAGAAAGAGAGGAACGGACCACCAAAATACTAAGTTGAAACCTAATTTTTAAGACTAGAGAGTAGTACATATAAAAAATCAAATACATAAAAGGTGAAATTCATAAATAATAAATTCTAGAATATTTAGTGATTGTTAGATAAATATTCTGGAAGGGAAGAAAATCTAATGATACAAATAGATAAAATTTTAGAAAGGATAAAAAAGAATTTCATAAGTATTTTGAAAGAAGATAGAACCAAACAGAATTTCTGAAAGATATAAAAGAATAATCAAAATTTATATAAGAAATTTAAAGAGGAAGGAGAAGGGTACGAAAACTAGTTGAGAGATTACAAAGAGAGTAATCAAGAAGTCGATTTAAGTACATCAAAAAAGAGAAGAAGTAATGATTTGTAAAGAAAAACGTTACAGTATATGAATACGAAAAAGATGGAAAGAGGAGAAAGAACAACTGAATAAGATGTGAACCAAAGAAAAAATTAAGAAAAACGGAGGAAATTAACCATTGGAAATCACAGCATAGAGGCGGGTATCAAGTAAAATAATGTTGATACCCGCTTAGTTTTTTGTTATACTGAACTTCATATGAGGAAAGGTATGAAAAATATGCAGGCGAATGATATGGAAATAGAAGTATTAAGTAAAGAAGAGAAAAGAGAAATGCGCAGACAGGAAAGGATGCGAAAACAGAAACGTGCTATTGCTGTATTGATAGTGCTAGTTTTGATGTTGGTAGGAATAGTTGTAAGTGCAGTTCTTTTAATTAATAAGCAGAAAGAAACTAAGAGGCAGCAACAGGAAGTGCAAGAACAGATTGCGTCAATGAATAGTGGAGAAGTTTTGGAAGAGTCTGTAGCGACAACGGAAGAACATATAGCTGAAGAAGATGGAAACGGAATCGAGGTATCTGAAGTAACAGAAGAGAACAATGACGGTACGGATATTGTTGAAGCAAAAGTTCTTGATGAGGTTGTAGAGGCTATTATTTCTGAAATGACATTGGAAGAAAAGGTGGCCGGTTTGTTTGTTGTAACACCGGAAAGTATTACCGGGGTGAATACAGCGGTACAGGCAGGAGAGGGTACTAAAAGTGCGCTTGAAAAATATCCGGTTGGCGGTTTGGTTTATTTTAAGAAGAATATCCAGTCAGAAGAGCAGATTAAAGAAATGGTGAAAAAATCTATATCTTTTTGTAAATATCCAATGTTTATTGCAGTGGACGAAGAAGGTGGAGAAGTAGCCCGCCTTGCAGAAGGATTAAAACTGGAAAATATTGGGAGTATGGCGGATATAGGAAGTACAGGAGATACAAACAATGCCTACGAAGCAATGAAAACCGTAGGCTCTTACATGACAAGCTATGGGTTTAATTTGAATTTTGCACCTGTGGCAGATGTATTAACAAATGAAGATAATGTTGCTATTGGAGACAGATCCTTTGGAAGTGATGCTAATGTGGTAGCAGGGATGGTTACAGCAGCTATAAATGGTTTGGAAGAAAATGGTGTTACTGCTTGCGTGAAACATTTTCCTGGTTTAGGAGATGCTTCAGAGGATACTCATAATGGTTTGGTAGTTATAGATAAATCTTTAGACGAATTAAAACAGACAGAATTGTTACCGTTTATATCAGCAATTGAAAATGGTGCCAATATGATTATGGTAGGTCATATGGCATTGCCACAGATTGTCGGAGATAATACTCCGGCAACTATGTCAAAAGAAGTGATTTCGGAATTATTAAGATCTGAACTTGGTTTTAATGGTGTAGTTATTACAGATGCAATGAATATGGCAGCAATTACCGAGTATTATGGTGCTGACGAAGCTGCAATCAGGGCATTTAGAGCCGGAGCAGATATGGTATTGATGCCGGAAAACTTTGAAACTGCATACAATGGGGTAATTGAAGCTGTAAAAGAAGGTACTATTAGTGAAGAGAGAATTAATAATTCTTTAAAAAGAGTGTTTAGAATTAAATATGCTGATAGTGTAGGCAGTGAATAAAGGAATTTGGAAAGTAGTCTTCTGATTGTCGGAATTAAAATCCGACAGTTGGGAGATTTTTTATGTAAAAATATATGGAAATAAATCTAAAATATATTGACATAAATATAAAAAACAAGTAATATCAATATATGAACAAGTATTCATATGAACAATAAAATATTATATGAAAAGAGATATGTTATGAAGAGAGATATCGCAAAAGAACATGCAGAAAGTTGTGAACTGATTCATCATCATGCAGATAAGGTGAAAATGGTAGCGGCAGAAATGCCGCAAGAAGAAGACTTGTATGATTTGGCTGAATTCTTTAAAGTATTTGCGGATACTACAAGAATTAAAATTTTATATGTATTGTTGAAGCAGGAGATGTGTGTGTGTGATATAGCTCAGACTCTGGAAATGACACAGTCAGCAATTTCTCATCAGCTTAGAATTTTAAAACAAATGGATTTGGTGAAGAACAGAAGAGACGGGAAAACTATCTATTATTCTTTGGCAGATGGACACATTGTCACTATCCTGAATCAGGGAATGGACCATATTAATGAGTAATGTATTGACATATAAATATTTAATGATGGAAGAAATAGATAAAAATGGGTTCTAAAAAGAACTGTTATAAAAAATAAAGAAGGAGGAGCAGGTTATTAGAAGCTGCAAAAGAAAACATGAAAAAAACTTATATTTTGGAAGATTTGGATTGTGCACACTGTGCCGCATTAATTGAGGAAAAAGTGGGGAAATTGGATGGTGTAACCAAGAGTACTGTTACACTTTTAACACAGAAGTTAGTGGTAGAAGTAGAAGATGACAAAGCAGCAGGATTGCTAAAAGAAATTACAAAAATTGTAAAAAAACACGAACCTGATGTAGAAGTTATTGAAAAATAGAGTTTATAAATGAATAAAAATTTCCAAGTAGCTGTTGCGTAATAATATAGCAATGGCTCTTGTAATTTACAGCATTATATAAGGTGAAAAAATGACAAAAAAATTAAAGAAACGATTAAGAAGAATTTTGCTTGGTGTGATTTTGTTTATAAGTGCAATTATTGTGGAAAAGCTAGTTGCATTTATAGGAGATTTTGTATTAATTTTTTATCTTTTGGCATATGGAGTTGTAGGCGGCGATGTTATTAAAAAGGCTGTGAGGAATATTGCAAGAGGACAGATTTTTGATGAGAATTTTTTGATGCTGATTGCTACGGTAGGAGCTTTTTTGGTGGGAGAATATCCGGAAGCAGTAGCAGTTATGCTATTCTATCAAGTGGGTGAATGGTTCCAGTCATATGCTGTAAATAATTCCAGAAAATCCATCAAAGAATTGATGAATATCAGACCGGATTATGCCAATGTGCTTAGAGATGGTGAAGAGTCAGAAGTAGATCCTGATGAAGTGGCTGTAGGAGAGGTTATACTGGTGAAACCCGGCGAAAGAATTCCATTGGATGGTATTGTTATAAAGGGGAATTGCAGCCTGGATACTATGGCACTGACAGGAGAAAGCATACCCAGAGATATAGCAGTGGGAGATGCGGTCATTAGTGGCTGTATTAATCTTAACAGTGTGATAGAAGTAGAAGTTACCAAAGAGTTTGCAGAATCTACAGTAACTAAGATTCTTGATTTAGTAGAAAATGCATCTTCTCAGAAAGCAGTTACAGAACAGTTTATTACCAGATTTGCAAGATATTACACTCCGGTGGTGGTAATTTTAGCAGCAATGCTGGCGATTGTGCCTTCAATATTTGTGGGCGGTTTTACAACGTGGTTATATAGAGCATTGAGTTTCCTTGTTATTTCATGTCCTTGTGCTTTGGTAATCAGTGTGCCTCTGAGTTTTTTTGGAGGAATCGGAGGAGCAAGTAAAGCGGGGATTCTGATTAAGGGAAGTAACTATTTGGAAAGTCTGGCTCAGGCAGAAATGGTTGTTATGGATAAGACCGGAACTTTGACCAAAGGAAACTTTGAAGTTTCTGAGGTGGTATGTAAGAAAAGGAACTCAGAGGGAAAAGGAATAGAAGCGAAAGAGGATACATTATCCGAAAAATCCGCACAAGAAAAACTGCTAGAATATGCCGCTTATGCAGAATGTTATTCTAATCATCCGATTTCCAAATCTTTGCAGAGAGCTTACGGAAAAGAAATTCGAAAGGAAGAAATTAGAGGTACACAAGAGAAGGCCGGAATGGGCGTTATAACGGATTGGAATAGTACCAAGGTGTATGCCGGAAACGACAAATTGATGCTGTGGTTGGAAAGAGAGGGAATACTGGAAGGCGGAAATTCTGCTTACCATGTGGAAAAAGCCGGAACTATCTGCCATGTTGTCGTAGAAGAAGAAGAGGCAAAGTATCTGGGATATATTGTAATCTCTGATGAAATAAAAGAAGATGCCAAAGCAGCTATTGCAGGATTAAAAGAAGCGGGAATCCGGCGTATTGTTATACTGACAGGAGATGCTAAGAAAAGTGCGGAAGATGTTGCGGAAAAACTTGATATCAAAGAATATCATGCAGAACTTCTTCCGGTAGATAAGGTAGAATTGACAGAACAGTTGCTTAAGGAAAACGGAAACAATAAGAAACTTATTTTTGTAGGAGATGGCATAAATGATGCACCGGTGCTTGCAAGAGCGGATATTGGAATTGCTATGGGTGGATTAGGGGCTGATGCAGCCATAGAGGCGGCAGATATCGTGATTATGAATGATCAGCCATCTAAGATAGCGACAGCTATGAGAATCAGTCGTAAAACATTAAAAATTGTGAAACAAAATATTGTATTTGCGATTGGAATAAAAATAATAGTTCTTATTTTAGCAGCTATAGGTAAGGCTTCTATGTGGGCAGCAGTATTTGCTGATGTAGGAGTTGCTTTCCTTGCAATTTTAAATGCTATGCGGGCTATGAAGGTAGAATAAATAAAAAGGGACTGTCTTACGACTAATGTCATTTAGATAAGAATGCTCTAAAGAGCAGAGAGTATAGAAATATATTCCCTGCTCTTTTTTATGTAATAAATATAAAAAGTATTGACTTTTATCTGCAAATCTGTGGCCGCATTAGCTGTTTCCTTTACAGCTA
>JAFXGP010000046.1 GCA_017521195.1 Lachnospiraceae bacterium
CTCCAAACAGTCAAAGCTGTAACATATGAAAAACAGATCCACAGTGCCTTTTAAACTATATCAGAGATGGAATGAAATACCCAGTTCATTCTGGGAGAAAGGAAAAATCCAATTACCATCTGAGATAATTGGATTATACGTGTGGATATGAAAGATAAACAGATTTTTATGGAAGAATTTAATAATAAACTGCACCGTCTGGGAAGAATTACATTAGTACTTTCCGTAGTATTCTTAGTTGGACTTCCTTTTGTGTTTGGTGCGGTACATGGAGTATCGGCAGATATGGGCGGATTTTTAGCCGGTTTTGCAAAAGTAGGAGTTATTTATATCCCGGTTGCTATTGTAGAGTTCCTGGTATATACACCAATGCTTGGTGTAGGCGGAAGTTACCTTTCATTTATTACAGGTAACGTAACTAACATGAAGATTCCTTGTGTTATGAACTCTAAAGAAATTGCAGGAACAACCGATGGAACACCGGAACATGAAATTATTTCTACCATCAGTGTTGCTACCAGTGCTATCGTAACCACATTGGTAATTGCAGTTGGCGTTATTTTAATGGTTCCGTTACAGCCGGTATTACAGAATCCGGTATTATTACCTGCATTTAATAACGTAGTACCTGCTTTGTTTGGTGCCTTAGGATTAAAATATTTTATTAAGAGTCCACAGATTGCAGTAGTACCATTAGTATTGATGAGTGCATTATATATTTTCGTACCATCTTTAATCAGTCAGACAAGTTTAATGTTATTACCAAGTGGAGCATTAGCTTTAGGAATTGGATTCTTCCTGTTTAAAAAAGGAAAATTAAACTAAGGATTAGCATTATTTAGATAAAAGCAATATTTAATATGCTTTGGGGGGAATTCAGATGATTGTTGTGTGGATAATATTAGCTTTAGTAGTTGTACTGATTGCAGTCGTTTTATTAAAAACATTAATGGTGAAGCCAACAGCTGCGGCAAATGCAGTTATTGAGTTGGATGAAAGTGAAAGAGCCGTTCTTTATGGAGATAAACTTTCCAAAATGATTCAGGTGGAAACTATTTCAGAACCTCGTCAGGCAAACAGAAGTAAGTTTTTGGAGTTTCATAAGGTTTTGGAAAAAGAATTTCCTAATGTACATAAAACATGTGAAAAAACAGTATTAAACGGGAGTTTGCTGTTTAAATGGGCAGGAACCGGAGAAAAGGAACCTATTATGTTTATGAGCCACCATGATGTTGTGGAAGCCGGAGGAGAATGGGAACATGAACCATTCAGCGGTGATATTGACGAAAAAGGACGTGTGTGGGGACGTGGTGCAGTAGATACCAAAGGCAGCCTGTGTTGTATTTTCGGAGCTGTTGAGGAATTGATTGCAGAAGGCTACAAACCACCTATGGATGTATATATTGCCAGCAGTTGTACCGAAGAAGTCAGTGGTGACGGAGGCCCTGCTATTGCTAAATATTTAAAGGATAAGGGCGTTAAATTAGACCTTATGCTGGATGAAGGTGGTATGATTTTAAAAGCACCGATTGCCGGTGTGAATGGTATTTATGCTATGGTAGGTGTGGTAGAAAAAGGATATGGGGATTTAAAATTTATTGCCCATGGACGTGGCGAACATGCCAGTGCACCGGGAAAGAATACTCCATTAGTGCGTCTTGGTAAGTTTATGACAGCAGTAGAAAAGAAGAGTCCGTTTAAATCTCAGTTAACTCCTACTGTAAAAGAAATGTTTTCCAGAATGGCACCTAATATGACATTCCCATTGAAAATGATTATGTCTAATTTATGGTTGTTTGAAGGTTTGCTTGCCAAGGTACTTCCTTCGATTAATGCGGCAGCAGGTGCCATGATACATACAACATTAGCTTTTACAAAAGCAAAGGGAAGTGATGGACTTAACGTACTTCCGCAGACAGCTTATGTTACCGGAAATATGCGTTTTATTCACCATCAGCCAACAGATGAAAGTATTAAATTGATATCTGATATTGCAAAAGAATACGATTTGGAGACAGAGGTTATCTATAAAGATTATCCATGTCCGATTGTAGATTTCAAAAGCAGACAGTTCAAAGTGATAGAAACAGTTATGGATAAGATATATCCGGGAGTGGGAACATGTCCATATGTTATGACCGGAGGAACAGACTGTAAATTCTATACAGATGTATGCGAAAATGCCATCCGTTTAGCACCGATTTTCATTGATGACCAGCAATATGCAAGTATTCATGGTTTAAATGAAAATATTTATAGAGGAGCCTTACCTAAAGCTGTGGATTTCTACAAAGAAGTTGTAAAATTGATGTAAAATAAAAAAGAATAAAGGGAGTTTCAAAAGTTATGGAATTGAAGAAACCGTCTCTTAGTGGAAGTACACTAAAGATAATTGCATTGATTATTATGCTGATAGATCATATTGGTGCAGTAATTGTTGTAAGGACTATGAGTACGCCGGGATTTGACCATGATTTTTGGAACTCCCTTTATTGGCCTTTAAGATATATTGGAAGACTGGCATTCCCGATTTTTTGTTTTTTACTTGTAGAGGGATTTTGTCATACTTCCGATGTTAAAAAGTATTTTTTTAGAATGGTTTTGTTTGCTCTGATTTCTGAGATTCCTTTTGATTTGGCAGTGACCGGAAATTGGGTGGATTTTTGGTTTCAAAATGTGTTTTGGGAGCTGTCAGTGGGAATTTTGGCTATGATGGCTCTTGAACATATTGAAAAAAAAGAATTTACTTATGTATTGCAAGTTGTACTGCGCTTAACAGTAATCGCCGTTTCTGCTTTGGGGGCAGAGGTGATGCAACTGGATTACGGAATGTATGGAATTATTAGTATTGTAGCACTGTATGTATTCAGAAAAAATAAATTGTCCCAACTATTAGTGGGAGCAATTTCTTTTTGCTGGGAACAGGTGGCCCCGTTGGCATTTTTGCTGATTGCATTTTACAACGGCAAAAGAGGAAGAAAGATAAAATATGCCTTTTATATTTTTTATCCGGCACATTTATTGATTTTATACATTATTGCAAGAGTCATTGGCTGTCAGTATTAAAGGAACAAAGGGGAAAAAGTGCGAAAATGGGCATTTTCCGCGAGGGCTTTGGCTTGTAACATAAAATACTTATCTACTATAATTTGTCATACGAAGGACTAAAGGAAGGAAGAATTTTATGGAACAATTAAAGAAAACAGTTACCAAAGATAATGAAAGAATGTTCAAAATACTGACGGATTTAATGAATGCCAATAAGGAATTTCAAATTATGATTACCGTTCCGGGAGAAGATTCCATTCAGGAAGGAAATGTTAGTCGCTTTGTAATAGAACCGGGAAAAGTTGGAGAGCAGAAAGCCAAGAAAGAGCACAATCTGGAACAGGATGTGACAGATATGATTCATGAAATAGGAGTTCCGGCTCATATTAAGGGATACCAATATCTTAGAGAAGCTATTATGATGGCAGTGGAAGACATTGATATGCTTAATTCTATTACTAAAGTATTATATCCAACTATAGCCAAGAAATTCCAGACTACACCCAGCCGTGTAGAGAGGGCTATCCGCCATGCCATAGAAGTGGCCTGGAGCAGAGGACGTATGGAGACTTTGGATGCATTATTCGGATATACGGTGAATACAGGGAAAGGGAAGCCCACTAATTCAGAATTTATTGCGTTGATTGCTGACAGAATTCGTCTGCAGTATCGGAAGATGGATTAGAAAACTATTAAAAAGACTGAAAAAAGGCAGATTATTCATAGAAATAGTCATAAATTGGACTTTCAATAAATAGAAATATGTTGTATAATGTTTGTAGATTGTATCGCACCGAGGGGAGAAAACGGTGTTTGAAATACAGAAGAATCTAAAAAATGGAGGAATAGCAATGAAAAACATTTTATTTGTTGCATCAGAAGGGGTACCTTTTATTAAAACAGGTGGATTAGCAGACGTAGTTGGTTCATTACCAAAATGTATCGACAAGAATTATTATGATGTTCGTGTAATTTTACCTAAGTATACCTGTATGAAACAGGAGTGGAAAGATAAGTTAGTGTTCAAGGATAACTTCTATCTTGAATTTAACTGGAGAAACGTATACGTTGGTATTTTGGAAGCAGAGTATGACGGAATTAAATATTATTTCATCGATAATGAAGGTTATTTCGGCGGTTTCCGTCCTTACAGTGATGATGCTCTTTGGGAAATTGAAAAATATGCATTTTTCTCCAAAGCTACACTTTCAGCACTTCCTGTAATTGGATTCAGACCTGACCTTATTCACTGTCATGACTGGCAGACAGGTCTTATTCCTGTATATTTGAAAGAAAGATTCCAAGGCGGAGATTTCTACAGAGGAATCAAAACAGTTATGACAATCCATAACCTCAAATTCCAGGGTAAATGGGGCATTAATGATGTTAAGAGTATTACAGGATTATCTGATTACTACTTTACACCTGATAAATTGGAATTCAAGAAAGATGCTAACCTGTTAAAAGGTGGTATCGTATACGCAGATGCTATTACAACAGTTAGTGATACATATGCAGAAGAAATTAAGACAGATTTCTATGGCGAAGGATTAAACGGTCTCTTAACAGCGAGAAAGAACGACTTAAGAGGTATTGTGAATGGTATCGACTACGATTCTTTCAATCCTGAAAAAGACCCATATATTGCATTCCCGTATAATGCGGCTAACTTCCGTAAAGAAAAAGTTAAGAACAAACGTGCTTTACAGGAAGAATTAGGATTAGATATTGATGACAAAGTATTCACAATCGGTATTGTATCCCGTCTGACAGACCAGAAAGGTTTCGACCTTATTGCCTACATGATGGATGAGCTTTGCCAGGATGCAGTACAGATTATTGTATTAGGTACAGGTGAAGAACAGTATGAAAATATGTTCCGTCATTTTGAATGGAAGTATGGCAACAAAGTAAGTGCAAGCATTTACTATTCAGAAGAAAGATCTCATAAGATATATGCATCTTGTGATGCGTTCTTAATGCCATCCTTATTCGAACCATGTGGATTAAGCCAGTTGATGGCACTTCGTTATGGTACAGTTCCGATTGTACGTGAAACAGGTGGATTAAAAGATACAGTACAGCCTTACAATGAA
>JAFXGP010000047.1 GCA_017521195.1 Lachnospiraceae bacterium
TAATTATGAGAAATTGGAGGATTATGCCATGAGAACTTATTTAGTAACAGGTGGAGCCGGATTTATCGGTTCTAATTACATTCATTATATGTTTAAAAAATATGATAACGACATCCGTATTATCAACGTAGATGTACTTACCTATGCAGGTAATCTTGAAAACTTAAAGGATTTGGAAGACAGAGATAACTATACTTTTGTAAAAGCAGATATCTGTGATAAAGAAGCAATTGCCAAGATTTTTGCAGAAAACGATATCGACAGAGTAGTGCATTTTGCAGCAGAAAGCCACGTAGACAGAAGTATTAAGAATCCGGAAGTATTTGTACAGACCAACGTACTTGGTACAGCAGTAATGCTTAACTGTGCAAAGGCAGCTTGGGAACTTCCTGACGGAACATTCAAAGAAGGCAAGAAATTCCTTCATGTTTCCACAGACGAAGTATACGGTTCCTTACCGGATGATGAAAATGCATTCTTCTATGAAACAACTCCATACGATCCACACAGCCCATATTCAGCAAGTAAAGCATCTTCCGATATGTTGGTTAAGGCGTATATGGATACTTATAAATTCCCGGCGAACATTACTAACTGTTCCAACAACTACGGACCGTACCAGTTCCCGGAAAAATTAATTCCGTTGATTATCAACAATGCATTACAGGGTAAAAAACTTCCTGTATATGGTGACGGTAAAAACGTACGTGACTGGTTATATGTAGAAGACCATGCAAAAGCAATCGATATGGTTCAGGAACAGGGTAGATTATTCGAAACATATAACATCGGCGGTCACAACGAAAAACAGAACATTGAAATTATCAATATCATTATTGAAACCTTACAGGAAATGTTACCGGAAGGTGATCCAAGAAAAGAACTGGTTTCTACAGATTTAATCACATATGTAGAAGACAGAAAAGGTCATGACAGACGTTATGCAATCGCTCCTGATAAGATTAAAGCAGAAATCGGCTGGGAACCGGAAACCATGTTCAAAGAAGGTATCAAGCTTACTATTAAATGGTTCTTTGAAAATGAAGACTGGATGAAAAACGTAACCAGCGGTGATTATCAGAAATACTACGAAGATATGTACAGCGGAAAATAGAACTGACTATAAGAATTAGTCAGCAAGACGAAAAGGAGAACACCATGAAAGGTATTATTTTAGCCGGAGGAAGCGGCACAAGATTGTATCCATTAACAAAAGCAATTTCCAAACAGATTATGCCTGTATATGACAAGCCAATGATTTATTATCCATTGTCTACCTTAATGCTGGCAGGCATCCGTGAAATTTTAATCATTTCCACACCAAGAGACTTACCTGTGTTTGAAGACTTATTTGGAACAGGAGAACAGTTAGGACTTTCCTTAAGCTATGCAGTACAGGAATATCCAAGAGGTCTTGCAGAAGCATTTATCATTGGTGAAGAGTTTATCGGAGATGACAATGTTGCCTTAGTACTTGGAGATAATATTTTCTATGGGCAGAGTTTCTCCAAGTTACTTCGTGAAGTGGCTTCCAGAGAAGAAGGAGCAACAATTTTTGGTTACTACGTAAGAGATCCAAGAGAATATGGTGTAGTAGAATTTGATGAAAATGGAAAGGCTATTTCCATTGAAGAAAAACCACAGAATCCAAAGAGCAATTATGCAGTACCGGGTCTTTACTTCTATGATAATGATGTAGTAGAAATTGCTAAGAATGTAAAACCTTCTGCTCGTGGTGAAATTGAAATCACAGCAGTTAACAATGCATACCTTGAAAAAGGAAAACTTCGTGTGGAAACTATGGGACGTGGATTTGCATGGTTAGATACCGGAAACCATGATTCCTTATTGGAAGCAGCTAACTTCGTGGAAGCATTCCAGAAGAGACAGGGATTATATGTATCCTGTATTGAAGAAATTGCATACAAGAGAGGTTTTATTGATAGAGAACAGTTGTTAAAACTGGCAGAACCTTTGATGAAAACAGAATACGGTCAGTATTTGGTAGAGGTAGCAAATGGACTCTAAGTTCTTGAGAGTAACCCTTCTGATTTCTTTATTGTTTATGGTAACCATATTTTTTGTGGTTTTATATGCCAATGGAGTGGGACCGGGACAAAAGGAAGAACAGGAAGTTTTGGAAGAGCTGGTTACAGAAGAAGTTCTATCCGGTCAGATAGGAAATGACTTGTATGGTTGGATGGAAGATGAGAACTTTTTCGACAAGTCGGAAGTTATGGAAGAAGAAGATGGAGCAGTACGTGTGAATCTTATGGCGACTTCCGTAGAAAAAGATATGCGTATCCTGGTGACAGGTCCTGATGGAAAACCTATTGAGGGACAATTTTTCAAAGTCATAGTTAATGAACAGGATGAATATAAAGATTTGGACAGAGATGGTATTATCTATGTTGCAGATTTAAAGGCCGGTGAATATAAAGTTGCACTGGAAGAACAGCCCGGATTTATAGTGCCCGCCAGTCCTATGCCTGTTAACGTAAAGGCAAGAGTGGAATACGTAGCTATTGGTGATATTTCTTTGTTGATTAAAACAGAGGAAGAAGTAGATGCCATGGCAGAAGATGGGGGACGTATTACGGAAGAGATTGATCCTACAGAGCCAACGGAACTTAGAACCACATCCACAGCCAGTTTGGGAATTGATGTTTCCAGATGGAATGAGGAAATCAACTGGAACAAAGTGAAAGATGCAGGAATTAAATATGCCATTATCCGTGCCGGTTATCGAGGCAGTGTTACGGGAACTTTGGTAGAAGACTGGTATTTTAAGGAAAATGTGGAAGGTGCCACAGCGGCAGGAATTCCCATTGGTTTGTATTTCTTTACACAGGCAACCAATGAGGTGGAAGCGGTGGAAGAAGCAAGTATGGTTCTTACCTTATGTAAAGAATATGATATTACATATCCTATTTTTATCGACACAGAAGGTGCCGGTGGAAACGGAAGGGCTGATGCACTGGATACTAAAACCAGAACAGCAGTATGTCTGGCTTTTTGTGAGACCATCCGAAGAGCCGGATATGAAGCCGGAATTTATGCCAGCAAAAATTGGTTTAACAATAATATAGACACATCTGTTTTAACAGACGATATTTATGTTTGGTTGGCTGAATATGGTGATGCAGTAACTTATGATAAGAAATATCATATATGGCAATATACCTCTTCCGGACGTGTTCTTGGAATTGAGGGAAGAGTAGATTTGAATTTAAGTTACTTGGAACCAAAATCTAATGATAACATAAAGGAAGAAGATAATAGAGAAGATTAAAAAGGAAGTAAGAAAATGGGTAAAATAACAGTAGAAACATGCCACATTGAAGGATTAAAGGTAATTACTCCACAGGTTTTCGGAGATGCCAGAGGTTATTTCATGGAAACTTATAACTACAATGATTATAAAGCAGCAGGAATTCCGGAAGTTTTTGTTCAGGATAATCAGTCTGCTTCTAAGAAAGGTGTACTTCGGGGACTTCATTTCCAGAAGAATTTTCCACAGGACAAGCTTGTGCGTGTGGTAAGCGGAGAAGTATTTGATGTGGCTGTGGATTTAAGAAAGGATTCTCCAACTTTTGGACAGTGGTATGGAGTTATCTTAAGTGCGGAAAATAAGAAACAGTTTTTTATTCCTAAGAACTTTGCGCATGGATTTGTTGTATTATCCGATTATGCTGAATTTGCATATAAATGTACTGATTTCTATCATCCGGATGATGAAGGTGGTTTATTGTGGAATGATCCGGAAATCGGAATTGAATGGCCGATTCCTGAGGATATGGAATTGACATTATCAGAAAAGGATACAAAATGGCCGGGAATCGCTTCTTTTGGCAAATAGGGAGAAAACTATGAAGCAAAAGAAATTTACACTAACTAAACGTCAGGGTATCACATTATTTACAGTTGTCATGTTAATCATGGCAGCTGTTATTGTGTTTTATCGAAACCCTTTAGCAAATCAGGAAGAAGAGCTTGTAAAGAAGATAATTACTGCAGTGGTGGTTCTTCTTACTATTCCTGTATTTGCCAAATGGTATGATAAGTTTACACAATTACCGGTGGAATTGTATCAAAGCCGTCATTTGATTTGGAAACTTGCTAAGAATGACTTTAAGAAACGTTATGCAGGGTCTTATCTTGGTGCAGTGTGGGCCATGGTGCAACCTGTGGTAACGGTTGTTATGTACTATATTGTATTTGATGTCATTATGGGAAGCGGAAGACCTACTTCCAATGCAGATATCCCGTATGTGTTGTTTTTGACAGCAGGTCTGGTACCTTGGTTCTATTTTAATGAAGCCTTACAAAATGGGACAAATTCCATGTTGGAATATAACTATTTGGTTAAAAAAGTTGTATTTAAGATTAGTATTTTACCGATTATCAAGATTATTGCAGCAACTTTTATTCATGCATTTTTTGCCTGTGTTCTTTTAGCGATAGCGGCAATTTACGGATATTTCCCAAGTATTTATACAATCCAGTTAGTTTATTACAGTTTTTGTATGTTTATTTTGGTGTTGGGAATGTGTTATACCACAAGTGCTGTTATGGTATTTTTTAAAGATTTGGGACAGATTATTAACATTGCATTGCAGATTGGAATGTGGGCAACACCGATTTTGTGGGATATGGGAACCATTGGTCCAAAAGCCCAGATGATTGTAAGAATTAATCCTTTAGTATATATCGTAAACGGATACAGAAGTACAATTTTTGAAAAGAAATGGTTTTTTGAAGATTTTTATTCTACTATGTATTTCTGGATTTTTACGGTAGTAGTTTTTGGAATTGGAGCTTTGGTATTTAAGCGGTTAAAAGTACATTTTGCAGATGTTTTATAATAATGGAGAATAAAATGGAAGAAAGACAATTGGCTATTAGTGCCGAGCAGATAACGAAAGTATATAAATTATATGATAAGCCTTCTGATCGACTGAAAGAAGCTTTGGGATTAAGCCGTGGGAAACTTCATAAAGAACATTATGCACTTAAGGGAGTAGATTTATCCATATACAAAGGAGAGACAGTTGGTATTATCGGTACCAATGGTTCCGGTAAATCTACTATTTTGAAGATTATTACAGGGGTATTGAATCCTACCGGTGGTAATTTAAATGTAAACGGGAGAATCTCTGCGCTTTTGGAATTGGGTGCAGGTTTCAACATGGAATATAATGGAATTGAAAATATTTATTTGAACGGAACCATGATGGGATTCTCGGAAAAAGAAATTGATGCTAAACTGCAGAACATTTTGGATTTTGCAGATATCGGCGATTTTGTATATCAGCCTTGTAAAACCTATTCTAGCGGTATGTTTGTACGTTTGGCATTTGCAGTAGCAATCAATATTGAACCTGAGATTTTAATTGTAGATGAAGCCCTTTCTGTAGGTGACGTATTCTTCCAGGCAAAATGTTATCATAAATTTGAAGAGTTCAAACAGATGGGGAAAACCATTTTGTTTGTTAGTCACGATTTGAGCAGTATTGCAAAATATTGTGACAGAGTAATTTTGTTAAACAAAGGAACTAAGTTGGGAGAAGGTTCTCCTAAGGAAATGATAGATGCCTACAAACAGGTATTGGTAGGACAGTATGAAATCCCAAAGGAAGAAGAATCCTTGCTTCAGGATGAAGAGTTAAATCAGAAAGCGGCAGAAAGTGCAGATAAGGCATCTGCGAAAAGAGAAAAACTTTCTGCAGAAGTTTTGGGGATCAATGAAAAAGCTCTGGAATATGGAACTAAAGATGGCGAAATTACAGAATTTTATGTAACGGATAAAAAAGGAACCAAAACCAGTGCTATTATCAAAGGAGAAGAATTTACCCTTCATATGAAGGTGAAATTCAATAATGACATACCGGCACCTATTTTTGCTTTTACTTTAAAGGATAAACATGGAACGGAAATTACTGGAACTAACTCCATGATTGAAAAAGCATTTTTGGATTCTGTAAAAGCAGGAGAAGAAAAGGGAATTACATTTACTCAGAATATTGATTTACAGGGTGGTGAATATTTAATTTCTCTTGGTGTTACCGGCTATGAAGGTGATAAATTCCAGGTTTATCACAGATTATATGATGTTTTAAACCTTACGGTTGTTTCAGATAAAAATACTGTAGGTTATTACGATATGAATTCCAAAGTGATTGTGAAGTAATTCGTAAAATTGTAAGCAAGATATTTTTTAGGATATAGAAAAGATGTTGTTGCGAAAAATGTAAGTAAGAAGTCAACAAGAAAAAAGAACGAAAGGATAGTCACATGACAGAACAGGTTGGAAAAATCACCTTAGATTATACTTATTATCCGGGCGAAGATTTTTACTGCGACGGAGTGGTGGAACAGGAGATTTTGGAAATTGCTAAGAAATATTCTCCTTTGGAATTTCATAAAATCATTGAAGAGAGAAAATCCTGGCCAATTCTTTATCATTTGTCAGAACTGCGTGAAAATATTGTGGACTGGCTTCCTATGGATAAAAGTATGAAAGTGTTGGAAGTAGGGAGCGGTTGCGGAGCTATTACAGGAGCTTTATCAAGAAAAGCAGGGCAAGTAACCTGCATTGATTTATCCAAGCAGAGAAGCTTAATCAATGCTTATCGTCATACCGATTGTCATAACGTAACTATTCATGTGGGGAATTTTCAGGACATTGAACCATCCTTGCCATGCGATTACGACTATGTGTGTCTGATTGGTGTATTTGAATATGGACAGAGCTATATTGGTGGAGAGACTCCTTTCGAAGATTTTTATAAAATAATTAAAAAGCATGTGAAAAAGGGCGGCAAGCTTGTAATTGCCATTGAGAATAAATTTGGTCTGAAATACTGGGCAGGATGCAGGGAAGATCATCTGGGAACTTTCTTTTCCGGCATTGAAGACTATCCGGAAGGCGGCGGAGTACGAACCTTCTCCAGAAAAGGTCTGGAAGATATTTTTAAGAAATGTGGAGAAAAAGATTATACCTTCTATTATCCATATCCGGACTATAAGTTTATGACAACTTTGTTCTCGGACAAACGTCTTCCAATGGTAGGAGAGTTGTCGGATAACTTGCGTAATTTTGACAGAGACAGAATGCTTCTTTTTGATGAAAAGAATGTATTTGACTCATTGATTAAAGAAGAGATGTTTCCGTTCTATTCCAACTCGTATATGGTTGTAATCGGAGAAGAACCGGATTTGACATATTGCAGATATTCTAATGACAGAAGCTTGGAAACATGTATTAAGACTGAAATTACAGAGGAAGATGGTGTGAAAAAAGTTAGAAAATATGCCTGCAACGAATTTAGTGCAGAACATATTCGCCACATCAATCATTCTTATTTGAACTTAAAAGAAAGATACAAAGGCAGTAAGCTTTCTATTAATAAATGTAAATTGTACGATGAAGAATTTCCGTATGTGGAATTTGAGTATGTACAGGGAATTACTTTGGCAGAGGTATTTGATGAATATCTGAAAAAAGATGACCTGGATGGTTTCCATGCATTATTTGAGGAATATGTGAAACGTATTTCCTATGGAGAAGAGTGCAGAGTGGCAGATTATGATATGATTTTTGCCAACATTCTTGTGGATGGAGATAAGTGGACTGTAATCGATTATGAATGGACAGTGGATGCGAAGGTAGATACCAAAGAAATTGCTTTCAGAAGTTTGTACTGTTATCTTTTGGAAAATGAGAAACGGAATAAATGTGATGTAAGCAGAGCTCTTGATTATTTGCAGATTAAACCGGAAGATATGCCGGATTATCAGACAAGAGAAATTAATTTTCAGAAACAGGTTATGGGCAGAAGAAAATCTATGCCTCAGATTCGTGAATTATTAGCACAGGGAATGTTTGCTCCGGTAAAATGGATGGGTAAAATCGAAGAAAGTGCCGGAAAAGACCGTGTTCAGGTTTACGAAGATAAAGGAAACGGATACAGTGAAGAATCTTCTTATTTTGTAGAAGATGCTTATACTGGTGAACATAGTATGGAAGTAACTTTAAAGGTGGCGGGAGATGTGAAGCATCTTCGAATCGATCCGGCCATGGATTCCTGCATTTGCCGAATTAAAGAGTTTACTTTTAATGGGGAAGAGGTACCGTTCTCTAATCGTAAAGCTGTTACCATTAATGGTCGTATGGCAGGAAACAGTATGGTATTTTCTACCACAGATCCTAATATTAATCTTCACCTGGTAAATATGAACTGCAAACCGGAAAATGAAATTCGTCTGAGCTTGGAAGTAAACCGAATGGCAGCTTCTGTTTGTGAAGATTTGGAACAGGAATTAAAGAAAAAAATCCGTTTGTAATTATAGAGAGAGTTAAAGAGGAAAATACATCTGTGATTCGTAAAATAAAGCAGAAAATCAGAACTTATTTGACAGAAAAATATGATGCTGTATATTTTCAGGAATTAGAGCAGCAGGTGACATCCTATGATGATTGGATTTGGGAGACGGAAAATACTTCCAAAGAAAAGGAAATGGAAATTGTCTGGGATTTGGAAAAAGAGAAACGTCAAAAATTAGAACAGAGAAAAGGCGTATCTTTGATTTCTTATGCAGAGTTGGATTCCATTCAGAATTTAACAGAACACATAAATACTTTGCCGGAAGATTGTCAAATAGTGGTTTTGGCAGAAGATTCTCAAAAGGTTACAGGGAATACCATAGACAGAATCTTGGAAGTATTTGCAAAAAAGGAAGAAATAGAACTGCTCTATGGTGATGAAGATGAAGTTAACCATAATGAAACTGTGCGAATGAATCCTTGGTTCAAACCGGATTATTCACCGGATACTTTGCTTTCTTATTTTTATTTTGGAAAGTTAGTGGCTGTACGTAAAGAAGCCTTGAAAACAGCAGTAGAATGTTTGGGTAAAAAGCAGAAAGAATCGGATAATATATTCAAAGCTAATAGAATTTTATATTCTGTGATTTTAGAGATTTGTCTGAACTTAGAGCGAGAACGTATTTTCCATTTGAAACAGGTAGTGTATTCCTCTCATAATATTAAGTATTGGGGATTCGAAGAAGAATATCAAGATATCAGAAATTATTATAATAACCTCCGGAGAAGAGAAAAGGCAGATGGTGTATCTATAGTAATTCCTTCTAAAGATAATCCGGAAGTGTTAGCAAGATGTTTAAAATCTATTGCATGTTGGACCAAAGATATTTCTTATGAAGTAATTGTTGTGGACAACGGAAGTAACGAAGAGAACAAAACAGAATTGGAAAAGTTACAGCAGGAATATGGTTTTTCTTATGTGTACCAGCCTATGGAGTTTAACTTTTCCAAAATGTGTAACATGGGTGCACATCAGGCAAAATATGATTTACTGTTATTTTTAAATGATGACTGTGAAGTACGTGGTTCTAAATGGTTATCCCATATGGCCTCTTTGGTAATGGTAAAAACAACCGGTGCCGTAGGTGCCAAATTGTATTATCCGGAAAGCAAACGAATCCAGCATTGTGGTATTTATAATATACAGGTTGGACCGGTTCATAAATTGCAGTTTAAAGAAGATATCAGACCATATTATGACAGAAGAAATATGGATGTGAGAAATGTGCTGGCAGTAACAGCAGCATGCCTTATGGTCAGAAAATCTGTATTTGAAAAAATAAATGGGTTTGATGAAAACCTGAGAGTGGCCTTTAATGATGTAGATTTTTGCTACAGATTATATAAAGCCGGATATAACAATGTTATAGATAATGAAATTCACTTATGGCATCACGAGTCTTTAAGCAGGGGAAGTGATGAAAGTCCTGAAAAGTTAAATCGTTTGATGCAGGAAAAACAAAAATTGTATAAAAAACACCATGAACTTTGGGAAGAAGACCCTTATTATCATCCGGGCTTAACCATGGACATTTTAGATACAGGATATTCTTTTGATTATGAATATCCTCATCATAAACACTTGGCAGTAGAATATCCTGTCCGTATGCAGGAACTTCCGAAAGGAACCCGGGTGGATGAATGTGTGGCTGCTATGGTAGAATATGCGGGAGATTTAAAAGGATGGTTTCTGGAGGATGATTTAGTAGAAAAGATTCAGGATACCATGAATTGTACCCGGGCAGCATACTTACAGGGAAGTGCTGTGGTACTGGGATCTGATAATGCCTGTTTTGAAAAGAAAATTATTCTTCGCCATGAAGAAAGCGGCCAGTTATATCAGATTTTACCGGAATGGTATTATCGGCCGGATGTATTTCATAATTTACAGGAGCAGATTAATGTGGCATTAAGCGGTTTTGCCTGTCTGATAAATATGAAAGAAATGCCGGATGGCAGATATGAAGTTGGAATTCTTGTGAAGGACAAGATATCCGGACAGCATTTATTGAGGATTACTACCAGAAGTATTGAGAATAGATAAACAGAAAGGAATTATATTCATGACAAAAATTCCGGAAGAAATTAATTATAAAGAAGCCTATGAGAGAGAACATTTGAAGGCGGCTGAGCTGGCCGGTCGTGTGGCAGAGTTAGAAGAAAAAAATGATTTGTTAGAGTTCAAATTGAACAGAATTAAAACAAATCCATTGTGGGTACATACCACCGGACTTCGTAAAATTATGCATGCTGTGTTGCGCCAGACTACACGTATTAAAAACTGTGGTGGTGCAAAAGGTGTTCTTGCTAAAATAGATTATAAAAAAAGAGAAGCAGAGGCTAAAAAACAGTTTGGTACAGATAGTTTTCCAACAGCGGAAGAAAGAAAACAGCAGGAAGAAACTGTATTTGAACGTATGGTAAAAATTAGTATTCTGGTACCTTTGTATAATACACCGAAGGATTTCCTGCATGAGATGATTCAGTCTGTGACTACACAGACTTATGGGAATTGGGAACTTTGTCTGGCAGACGGTTCTGACAGTGAGCATGAATTTGTCGGAGAAATTTGCAAACAGTATGCCAAAGATGATAAGAGAGTGGTATACCACAAATTAGAAAAGAATGAAGGGATTTCCGGCAATACTAATGCTTGTCTGAAACTGGCAACAGGAGAATATATTGCTCTTTTTGACCATGATGATATCCTGCATCCCAGTGTACTGTATGAGTATGTAAAAGTAATCAATGAAAAAAATGCGGATTATATATACTGTGATGAAACTACTTTTAAAGATGGTGACATCAATAAAATGTTAACACTTCACTTTAAACCTGATTATGCACCGGACAATTTGCGTGCGAATAATTATATCTGTCATTTCAGTTGTTTTAAAAGAACTTTATTGGACGGTACAGAATTATTCCGTACCAAATTTGACGGAAGTCAGGACCATGATATGATTCTTCGTCTTACAGATATGGCAGAAAATGTAGTTCATGTCCCTAAATTAATGTACTACTGGAGAAGTCATGCAGGCAGTGTTGCCAGCGGAATCGAAGCTAAGAGTTATGCTATTGAAGCAGCAAGAGGTGCGGTTGCGGAACATTTAAAAAATCATGGATTTGAACATTTTAAAATTACCAGTACCAGAGCTTTTGAAACTATTTTTAAGATTTCTTATCAAATTATCGGAAATCCAAAGGTAAGTATTGTAATTGCGAATAAGGATCATGTGGAGGATTTAAGAAGATGTATTACTTCTATTTTAGAAAAATCCACCCATGATAATTTTGAAATTGTAGTAGTGGAAAATAACAGTACTACAAAAGAAATTTTTGATTATTATAAAGAAATCCAAGAACAGGATTCCAGAATAAAAGTGGTTACTTACACAGGTGAATTTAATTATTCGGCAGTGAATAACCTTGGTGTAAAACATACTACAGGAGAATATATTTTACTTTTGAATAATGATACGGAAGTAATTACGGTAAACTGGATAGAAGAACTTCTTATGTACGCCCAGAGAGAGGATGTGGGTGCTGTAGGAGGTAAACTTTATTATGCCAATAAAACTATTCAGCATGCAGGTGTAGTAATAGGATTGGGAGCTCACAGAACTGCAGGACATACCCATTATGGACAGTCAAGAGAAAACTTAGGGTACATGGGACGTCTCTGTTATACCCAGAATGTAACTGCAGTGACAGGTGCTTGTCTGTTGGTTAAGAAATCTCTTTTTGAAGAAGTTGGCGGTTTAGAAGAAAGTTTTAAAATTTCTTTAAATGATGTGGATTTCTGTTTGAAACTGAGAGAAAAAGGATATTTGAATGTCTTTACTCCGTTTGCAGAATTGTATCATTACGAATCTATTTCCAGAGGATTGGATGATCAGGGAGAAAAGGCAATCCGTTATAACGATGAATCCGAAAGGTTCCGTAATAAGTGGAAAGCGCAGTTAGAAGCCGGGGATCCGTATTATAATCCAAATTTCTCACTGGACAGAAGTGATTTTTCTTTGAAAGTTAAAGCGAATTAGAAACGGGAATTGATATGGCAAATATTTTCAATGTAACTAATTTGAAAAAAGCATATTATTATCTGAAACGTAATGGTTTGATGCTAACAATAGGTGCCGCACTGGAAAGAGTGCAGGCGCCTTATTTTGCTGACTACACTTATGTGTTGCCGTCTGAATCAGAACTGGAAAAACAGAGACAAAAGAAATGGAAGAAAGCATGGGTTTTTAGCATAGTAGTACCGGCTTATGAGACAAAAGAAGAGTTTTTTTCAGTTTTGGTGGATTCTTTATTAGAACAGACATATCCTTATTGGGAACTGGTAATTGCAGATGCCAGTAGTACGGATGTTGTAAAATGTCAGTGTGATAAATATGAAGATAAGCGAATTAAGTATTATGCTTTGGAAAGCAATGCAGGAATTAGTGAAAACACCAATCAGGGTATTGAAAAAGCAACGGGAGATTATATAGGGCTGTTGGATCATGATGATTATCTGACACCGGATGCATTGTACGAAATGGCTTTGGCCATAGAAAAAGGAAAAGAAAAAAATCAGGAATATGGATTTTTGTATTCCGATGAAGATAAATGTGATGAATATGGTAAGAAATTTTACGATCCGCATATGAAGACAGATTTTAATCTGGACTTATTCCTGACGAATAATTATATCTGTCATTTTTGCGTTATGAAACATGAGTTGATGCAAAGATTGAAGTTCCGTCGGGAATATGATGGTGCTCAGGACTATGATATTTTTTTACGGGCAGTAGGAGAATTGTGGAAAGAAAATCCCAAAATAGAAGAAACCATCTGTCACATTCCCAAAGTATTATATCATTGGAGATGTCATAATGATTCTACGGCTGCCAATCCTCAAAGTAAACGATATGCTTATGATGCGGGAAAACGGGCTTTGCAGGATTTTGTAAATGCAAGAGGTTGGAAAGCTCATGTGGAAGAGATGGCTCATGTTGGTTTTTATAAAGTGATTTATGAGGGTGGTGTGTTTGCCCAGAGAGAAGATGTGGCAGCCATTTGCGGAAAAGAAATAAAATCCGGGCAAATCGTTTCCGGTGTTTATGATAAAGAAGGAAATATGCTATATGCGGGATTACCGTTTTGCTATAGCGGATATATCCACAGAGCAGTATTAAGTCAAAATGTATGTAGCATGGATATAGATAAATGGGAAATAAATCCTAAAATAAAAGATGAAATTGCAACTTTTTTAAGGGAAGAAGCATCCAATATAGAAGGAACAAACACAGACAGGCAAAAACAAATTTGTAACTATCTTACTAAGCAGGGGTATCGGCTTTATTGGGATCCGGCTTATAAGAAGTAAAAAAATTAGTATATGAAAGGTGCCAAAATTAGAGCAGTTCCGGGAGAAACAGTATGAAAAGTACCGTGATTATTCCTAATTACAATGGGATAAAGTTTATAGAAAACTGCATGAAGTCATTGGAAAAAGAAACTTCCACATCTTATCACATTTGTGTGGTGGATAATGGTTCCGAAGATGGTTCCAGAGAATGGGTGGAACAAAACTGTCCGCAGGTTCAGGTGATTTCTCTTGGAGAAAACACCGGTTTTTGCGGTGCTGTGAATGCGGGAATTGCAGAGGCAAAAACACCTTATGTGATTTTGTTGAACAATGATACAGAGGTAGAATACGGATTTGTAAAAGCTTTGGAAACTGCCTTGGAGAAAGAAGAAAAGAATTTTTCAGTTTCTGCCAAAATGGTGGATTTATATGATAAAGAAGTGCTGGACGGAGCAGGAGATTTGTATTGTGCTTTGGGATGGGCTTTTGCACTTGGAAAAGGAAAAGGTGTAAGAGGTAATTATACAAAAGCAACAGAAATATTTTCAGCCTGTGGTGGAGCAGTAATTTACAGAAAAGAAATTTTAGATGAGATAGGTTTTTTTGATGAGAATCATTTTGCCTATCTGGAAGATTGTGACTTAGGATATCGTGCCCAGATTTTTGGATATCGTAATTATTACACACCGGATGCGGTGGTGTATCATGCCGGAAGTGGCGTAAGCGGTTCCAGGTATAATGAATTTAAGGTTAGTCTGGCTTCTAAAAACAGTATATATATTATATATAAGAATATGCCTTTGTTACAGATTGTCTTAAATCTTCCTTTTTTAGTGCCGGGATTTTTAATTAAATATTTCTTTTTTGTTAAAAAAGGTTTGGGGCATACTTATAGAAAAGGTATTTTCAATGGAATAAAGCTTTGCAGAAGTAAAAAAGGGAAAGAGAAAAAAATACCTTTTAAATGGAATTATTTGGGAAATTATATAAGAATCCAGTGGAAATTATGGGTTAACACTGTAAGAAGATTTGTGGGTTGAAATTTTTGTAATAATATTGTAAAATATCTGTTATGTATGGAATTGGGTGGCTGATATGATTAAAGACAACCAAAAGTATTTTAATGGATTACACGTATTTTTAGATGCCCTTGCAATTGCGGGGTCATATATACTTGCTTGGTATTTAAAATTTGAAGGACCTTTTGTGACAGAGGGTGCAGGAGCTCTTCCGATGAGCTTTTATCTTAGTGCTCTCTATTTTTTGGTGCCCGGATATTTAGTTTTATATTATTGGTTTAAGTTATACACTCCAAAGAGATCGCAAACTCTGGAAAAAGAAATCCTGGATATTATTAAGGTAAATAGTGTGGGAGTTGCTTTTTTCCTGATGGCAATTACTGCTTTTAAACTTGGAGATGGTAACTTTTCCCGAATAGTAATCGGTTTGTTTTATGGAATTAATATTATAATTACACTGTTGTTCCGTATTGTTTTACGTACAACATTACGATATTTCAGGAAAAAAGGATATAATCTAAAATATATTTTGTTGGTAGGATATTCCAGAGCAGCAGAAGAATATATTAGTAGAATTAATGCTAATCCACAATGGGGATATGTGGTAAGAGGAATTTTGGATAATCATGTGCCTGCAGGAACACAGTACAAAGGTGTAAAAGTCATAGGTAGTATTGAGAATCTGGAAGTTGTGTTACCATTAAGTCACCTGGATGAGATTGCAGTAACACTTTCGCTGTCAGATTATGACATTTTGGAACAAATTGTTGGTTTATGTGAAAAATCAGGGGTGCATACTAAATTTATACCGGATTATTACAGCTTAATTCCGAACAAGCCTTATACAGAAGATATTAATGGTCTTTCTGTTATTAATATCCGATATGTTCCGTTAACCAATACAGTGAATAGAATTGCAAAGAGAACTGTAGATATTGTAGGTTCTGCTTGTGGTCTGATTATCCTTTCGCCGTTGTTGTTGATTCTGGCAATTTTAGTAAAGACAACCAGCAAAGGTCCGATTATTTTTAAACAGGAACGTGTGGGACGTCACAATAAGAAATTTAATATGTATAAGTTCCGTAGTATGGCAGTACAGTCAGAAGACGAAGAAAAGAAAGGCTGGACAGTGAAAAATGATCCACGTGTAACCAAATTGGGAAGTTTTATGCGTAAAACCAGTTTGGATGAACTCCCTCAGCTTTGGAATATTTTGGTTGGAGATATGAGTATCGTGGGACCCAGACCGGAACGTCCTCAGTTCGTAGAGAAATTCAGGGAAGAAATTCCAAGATATATGATTAAACATCAGGTAAGACCGGGGCTTACAGGATGGGCTCAGGTACATGGTTATCGAGGCGATACATCGATACGAAGACGTATTGAGTTTGATTTATATTATATTGAAAACTGGAGCATGTTTTTAGATTTTAAAATTATGTTTATGACGGTTTTCAAAGGGTTTGTAAATGAAAACGCATATTAATGTTTTAAAAATACAAAAAGGAAGAGACAAAATGACAACAAAAAAAGTACAATCTAAACCAAATGTTAAAAAGAGAAGAAAGAAAAAATCTGCAAAGAACAATAAACGTATTTTCTTATTTGTTGCAGAAATGGTGATTTTAGTTATTTTATTAGTGGTATTATATATGGTATTAAAAGCTGATAAAGTGAACAAAATTTCTATTGACAAAGAAAATATTGTTGTAAATGAAACTGTAGAAAATAATGTTTCTTTAAAAGGATATCGAAATATTGCGTTGTTTGGTGTTGATGCCAGGGATAAATCCTTAGGAAAAGGAAACCGTACAGATACCATCATGATTGCATCCGTAAATCAGGAAACAGGTGACGTAAAATTGCTCAGTGTGTATCGAGACACTTATTTAAATCTTGGCAATGATACTTACAACAAATGTAATGCTGCTTATGCCAAGGGCGGTCCGGAACAGGCTATTAATATGTTGAACATGAACCTTGACTTAAATATTGAGGATTACGTAACAGTTGGATTTACCGGTTTGATGGAAACTATAGATGCCATTGGTGGTGTTGAAATCGAAATTTTAGAAGATGAAATCAGACATTTGAATAACTATCAGATTAGTATGGTAGGAACCAGTACAGATGGTAAGATATTTACCGCAACAGAAGGAAAGGACTATATTGCAGTTACACATGCAGGAAGACAGACCTTAAATGGTCTTCAGGCAACAGCATATTGTCGTGTTCGTCAGGTAGGTGATGACTTTATGCGAGCTCAGAGACAGAGAGATGTATTGGCTGCGATTATGGAAAAGGCAAAACAGTCCAGTCCTGCAACCTTAAACAAGATTTTGGATAAAGTGTTGCCATACGTATCTACTTCTCTTGATGTGGATGAAATGGTTGCTGTACTTGGTGAAATCAGTAATTATAGTATTGTAGCTAAGGATGGTTTCCCATTTGAACAATATCGTGCAACAGGTAACTTAGGAAGTAAAGGTAGTTGTGTAATTCCTGTAGACTTAAAGGCAAATGTATTAGAACTTCATAAATTCTTATTTGCAGATGAAGCATATGAAATTTCTTCAGAAGTTCAGTCCTACAGCCAGAAAATTTCTGCAGACACAGGAAGATAGATATAAATTTATAATGCTGAAGTATACGGACTGTTACCACTATTTAGTAACAGTCCTGTTTTATGTAGGCTTATAGAAGATGTATTTTGAATTGCTGTTTTAAGGAGCATTATGAGTAATTTGATAGATATAATTATCCCCACATATAAACCTGAAAAAGGTTTTGGTGAATTGATTGAGAAGTTGCAAGGGCAAACGATAAAACCGAATAAAATTATTTTGATGAATACAGAAGAAAAATATATCGAAAAATTTTTAAAAGGAACCGATATATTAGAGAAGTATGATAACATCGAAATCTATCACGTAAGTGAAAGGGAATTTGATCACGGAAAAACCAGGGATATGGGGGTGCAGTTTTCACAAACGCCTTATTTTCTGTGCATGACTCAAGATGCAATTCCGGCCAATGAGTTTATGGTTGAGGAGCTGTTGAAGGTTTTAGAGAAGAAGAATGTGGCTTCGGTATATGGAAAACAGCTTGCAAGACCCAATAGTCATATCTTAGAGGATTTTACCAGAAAGTTTAATTATCCGGACGAAAGCAGAATTAAGAGCCAAAAGGATTTGAATGAGTTAGGTATTAAGACATATTTTTGTTCTAATGTATGTGCTGCTTATAAGAGAGAGGTTTATGACAAACTGGGCGGTTTTATTAAAAAGACTATTTTTAATGAGGATATGATTTATGCAGCCTCAGTGATTAAGGCAGGATATGAAATAGGGTATGTAGCTGAAGCGCAGGTAATTCATTCTCATTATTATACCGGAAAGCAGCAGTTTCATCGTAACTTTGATTTGGGAGTATCTCAGGCGGATCATCCGGAAGTGTTCAAAGAAGTTCCTTCAGAAAAAGAAGGAGGCAAATTGGTTTCGGAAACAATTAAGTTTTTGATAAAGGAAAAGAAAATTAGTTTGTTGTTTCCGTTTATATACCAATGCGGTTGTAAATACATTGGCTATCGTATGGGTAAAGCTTACCATAAAATTCCCATGTCCGTAATTCAGAAATGTACCATGAACTCCAATTATTGGAAAGCATAAATCAAGTAAAATTTTTTAATAAAAAATAAAGAAGCTTTTATTTTTTTTAAAGAATTTGTACACAAATTGTACACAAATTCAAGTTATACTGTCTAAAGTAAAAATAGGTTTCGTTTGTAATAATACAAAGGAAATTCTTGTATTACAAGATAAAGACTAATTTTGACAAAGAAAAGGAAGTGTTTATATGTATAACGATCGTGACAACAATTACAATACAGGAGGAAATTACTCTTCCGGATATCAGGGATATGATTATGGAGAAAATCGTAGTTACAGTTATTACGAAACTCCTCGTCCTAAGAAGAAAAAAACGGGTAAGGCAATAGCCATTATTTTAGGCGTGTTTTTGATAATCGGTGCCAGTGCAGTGGGTGGCTATTATGTGGGGAACAATTTTTTGTCTATAGGGGCCGGATCAACAGCAATTGAAGAAGTGGCTCCTCCACTAATCAAGGAAGCGGAAGTAAAAGAACCGCAAGTGAGTCAATCGGGAATTGAAAGTACTCAGACTGTAACAGCAGTGGTAACTGATGTTACTAATGTGGTAGAAGCGGTTATGCCGTCAGTTGTATCTATTACCAACACCTCTGTGATTACACAGAGTTTTTGGGGACAGCAGTTCCAGAGTGAGAACCAGTCCAGTGGTTCCGGTATCATTGTAGGTGAAAATGATACTGAACTTTTGATTGTGACTAACAATCATGTGATTTCAGATTCTACAGAATTAAAGGTTCAGTTTATTGACGGAAGTATTGCAAGTGCTAAGGTAAAAGGAACTGATGCCAATATGGACCTGGCAGTAATTGCAGTACCATTAAATTCTTTGGAAACTACAACTATATCTAATATCTCTATTGCAGTATTGGGAGATTCTGAGAGTTTGAAAGTAGGTGAACCTGCTATTGCCATTGGTAATGCGTTAGGATATGGTCAGTCTGTAACTACAGGTGTTATCAGTGCTTTGAATCGTCAGATTGCCATGAGTGAAGATGGTTCTACCACAGGAATGTTGATTCAGACGGATGCAGCTATTAATCCGGGAAATTCCGGTGGCGCATTGTTAAATGTAAGAGGCGAAGTGGTTGGTATTAATTCCAACAAAATTGGAGGAAGCACCGTGGAAGGTATGGGATATGCCATTCCAATTTCCAATGCAAAACCAATTATTGAAGAGTTAATGAGCAGAGAAACCAAAGATAAGGTTGAGGAAGCAAAAAAAGGATATTTGGCAATTTCCGGATTAAATGTAACCTCAGATGTATCTGCAATGTATGGTATGCCGGAAGGTGTATATGTGGCTCAGGTTTATAATGGAGCAGCCTATGAAGCAGGAATATTAAAAGGTGACATTATTACTGCTTTTGATGGAAGCAGCGTAAAAACAATGGAAGATTTACAGGGATATTTAGAATATTACGAAATTGGAGAGACAGTAATGGTGACTATTCAGAGACCGAATGCCGGAGGCTACATCGAACAGCAGCTTCAGGTAATTTTGGGACCACCGGCACAGAATCCATAAAGCCTGTAATATATGGAGGATAGAATGGCAGAGGAATTTGAACAGAAAAATACAGATGACGGATATGAAGATATTTGTTTTATCTGTAGAAGACCGGAAAGCAGGGCAGGAAGAATGTTTAAAATGCCCGGCAACATGACTATATGCATGGATTGTATGGAAAAAACCATGGAAACCGTAAATCAGATGGATTATCAGCATATATTTAATAATCCCTCATTTATGAATGGTTTTGGACCGTTTGGTAATCCTTTTGGCCAGGCGCAGAAAGAAAATGTGAAAAAAGAAGAGCATGATGGTGAGGAGTCTACCAAAGTTTTTGATGAAACAAGTGTAACTGATGTGGAAGAAACAGAGGAAGAAGCAGAAACAAAAACACCAAAACGTCCGTTTCCTAATATCAGTTTTATTAATTTGGCGGATTTGCAGATGGATGGAGGTATTCCGAATAAACAGAAGTTGAAGAAACGCAAAAAGCAGGATAAACCTATTTTGGATATTAAAAATATTCCGCCACCGCATAAAATCAAAGCACAGTTAGACGAATATGTAATCGGTCAGGAAAAAGCAAAAAAAGTTATTTCCGTAGCAGTTTATAATCATTATAAACGTGTGGCTACCGGAACAATGGATGAAATAGAAATTGAAAAATCCAATATGCTTATGATCGGACCTACCGGAAGCGGAAAAACATATCTTGTTAAGACTCTGGCAAAACTTCTGGATGTTCCTCTGGCTATTACAGATGCCACATCTTTAACAGAAGCTGGCTATATCGGAGATGATATTGAAAGTGTAGTAAGTAAACTTTTGGCAGCAGCAGACAATGATGTGGATAGGGCTGAACAGGGAATTATTTTTATCGATGAAATAGATAAAATTGCCAAGAAGAAAAATACTCATTCCAGAGATGTCAGTGGGGAATCTGTACAGCAGGGAATGTTAAAATTATTGGAAGGTGCGGAGGTAGAAGTTCCGGTTGGAGCTACCAATAAAAATGCCATGGTACCGATGACCACAATTAATACCAGAAATATTTTGTTTATTTGTGGTGGTGCATTTCCGGAATTAGAAGAAGTAATCAAACAGAGATTGAATAAACAGACCTCTATTGGTTTTGGTGCAGACTTAAAAGATAAGTACGATAAGGATAAAAATATTCTGGATAAGGTTACGGTAGAAGATTTAAGAAAATTTGGCATGATACCGGAATTTATCGGTCGTCTTCCGGTAATTTATACCTTGCAGGGTCTCACCAAAGAAATGATGATTCAGATTTTAAAAGAGCCAAAGAATGCTATTTTAAAACAATATCAGAAATTATTGGAATTAGACGAGGTGAAACTGGAATTCGATGATAGTGCTTTAGAAGCAATTGCAGATAAAGCAATGGAAAAGGATACGGGAGCCAGAGCCTTAAGAGCTATTATTGAAGAATTTATGTTAGATATCATGTATGAAATTCCGAAAGATGATAATATAGGTCAGGTAACCATTACCGGTGATTATATCCGTGGAACCGGAGGTCCTATTATCGATATAAGGAATAATTCCATCGGAATTGAAGAACGAAGAAAATTAAATGAAATAAGTGAATAATACTCAAAGAGCTGTCGCATTTTGTGACAGCTCTTTGCATATAATGAGATAATCAAATCCGGAGAAAATATATGCCTGTTTCATGCAAAGAAAGAATACTTTCAAATGATTATGCAGATTGGATTATAGATTTTGAATTAACAGAAGAATTGAGAAACATGGATACTTCAAATTTAGATTATTGTTATCATCAGGTGGACCGTATTTTGGGACTTGTATATACAGCGAGAGAGCAAATGGCTCCTATAGGATTATTGAATTATCCATATCAGCGTTTGCCTAACTTATTTGGATTACAGGAATTGGTTACGGAATCTGTGGGAAATGCATTTGATCCGGGACCATTAATTGCTTCCGGAATCCGTAGTGTACAGCAGAAACCTTTAAGTCTGACAGGAAAGGGTACAATAACGGTTTTTATAGATACGGGAATTGATTACAGGAATCCGTTATTTCGAAATCCTGACGGCAGCAGTCGTATTCTGGCAATTTGGGATCAGACGATTCAGGATGGTCAGCCGCCGGCAGGTTTTGATTATGGTACGGAATATGGAAAAGAATTAATAAATCAGGCACTGCAAAGTGACAATCCGCTTTCTATCGTGCCTTCTATAGATGAAAATGGTCATGGAACAGCTATTGCGGGAGTGGCTGCAGGCAGCAATATTTCCGAAGGAACCATATTCTCAGGAGCAGCACCGGATGCGGATATCTTGGTAATTAAATTAAAACCATGCAAACAATATTTGAGAGATTATTATCTGATTCCCGATAATGTAGTAGCATATCAATCTACAGATATTATGATGGCGTTACAATATGCAGATACCTTTGCAGAAAGTTTTGTCAGACCGGTTATTTTTTGCATAGCCTTAAGCAGTAGTTATGGCAGTCATAACGGAACATCGCCATTGAGTAATTATATGAATCGTCTGGCAAATAAGAGAAGTAGGGTGTTTGTAACAGGAGGAGGAAATGAAGGTAATTCCGCTCATCATTACGAAGGTAATCTAAGTCCTGAAAATGGAAGACAAGACGAGATGCAAGAAGAAATTGAAATCAGGGTGGGTGAAGGAGAAAAAGGATTTATAGCTGAAATATGGGGAAATACACCAAATGTTTTTTCCTTGTCTATACGATCACCGGGGGGAGAAGAAATTCCTAATATAGGAGTTCAGGCAGACAAAGGTATTACCTATGAATTTGTTTATGAAAAGACCAATGTAACAGTAAGTTATGCTTTAGTAGAGGGGAGTATCGGAGACGAATTAATAACCGTGAGATTTCAAAATCCTACTCCGGGTATTTGGTCCATGATTTTGCAAAGCGAAAGTGGTCTCAGGAATGCGGGATTTCATGTGTGGCTTCCTATCTCTCGTTTCCTAAGCGGTGAGACCTATTTTTTAAATTCCAATCCTAATATTACATTAACTATACCCGGTTTTGCAGAAAATGCCATTACGGTATCTGCATACTCCAGCCGTAACAATAGTATTTATGTCAGAAGCGGAAGAGGATTTTCCAGAGGCAGTCAGATTAAGCCGGATATTGCGGCTCCGGCGGTAGGGGTATCTGCTCCGCAGCGAGGTCTTCCGGGAGAGTTAAGATTGGCTTCTGTTACAGGTTCTGCTCTCTCAGCAGCCATAACAACAGGAGCTGTGGCGGATTTTATGCAATGGGCAGTGCTTGAAAGAAATGCCACTTATCTGAATAGTGGAGAAGTAAAAAACTATTTTATCCGCGGAGCACTTAGGGACAGAAATCTGGAGTATCCTAATAAATTATGGGGATTTGGCAAATTGTCTTTGCAGGGGGTATTTGATTCCCTTGCTGAGTTATAATGGTGGCGATTGCTTATCTTCAGGTTGGGCTTTGAAGGTTGGGAATCGGAACAATAGTGTGCGCAGTGATTTCCAATGAAAAGGTAATAAAGGCCAAAAATATCCCCTATGTCCAAAGACGGGTGTGGTAAGCAGAGAGATAAAAATGATAATGACACCAATAAAGAAACCTGCTTTGGATAAGAAACCGGTCATAAGGATAAGTAATAACCGATACATTTTTATGGCATCTGACAATTCAATGTTGGAAATCCCGAGAGAAGCCAATAAGGTAGCTGCACCATAGAAAATTACCTCTTCGTTAGCCCAGTTTAATTTAACGGCCATATCCCCCAGTAAAAGACCGCCTACAATGGCAAAAGAACCGGAGAAGGCATTGGCAGAATGGGCGGATGCATATTTAAAAAGATCCAGCCCCAGTTCAACAAATAGAATATAAATAAAAATTGCCGTAGGATGATTGTTTTCAGGAATCAGAGTCTGTAATGCCGATGGCAACAGTTCGGGATTAAGGCAGAATAACAGAAATAAAGGCATCAAAAGTAAGCTTATCAATAAGCATAGTAAACGCACAATCCGGGTATAAGTTCCAAGCAGCGGACTTTTATAATAATCTTCCGGACTTTGTGTAAATTGGAAAATATTGCAAGGTAAAATTAAGGCAAAAGGAGAGGTATCTGCCAGAAGTAAAATGTAACCTTCGGCAAGATAACTGCAGGCAACATCCGGTCTGGAAGTAATAAAAGCACTGGGCATGGGATGAAAAAAAGTTTTAGGAATCAGCAATTCTTTTAAACTGTGGATGCCCATAGTTAAAGCGGACGTATTTAGGGACTGTAATTTTTGTTTGATTTGATTCAGTATTTTTTTATCGCAGTGTTCTTCAAGATAGGCAATGGCAATATCAGTCTGGCTGATAGTACCTATTTTCTGGAGTGAAAATGTAAGACCGGGATGTCGCAGACGCCTTCGAATCAGATTACAGTTAGTAAGTAATGTTTCTGTGAAGCCATCTTTGGCGCCCTGGATTACTTTTTCAGTATCCGGTTCTTCCGTGTTGCGGGAGGGATATTTTCTGGTATCAATGATTAAAGCCTGTTGATAACCATCGATGAGAAGCAGGCATGGTCCGGAGAGTAAGTTTTGAATCATTTCATCCGGTGAAGAAGAAAAAGTAATCTGTGCGTATAGAAACTGATCTTTTATGATTTGAGGGAGATCAGAAGGATTATCATTAGAATGTGCCGGAAAAGCTTTTTTTTCGATTTCCGCAAATAGGAAGAAAATGGTTTGTAAATCACACATACCATTCATCCCCATAAAGTAGCAGGGAGTGGAACCTAAAGAAAGTTCTCTTGTGATAATGTCAAAACTTTTGTTTATGGGGAGAATTTCCTTAAAAAGGCGGATGTTATCCTCAAGTGAAGTATTAAGTTTTTTTGGAATAACCATAAGATACCTCCTGTTTTTAAGAAGCATTAAGAGTAATAATTAAAGTTCCAATAATAATACAAAAATCAGAGATATTAAATACAATTCGGTTTAACCATTCCCAGGGACTGCAGAAGGAGAAATAATCAACCACATATTCTCTCGTCAGACGATCATAGGTATTACTAAAAGCACCTCCTAAAAGCAGGCTGAGACCAAATTTTAATACCCGGTTTCCCTTTTGGGAAAGCGTTATAAGAAAGAAAAGTGCAATTACGGTAGTGAAAATGATGGAAATTGCGTGGAGTAATTTCTTTTTCTTTTCCATAATATTTAAAAAGGCACCGGAGTTATGGTATTTGCGTAAACGAATAGAGTCTTTGCAAATCAGTTTCTGCTTTTTGAAATCATAGACTGCTTCAAAATAGCTTTTTAAGCGCCATTCACCAAAGATGATGATAATAACAAGTAAAATAAAAAACATAATAAATCTCCATTTTATAGATTGGTTTAAGTATTGCACACATCTCTTTTTTTATTTGTTATATAGTATATCCAATATCTCCAAGTCTATCACAGCTTGTGTATTCCCACAATACAACCCAGAATTTTCCATTCTTCAAAATTGCGGATGATAATATTGGTCCCAATTTTATTTATCGGTTCCAGAATTACAGAGTTATATGATTTGAAAAATGTCCGGATATATATCTTGTCATTGTGTAAAAAGACTGCATGTTCACCGGAGAGTGGTGTGCGGTTACAATTAACTAATAAAGTATCATTTGATTTATAAATTGGATGATACGAATAGTCGGATATTACAATTCCCAAATGAATTTGCTCTTGTATGTAGGATGGATAAATAGATATATCTAACAAATCCTGCGTCAACAGAGGCAAAGAAGAAGGAATGGGAATGTTTGCTGAGGTCTTAGGATAATATACAGGAACTTTGCTGTCATGTGCTAATGGTATGTCAGTACTATCCGAGGAGTCAATGAAATAATTAAGATTGCAATTAAAGGCTAAAGCAATTTTCATAATATTATGAAATGAGGTATTTTCGGTTTTTCTGGATAGTAATTTTTTTAACGTCTCATAAGGGATATTTGATTGGTCTGAAAGCATTTTTACAGACCAGTTATTTTGCTCCATCAAATAATATATTCGATTTGTAATTAAATAAGTAGATTCATGAGTGTTATATGCATATGCAGCATTCATATAGGCGCTCCTGTGTCTTATTTGGCATTGTTGTTGATAAAAAAGTGCCGTATTTGATATCGAAAAAGGGAAAATAATGTCGGAAAATACAACCAACAAAACAAAAGGAGAATGAAAATGGAATATAAAGTTGATTGTACCGGTTGGAGCAAGGAACATTTGCTGGAGGTTCTTTTGGCTGTTCCGCAACATACAACTGCTAAAATTGTACTGTATTGGGAAGAAAACAATACAAACAAAGAAAGTAGTAAGGAAAAAATCGTAGGAAATTATTTAAATCGTCTGGGTGTACCTTGTCATCTGAGAGGTTATACATATCTTAAATATAGTGTTGTAAGATGTCTTTGCAATCCGGAGGAATTGGAAAGTGTAACAAAAATACTATATCCGGCAATCGCAAAACAGTTTGGAACAACTCCGGGCAGAGTTGAGCATGGAATACGTCATGCAATACAAAAAACATATGAAAATGGAAGGACAACAGAATGGAAAAATGTTTTCGGAGCAGGCTGTAATTGGTGTTATAAAAAACCAACCAACTCCCAGTTTATAGCTGCGTTGTCAGATTTTATAAATCTGAATTCCATAGACATATAAAATTTGATAAACACCATATATAGTGCACGAAACACTTAAAAACGCACAATAGGCACAATATATAGAAAAGAACAAAATAAGATGCATGCATGGACATAAAAGCATTTCGTGGCATTTCTGTATATGGTAAATGAAGAAAAGTCTATCAAGGCGAGAGACATTATTGTTCTAATCTTGCTTTTTGAAATGGAAAGTGATAAAATTTTGTCAAACTGAGGTTTTGAGCATCTTCCAAAACATCTTCCAAAGATGTAAGAAGGTGCTTGGAACCCACAAAAAATAGAAAACAAGGAGCATACATATGAGCAAAGGTTTTAATGGTTTGATTGAGAAAGTAAATATCTGTGGTGTGAAAAAAGTGGCAGTAGCCGTAGCACAGGATGCTCACGTATTAGAAGCTGTAAGAGCTGCAAAGGAAAGAAATATTGCAGAAGCTATTCTGGTAGGTGATAAAGAAAAGATTGAAGAAGTTGCAGCAAGTATTGACATGGATTTAAGCGGATATGAAGTGATTCATGTGGAAGATACATACGAAGCAGCTTTAAAGGCGGTTTCTTTAGTAAGTTCAGGTTATGCGGATATGTATATGAAAGGTTTAGTAGATACCAAATCTTTCTTAAAAAGTATCTTAGATAAAGAAGTAGGTCTTCGTACCGGAAAACCTTTATCCCACGTTGCAGTGTTTGAAGTAAAAGGATATGAACAGTTGCTATTCTTAACAGACGTTGCATTTATGACTTATCCTACCTTAGAAGATAAAGCAAACATTATAGCTAATACAGTAGAAGTAGCGCATGCTTGCGGTATCGAATGTCCAAAAGTAGCACCATTGGCAGCAGTAGAAGTTGTAAATCCTAAAATGCCTGCAACAGTAGACGCAGCAGAATTAACTAAGATGAATGACGAAGGAAAGATTACAGGATGTATCGTTGACGGTCCTTTATCTTTAGACTTAGCTATCGATCCGGAAGCAGCAGCACACAAAGGTGCAGAAGGAAGAAAAATTGTTGGTGATGCAGACATTCTTTTATTCCCTGATATTCATGCAGGTAACCTTGTTTACAAATGTCTTGTTCACACTGCAGATGTGAAAAACGGATGTATTTTAACAGGAACAAAAGCACCGGCAATCCTTACCAGCCGTTCCGATTCTTTCGAAACAAAAGTAAACTCCATTGCACTTGCAGCAGTTGTTGCAGAAGCAATGAAAAACAAATAAATTCTCGGCGGATAAGAGGATTAAAAATAAAGAATAAAATACAAGGAGAAAAATTATGGCTATTAAAAGTTTAATTATCAATCCGGGTTCTACATCAACCAAAATCGGTGTATTTGAAGATGAAACATTACTCTTCGAAAAAACATTAAGACATTCTACAGAAGAAATTGCTCAGTATGCTACCATTGCAGACCAGAAAGATTTCAGAAAAGAAATTATCACAAACTGCCTTGCGGAAAATGATTGTGATATCAAATCTTTAAATATGGTAGTTGGCCGTGGCGGTATGTTAAAACCAATTCCGGGCGGTACTTATGAAGTAACAGACACATTACTTGCAGATTTAAAAGTAGGTGTTCAGGGACAGCATGCAAGTAACCTTGGTGGTATGTTAGCAAGAGAAATCGGTGATGAAATCGGTGTTCCTTCTTATATTGTAGACCCTGTAGTAGTTGACGAATTATGTCCTGTGGCAAGATACTCAGGTGTTCCGGAACTTCCAAGAACCAGTGTTTTCCATGCATTAAACCAGAAAGCAGTTGCAAAACGTTATGCAAAAGAAACTGGCAAAGCATATGAAGATTTGAATTTAATCGTAGTACATATGGGTGGTGGTGTTTCCGTAGGTGCTCATACAGGTGGAAAAATCATCGACGTATTTAATGCTCTTGATGGAGACGGTGCATTTTCTCCTGAACGTGCAGGCGGAGTTCCAAGTGGTGCATTAATTAAAATGTGCTTCAGTGGACAGTATACAGAAAAAGAAATTTACAAAAAGATTGTAGGTAACGGTGGTTTCAATGCATACATGGGAACTAATGATATGCGTGAAGTTGAAAATAAAGTAAATGCAGGTGATGAAAAGGCAGCAGAAGTTTGCAATGCATTTATTTTCCAGGTTTCCAAAGATATCGGTTCCATGGCTTGTGTATTAAAAGGAAAAGTTGACCAAATTGTAGTGACAGGTGGTATCGCTTACGATAAGAACGTTGTTGCAGGTTTAAAAGAAGCTTGTGAATGGATTGCTCCAATGACAATCTATCCTGGTGAAGATGAATTACTTGCTCTTGTACAGGGTGGTTTACGTGTAATCAACGGAGAAGAAGAAGCTAAAGTTTACTAAGAAGATAATAAAAAGGTGTAGAGTCTTAAAAATTCAATAAAGACTTTACACCTTTTATTGTTTATTATTAGTTACTGGTTTATTAAATCTTATTTATTATTTGATATGATACTATACTATACGGTATAATTATTAATGATTAAGAGTTGCTGTCTTCTTTTGGATCGTGAGTTTCTATGTATTCAACAATTTCGAGAATTTCATCACTGCTCATCCCTTTTTCACGCAGTTTTCTAATAAGGTTTACTATTTCTTTGCCTGTCATGTATTCATCACCCACTTTCATCACCACCTTTCGATGGAGATATTATATCATAGTGTAAAGCCTTTATTCAATTATCAAGGTATGCTTTTCTTTAAAAATGTTGAAAATAGTGATTAAAAGTGTTTGTAAAATGATACAAGATTAAGTGCTTGTTTTAAGCATTATATAAATGATAAAGATAAAAAATATATTTTTTATAGTATATTTGTGATATGAAATTGTGTCAATGCAATTTTTGAAATATTTAGAAAACATATAGTAGAAACCGTTATCGTTTGATAATTGGGAGAAAACAGGAGCGTTGTACAATTTCAAATATTTAGTTCATAAAAAGTTAAGATTTGCCAAGTACTTTATCCGGTTGAATAAACAATACATTTCTGCTATAATATGCGTTGACTTTTAGGGCATTGTGCCTTTTTGTTTGGAGGAAAAAATGAAGATTATTGATAAATTGTTTGGTACTCATAGTGAACGTGAGTTAAAACGTATTGCTCCTTTGGTAGATAAGATTGAATCTTTAAGACCGGCTATGCAGGCATTAAGTGATGAAGAACTTAGAGGCAAAACAAAAGAATTCAAAGAAAGATTAGCAAATGGTGAGACTTTAGATGATCTTTTACCGGAAGCATTTGCTGCGGTAAGAGAAGCTGGGAAACGAGTTCTTAACATGGAACATTATCGTGTACAGTTAATCGGTGGTATTATTCTTCATCAGGGACGTATCTCTGAAATGAGAACAGGGGAAGGTAAAACTCTCGTTTCCACTCTTCCTGCTTATTTGAATGCATTGGAAGGAAAAGGGGTTCATGTAGTAACTGTTAACGACTATCTTGCGAAGCGTGACGCAGAATGGATGGGACAGATTCATGAATTCTTGGGATTAAAAGTTGGTGTTGTTTTAAACGGCATGACCAGCGAAGAAAGAAGAGAAGCTTATAACTGTGATATCACATATGTAACCAACAATGAGCTTGGTTTCGATTACTTAAGAGATAACATGGTTATCTATAAAGAACAGTTGGTTTTAAGAGACCTTCACTATGCAATCATCGACGAAGTCGACTCTGTTTTAATCGACGAAGCCAGAACACCGCTTATCATTTCCGGGCAGAGTGGTAAATCCACTAAGTTATATGAAGTTTGCGATATTTTAGCACGTCAGTTGGAACGTGGAGAAGATATGGAAGACCTTTCCAAGATGGATGCTATTATGGGTATTGCACAGGAAGAAACCGGAGACTTCATTGTAAATGAAAAAGACAAAAACGTTAACTTAACAGAACGTGGTGTAAGCAAAGTAGAACAGTTTTTCCATATTGAAAACCTGGCAGATCCGGAAAACTTAGAAATTCAGCACAACATTATTTTGGCATTAAGAGCACACAATTTAATGTTCCGTGATCAGGATTATGTAGTAAAAGACGATCAGGTTCTTATCGTAGATGAATTTACCGGACGTATTATGCCGGGACGTCGTTACTCCGATGGTCTTCATCAGGCGATTGAAGCAAAAGAACATGTAAAGGTTAAGAGAGAAAGTAAAACACTTGCAAACATTACTTTCCAGAACTTCTTTAATAAATTTGAGAAAAAAGCAGGTATGACAGGTACTGCTTTAACCGAAGAACAGGAATTCCGTGATATCTATGGTATGGACGTTATCGAGATACCTACTAACCGTCCGGTAGCCAGAATTGACCATCAGGATGCGGTATATAAAACCAAGAAAGAAAAATTATTTGCTATCTGCAATGCAGTAGAAGAAGCCCATGCAAAAGGACAGCCGGTATTGGTTGGTACCATTACCATTGAAGCTTCCGAAGAACTCAGCGTACTTCTTAGAAGACGTGGAATTCCACATAAAGTATTAAATGCGAAATTCCATGAAATGGAAGCAGAAATCGTAGCAGATGCAGGTATCCACGGAGCAGTAACCATTGCTACCAACATGGCAGGTCGTGGTACTGACATTAAATTGGACGAAGAAGCGAAAGCAGCCGGTGGTTTGAAAATCATTGGTACAGAACGTCATGAGTCCAGACGTATTGATAATCAGCTTCGTGGACGTTCCGGACGTCAGGGTGACCCGGGTGAATCTAAATTCTATATTTCTTTGGAAGATGATTTGATGCGTTTGTTTGGTTCTGACAGAATGATTACCATGTTTAACACTCTCGGTATTCCGGAAAATCAGGAAATCGAGCATAAGATGTTAAGCAATGCCATTGAAACTGCTCAGAAGAAGATTGAAAATAACAACTATGGTATTCGTAAGAACCTGTTAGAATACGACCAGGTAATGAACGAACAAAGAGAAATCATTTACGCAGAAAGACGCCGTGTATTGGACGGAGAAAGTATGCGTGATGTTATCTATAAGATGATTACCGATATTGTAGAAAATACAGTAGATATGGTAGTGGGTGAAGAATCTGACAGTGAAGAATGGGATTTAAAAGAATTAAATCACTTATTACTTCCGGTAATTCCTTTGGAAAAAATCAGAAAAGCTGATGTTGAAAACCTTAAGAAAAACAGTTTAAAGCAGACTTTAAAAGAAAAGGCTGTGAAATTGTACGAAGCCAAAGAAGCGGAATTCCCGGAAGCGGAAGCAATCCGTGAATTGGAACGTGTAATTCTCTTAAAGGTAATTGACAGAAAATGGATGGATCATATCGATGATATGGATCAGCTTCGCCAGGGTATCAGCCTTCAGGCTTATGGACAGAGAGATCCATTGGTAGAATATAAGATGAGTGGTTATGATATGTTCGATTCCATGACAGCCAATATCCAGGAAGATACTGTTAAGTTGTTGTTACACGTAAAAGTGGAACAGAAAGTAGAAAGAGAACAGGTTGCAAAAGTGACAGGAACCAACAAAGATGATTCCTTAGCAAAAACACCTGTAAAACGAGCAGAAACTAAAGTATATCCTAACGATCCATGTCCATGCGGAAGCGGTAAAAAATACAAACAGTGTTGTGGAAGAAAATAGATAAAACTGTTGAGAAGATAAAGAATGTGCCTTTGGGCACATTCTTTCACAATATAAAAGAAAGTGTGGTGAATGCAAGTGGTTGAATTAGACCAGATGAAGTCAGAACTTCTCTCATACAAAACACCATTAGCGGAAGTGAGGGATTCACTTTGACTTAGAAGGTAAGTCAAAGAAAATGGAAGAATTGGAAAGA
>JAFXGP010000048.1 GCA_017521195.1 Lachnospiraceae bacterium
GAAGGATAAAGGCCCTTCTTCAAATAGATTATAGAAAACTGATTTTATCCCGGAGTATCATACTCCGGGATATTTAAATGTGAAGGATTTATGATTGATTCAGAGATATATTAGGCATTTAATGATAATCCGGTTGCGTGGGAAAATTTCAAGACTTTCCCCAAATTATATCAGAGAGTAAGAATTGACTCTATTCAGCGTGATAAGAAGAAGGATAGAGCTGTTTTTGATATATGCTTGGAAAATTAATTGAGCAGTCAGAAGCAGGAAAATGTTTGGTGATTGGAACGATTATGGCGGATCGCTTGATTATTAAGCAACAGAAACTTTCAGCTTTCAGCGGACAATTTAATATGGTTAAACAAGGCAGTCATACATTACGGTGTACGGCTGCTTTTTCATCTGCAAGTATTATATACTCTTGAAAATCACTATTAAAAATGGTATGATTTGTATGAATAATCATACTTCGGAGGATTGGATATGGACTTTAAAAATGGAAAATATGCTTGGATGGTAAAGATTGGCGAAAAAGGACAGTTTGTAATTCCTAAAGAAGCAAGAGAACTCTTTGATCTTCAGCCAGGGAATGAAATTCTGGTTCTTGGAGATGAGAAAAGAGGAATTGCAATCCTGCCAAAAGAAATGCAAATGGAATATATCCAAAAGATTTTTTCGGAAATAGATGAATAAAGGATGGTGTGGTACATGAGTAAAATAGTTTTCTTTTGTATTCCGGCGCATGGTCATACAAACCCTACTCTTGGCGTTGTACGTGAATTGGTTTCTCGTGGGCATCAGGTATGGTACTATTCTTATAATATCATGCGTGAAAAAATAGAATCCGCAGGAGCTACTTTCGTTTCTTGTGATGATTATGATATGGAGCAAAAGCTCACACCTAAAGATTCCGTACGTGTTGGTAAAGACCTGGCATTTTCGACGAAAATTTTAGTAGACACAACCTTAGCTCTTGATGATAAAGTGTGCGAAGATATGAAACGGCTGAAGCCGGACTGTATTGTTGCTGATTCAATGGCGGTATGGGGAAAAGCAATTGCCATAAAATTAGGAATACCTTTTGTTTCTTCCACTACAACTTTCGCATTCAATCAATATTCTGCAAAAATTATGAAGCAAGGTATTGGCGAATTAGTACGAATGTTAATTTCTATGCCTAAAATCACAAAAAATATAAAGCGCCTGCAGGACAAAGGGTATCCGATTAAAAGTGTACTTGATATTATCCAGAACGATGATAATACACACACGATTGTATACACTTCTTCTGATTTTCAGCCTTGTGCAGATACATTCTCAGACAAATACGTTTTTGTTGGTCCATCTATCCGCCCTGCTACTGATAAGATTGTAAAAACCAAAGAAAAACTGATCTATATTTCTATGGGCACCGTAAATAATGATATGATGCCTTTATATAAAACTTGTATTACCACCCTTGCAGATACGGAATATCAGGTAATTATATCTGTTGGTAATTTGGTATCCATCAAAGAATTCGGAAAATTGCCAGAAAATATCTCTGTATATGAACACGTTGATCAAATTGCGGTGCTTCAAGTGGCAGATATATTTCTGTCGCACTGTGGAATGAATAGCGTAAATGAGAGCCTTTATTTTGGAGTTCCTTTACTTATGCTTCCACAGACCGCTGAACAGGGAGGTGTTGCTGAACGTGTGCATCAACTTGGAGCAGGAATTAAACTAAAGAAAACTGACAGAATTTCCATTCAAAATGCCATAAATAAACTTCTGTTAGTGGGCTCATACAAAGAAAATGCCATGAAAATCTCTTGTAGCTTTAAACACTGTTCAGGTTCCAAAGGGGCAGCTGATAAAATCGAACAAGTTTGCAGGAAATAATATTGTACAAAATTTTAATTGCAGTCATGCACTACGGTGTGTGGCTGCTTTTCTTTTTTGCTCAATTTCCGCTCAATCCACGCTCAATGTGTTTTATGCCCTCTTTCAGTAGAATGAAATTGCAATGAAAACAGCACCAAATCAGAAAATCCGGTGCTACTTCAAAGCAAATCTACTGAAAGGGGCATTTTTTTATGAACACAAACAAACACAAGGAGGAACAGAGTAAATGAAAGAATCGAACAACATCAAAATCATTGCCGTGGATCATGGCTACGGCAACATCAAGACAGTTAACACCGTGACTCCCACTGGAGTGACAGCCTATGAAACCGAGCCAATCTTTTCCGTAAACATTCTGGAGTATGGCGGTAGCTATTACCGCATTGGGGAAGGTCACAAGGAATTTATCGCTGACAAGGCTATGGA
>JAFXGP010000049.1 GCA_017521195.1 Lachnospiraceae bacterium
AAACAGGTCACCTAATTTTCCAAGAATAGGTGCGCAGGCAGCAGTAGATATTGCTTGTGCCAGAGCTGTCCAGGTAGTGTTGTTATAGGCTAAATTCATATCAAGCATAAAAGAGGGACCAAGTACAGTGGAGAGGCCTCCTACGATTCCCACTAAAAAGGCGGCAAGTGCATAAGGGAGAAAACCCTTCATATAATTTGTTTCATTAGAATACTCCATACATATACCTCTTTTAAGATGTTAATTAATAGACAGTATTACCAAAAAAAAAATATATATGTGTATTTCAAAATATTTGGGACAAACTAAGCATTGAGATATTCTCAAAAATAAGAAGAAAAGGAGTAATCAATATGTCAATGATTAACAAAGAAATTGCGGATTTCAAAACCTATGCATTCCATGATAAGGATTTTAAGATGGTATCCAAGGAAGATATTTTGGGTAAATGGAATGTCTTTTTTTTCTATCCGGCAGACTTTACTTTTGTATGTCCCACAGAATTGGAGGATTTGGCAGAAAAGTATGAACAGTTTAGGGAAATCGGATGTGAAATTTATTCAGTATCTACTGATACACATTTTGTGCATAAAGCATGGCATGACGTATCAGAACGTATCCGTAAAATCAACTATCCAATGCTGGCAGACCCAACTCATTCCATTTCCAAAGATTTTGAAGTGTTAATTGAAGCAGATGGTTTAGCAGAGCGTGGCACTTTTATCATCAATCCGGAAGGAAAAATTGTGGGTTATGAGGTAACAGCAGGAAATGTAGGTAGAAACGCAGAGGAATTGCTTCGTAAGGTTCAAGCATGTCAATTTGTGTATGCACACGGAGACCAGGTATGTCCTGCTAACTGGAAACCGGGTGCTGAGACTTTAAAACCAAGCCTTGATTTGGTAGGGCAGTTATAATGGTAGATACAGAAAATCTTTATGATGTGGTGATCATAGGTGGTGGACCGGCAGGACTTTCTGCTGCTATCTACCTTACCCGCGCAAAGTATCGTGTCTTAATACTGGAAAAAGAGCAGTTTGGCGGTCAAATTACCATTACCCATGAAGTGGTAAATTATCCCGGAGTAGGAAAGTGCAGTGGAAAAGATTTGACAGATACCATGTATTTGCAGGCAGAGTATTTTGGCGCGGATTTTTTAATAGCAGAGGCAACGGGACTTGATTTAAAAGAAGATGTAAAAATTGTGCATACCAATCGTGGAGAATTTAAATGCATTGGTGTATTGCTTGCGACCGGAGCTCACCCTAAAATGGTAGGTTTTAAGGGTGAGGCGGAATATAGAGGAAGAGGTGTTGCTTATTGTGCTACCTGTGACGGAGAATTTTTTACAGGGAAAGAAGTATTTGTCATAGGCGGTGGATTTGCAGCAGCAGAAGAAAGTATTTTTCTAACCAAATTTGCCAATCATGTCACCATTCTTATCCGAAGAGAAGATTTCTCCTGTGCAGAGGCTGTGGCAGAACAGGCACGAAGTCATGAGAAGATAACTGTAATAACAAACACAGTGGTGGAAGAGGTAAAAGGAGAAAACGGTCTAAATTATATCCGATATAAAAACCGTATCACGGAAAAGATTACAGAGTATCGTGCAAAAGAAGGTGAAAACTTTGGCGTATTTGTATTTGCAGGCTACGCACCGGAGACGGATTTGGTAAAAGATATTGCTGAATTGAATGAGAAGGGTTATATTATTACGGACAAATCTCAGAAAACCAGTGTGAATGGTCTGTATGCAGCCGGCGATATTTGTATCAAACCACTCAGGCAGGTAGTAACTGCTGCAAGTGATGGTGCTTTGGCAGCTACAGAACTTGAAAAATATGTAGCAAAGGTGCAGGAAAGAACAGGGCTTCGTACTAAGGATCCGGTGATCCGGGAAAAGGTGTTTGGCGATAAGGCGGAAAAAGTACCGGGTGGAGATAATGAAACGCAAGGAGATGGATTTTTTTCTTTGGAAATGCGTACACAGTTAGAAACGGTTTTTGATAAAATGGAAAATCCATTAATGCTAAAACTTTGTCTGGATAATCGTCCGGTATCTAAGGAGCTACAGAAATATATAACAACTTTGGTGAAGATGACGGATAAACTATTGTTGGAGATTGTGACAGATAACAGTGATGAATTTTTACCATATGTTAAATTGTATAGAGATGATATCTATACAGGACTTGCTTTTCATGGAGTTCCGGGCGGTCATGAATTTACTTCGTTTGTGTTGGGAATGTACAATGCAGCAGGTCCGGGACAAGCAATGGATGAGGTTATCAGAAAGAGAATTAAAGGTGTTGAAAAGCAGGTGGACATTAAAATTTTGGTGTCCTTATCCTGTACTATGTGTCCGGATTTGGTTATTGCAGCCCAGCACATGGCAGCAATAGGAGAGCATATCACCACAGAAGTATATGATATTCATCATTATGAAAGTTTGAAAAATAAATACAAGGTTATGAGTGTTCCATGTATGGTAATTAATGATAAACACGTGTATTTTGGAAAGAAAAATATACAGCAGATTTTGGAAATTGTCGAAGAAATTGTTAAGTAAGTGAAGAATCATTCAGATAAAGTGAAGAATCAGTCAGATAATATGTTGACAAAAAATAAGATAAAATGGTTAAAATTAAGCCTCCAAGTCTTCCAAAGATTTGGAGGTTTAATTCCGTCCATTTTTAGAGGAAACTTCTATTTTTTAAAAAAGTTTGTAACGAATCTTTATAATAGAAGTCTAATAGTTGACAAGGAGGTGAGATGGTGGATGAGTTTGACAGAGTATACGCTGAATATTTTTCAGAAGTATATAAATTTGTGATAAGTCTGTGTCAAAATCCGGAATTGGCAGAGGAAATCACACAAGAAACATTTTTCAAAGCTCTCAAAAATATCGATAAATTTAAAGGAAATTGTAAACTTAGTACCTGGCTGTGCAAGATTGCAAAAAATACATATTACAGTTATGTAAAAAAACATAATGGAGAAATTGATTATTTTCCCGAAATAGTTATTTCAGAGGAAAATATAGAAAAACAATTTGTGGATAAAGAGACTGCATATGTCATACATAAAGTTTTACACAAATTGCATGAGCCATATAAAGAAGTGTTCTGGCTGCGGATTTTTGGAGAACTATCATTTATACAAATAGGTGCATTATTTGACAAAACAGAAAGCTGGGCAAGAGTTACTTATTACAGAGCAAAAATTATGATAAAGGAGGAATTACAGTGACTTATCCTTGTGGAATTATTAGAGATTTATTACCCTTGTACATTGATGATGTATGCAATGAAGATAGCAGAGATGCGGTGGAAAAACATTTAGCAGAATGTGAAAAATGCAGAAATGATTATGAGGCTATGAAAAATACAGGTGATTTTGTGGAAAGGAAAAAGGAGAGTTTTAAAGATATGAAAATGGAAACCAGCTTAAAGAATGTAAAAACAAGAATTAATAAAAAAATTCGTAATATTATTTTAGGAGCTATAGCAGTTGTGATTGTATTTACGTCTGGCTTTTATCTATTGTTTGAAACGGCAATAAAAGAAGTCAATCTGGGAGAGGTTTCTGTTTCAGCTAAAGTGCACTCTTTAGAAAGTCAGAGGGATATATCTACAGAAGAGGTTACAGATTCAGAATCGGTAACAATTTTTTCTGACGAAGAAGATAATTCAGAAATTGTGAATGTAAAAATACCGGAAATTGGTAATATTAATTTAACTAAAAATCTGATAGAAAAGTATGGATATGCAACTGTTGTTTCCTTTAGTTCTGAATATTTTCTAAGAAACATAGAAATGGAAACCAGAGATAATACCATTTATATTACAGGGTTTAAAACTACGCTCTTGGGAAACAGGGCAGAAAACTATCAAAAACAGACCTGTATGCTTGAATTTCAGGAAATAAACAAAATTGTTTTTGTAGATGATAAAGGCATGGAAACAGTTCTTTGGAGCAGATAAATTTGATTTTATTAAGAATAGAAATGCAGGAGAATATCATTTTAGGTATCTCCTGTATTTTTTGTGAACAGTTATTGAAAAACTTACTAAAAAGGATTAGATTTATATGTAAATTCTGATGCAATTATAGAAATGTATATACATTTAACAAGCTTATTATTACATAAAAGTATAAAAAGTTACATAAAAAGGAGTATATCTATGAATCGGTTAATTATTAAACATAATAAAACCATTCCCAGAGCCAGTATTATTATATTTTTTTGCGAGATTATTGTCTTTGCGCCATCTATTTGGTTTAGCATAAAAGAAGGAAGATATGATGATATTTGGATTTTATTGTTTCTGTGTATTATAGCAGGTATGATACACATACATTTTCTTATGAAATATTGGTTTTGGAGATTGGAGCTGGGAACTTATGTCTGCTATTATCAAAATTGGTTGGGAAAAAGCTCCGGCATTTTATCAAAATCCAATCTGGCTTAACAGAATACGCAAAATAGGCTGGGGGTGGATATACTTATGTTTATAGGGATGGCTTTGGCTCAGATTTGTTCAAAAACAGTGGCAGCTCTTGTTTATGGAGTTGTCCCAATTTTGCTGATGTCATATTTTCTGATATTTCATCGGGTGTTGGTTTGGAAAACTCCCAAACAAAGTACGAGAGAATGGGAGGAAGCACATGTAGTAATGCCTAATATGTTATTCTCCATGTTTTTATTCTTTTTCTGGTGCCCTTTGTTAGATATGAATTTTACGACAGAAGATAAATTATCATTTGGTGGAAAGGTTCCCGATATCATCTGCTTGTGGGTTCTGAAGAAGAAGGAGAAATTCATTTTCATGTATCCTTTGATTCTTACAAAAATACGGAATTAAAGAATCAGGTTATTTTTGGAATTAAAAAAAGTGTATTTGGTGTAGAATATTGTGAAATTATGGAAAATTTGTCTACACAGTATCAATATGAGTAAGAGATGCTATAATAAAAAAATACAATAAGATAGGAGGACAGCATTAATGAAAGACAAAAAATATGGTTGCATAAAAAAGGGAATGTCTTTGGTAATTGCAATAGTAATGGCAATGGGCTTAATTGCCTGTGGCGGCAAGGAGACGGAGGAAACGACATCGAATGGAACGACAGGGTATGTATATGTACCTCAGTTTCAAACGTTGGACACAGGAGAAGAAACACATATCAATAATGTAAAGATACATGATGAGAAATTGTATTATATTTCTTATACATATGATGAAAGTACACAGGAGTCAAAGAATGAATTTATCTACCGACCTCTGGATGCTTTAGAAAATACGGAAACATTGAACTTGAATATGGAAACACCGGAAGGTTTTACATCCGGCATAGGAGATTTTACCTTTGATAAGGAAGGGAATTTTTATATTATGAAGCATATTTCTCCAATCTATATTGAAGGAATGGAATACAAAGAAAGTGATTATAAAACCTTTCTTGTAAAATACAATGCTGATTTTCAGGAAGTATGGTCTGTGGATTTAGCAGAAATATTTACAGAAGAGAACAGTTATGTGCAGAATATGATTACCGGTGGAGAAAATAAGATTTATTTATCATCCAACAACGTAATCTACGTGATAGACGGAGCGGGTAGTTTTGTAAAAACAATTTCTGCAAATGCTAACTGGATTAATGGACTAACTGCTACATCCGATGGAAGGGTATTCGTAGTACAGTATGGAAATAGCGGTATGGAACTGGTAGAAATAGATACCGAAAAGGATGTTATGGGAGAAACTTTACAGGGCATACCTGATACAAACAATGAAATAAGGGCAGGTTTGAATGGTACTCTTTTAATGGGAGGCTATAATAAATTGTATGAATATGACTTAAATACTCAGGAAGCAATGGAAGTATTGGACTGGGTAGAATCTAATATTCATGGCAATTCTGTTCGGGATATTTCGATGTTGGAAGATGGTCGGGTAGCAGTTTATTGCGATGATTATGAAGGAACATCGGAGGTTGTCTTTTTGACAAAAACAGAAGCCTCAAAAGTGCCACAGAAGAAAATTCTGACGTTAGCTACACTATATGGAAGTAACAGCAGTATGCAGGAGGCAGTAGTTAATTTTAATAAGAAAAATACAGAATATGTAATAAAAATTAAGGAATATATAGATGAAACAGCAGAATGGACAGAAAGCACATATGCCGATGCCCTTAATAAGTTCCATGCTGATATGGCTGGCGGGGATTGTCCTGATTTGATTGATTTATCTATGGTGAATTTGAAGAATATTACAGCTAAGGGCGTGTTAGAAGATTTAACACCATATCTTAAGAGCAGTGAAGTTGCAAATATAGATGATTTTGTACCAAGTGTACTAAATGCTTATAAAATAGATGGCATACAAGCAACGGTACCTACCTATTTTATGGTTGATACTTTGTTGGGGAGAACATCAGTGGTGGGAGAGGAACCCGGATGGACTATGGAAGAAATGATAGCATTGACAAAAGCAAATCCGGGTAAGCAGCTTATGCATGGAATGACAAAGGAACGGGCATTGCAAACCTGTCTGATGTATGCCAGTGATTCTTTTATTGATTATGAAAGTGGAACCTGTTCTTTTGACAGTCCGGAATTTATACAGTTTTTGGAATTTGCTAACTGTTTTGATTTGGAATATGAATATAATGAGGATGAAAGTTTTCCACAGATGCTTCAGGCCGGAAAAGTATTGCTTTCCAATGCTTCCTTTAGTGATGTTCATGCCTACCAGATGTATTACTTAATGTTTGAAGCGGATGGAGTGACACCCATAGGATATCCAACCGCTGATGGAAAACCGGGTGTATTTTTGTCAGGAAATGAAATTTATGGCATTTCTGCCCAAAGTGAAAACAAAGATGCTGCATGGAAATTTTTGGAGAGTGTTCTGTCCGGTCAGTCAACGTCTTACGGATGGGGATTTCCGTCCCGTAAGGAGCAGTTAGAGGAAATGTTTAAAGAAGCTTGTGAACCGGAATATCAGAAGAATGAAAATGGAGAAATCCTAATGGACGAAGAAGGAAACCCTATGCAGTATCCTAAGACAAGTTGGGGATATGATAACTGGGATGTGGATATTTATGCGGCTACTCAAGAAGAAATAAATGGAATAAGGCACTTGATAGAAATAGCCAGACCGCTGTCAAGAGAGAGCGAAGAGATTTATGCTATCATAGGTGAAGAGGCAGCACCTTACTTTGCAGGTCAAAAGAGTGCAGAAGAAGTGGCGAATATTATTCAGAGTCGTGTACGGATATACGTGAGTGAGAACAATTAAAAATAAGGAAAAAGATGGTAGAAAAGATTTATAAAACCTTATGTGGAAACATCCACTACTGGATAAATATCATAGACAAAAATGCTGTAACCCTAATTTTTTTACCGGGATTAACTGCTGATCATAGATTATTTGATAAACAAATCGAATATTTTGAAAATAAATATAATGTTTTTGTATGGGATGCACCTGCTCATGCAGCATCCTACCCGTTTCAATTTAATTTTAATCTTATGGATAAAGCAAAATGGTTGGATGAAATATTGGTACAGGAAAAGATAACAAAACCCGTGATTGTAGGACAATCTATGGGAGGTTATGTGGGACAGACCTATGCAGAACTTTTTCCAGACAAACTGAACGGATTTGTTTCCATTGATTCCGCACCGTTACAGAGAAGATATGTGACAGGAATAGAGATTTGGCTACTGAAAAAAATGGAGCCGGTGTATTTTTATTATCCATGGAAATGGCTGTTAAAGTCAGGAACCAACGGAGTTGCGGTATCTGAATACGGAAGAAATCTGATGCATGAAATTATGATGGTTTATGATGGTGATAAGGCACGTTATGCCAAGATTTCAGGTCATGGATTTCATATGCTGGCAGAAGCAATGGAAAAGGATTTGCCCTATGAGATTACATGTCCTGCTTTGCTTATATGCGGAGAAAAGGATATGGCAGGTTCCTGTATCAGATATAATAAAGCGTGGCATAAGCACACAAACATTCCTCTTGAATGGATTAAGGATGCGGGGCATAATTCTAATACGGATCAGCCGGAAATTGTAAATGAATTGATTGAGAATTTTGTAAAACAAATAATAGAGTAAAGTTATCTATCATAAAAAAAGATGAATAGGTTATAGAATGGGAAAGAGGGGCTTAGCAGAAATGAAAGTAAACACAAAAGACTTAAAATGGATTCGGGAATCAAAGGATTACGTAATTACAGAAGATAAGGTAGAAATTGTTACGGAACCACATACTGATTTGTGGCAGAGAACTTACTACCATTTTAGAAATGATAATGCACCCGTGCTTCAGCTTACGATGGAAGATAAATATTTTTCTTTTGTGGTAAAAACGGAATTTGAAAGTAAGCATAGATTCGATCAGTGCGGTATTGTTATGTATTTGGACAGTGATAACTGGATTAAAGCTTCTATTGAATTTGAAAATGAGAAATTTCAACATTTAGGAAGTGTGGTAACGAATAATGGATACTCCGATTGGGCGACGACAGAGATTGATGCATCTGTTAAATCCATGTGGTATCGGTTCAGCCGTAGAGAGGATGATTATTGTATTGAATGTTCCAAAGACGGAGTGACATTTAGTCAGATGCGTGTCTGCCATATGTGGAATGGCGGTGGGGAAATTCAGTTTGGTATCTATGCCTGCAGTCCGGAGGATTCTTCCTTTAAAGCAACTTTTACCAATATGGAAGTTACAAAATGTAAATGGCTGGCACACGACGGACAACAGCCGGATGAGGAGTAGTAGTCGTGGGCAAAACCATTATTATATTAAGCTTAATTGGGATTTTATCATATTTTTTATACATAAACGGCTATATGGTTGTGGTTTCCAAACGTGCCTTTATGTTTTTTGGCTCTAAAAGAGGAAAAAAAGCAATTTTTTCTTCCTGTACAGGCTATATAAAGCGTGTGGTAAAATTCAAAGAAAGTAAGACATATCACATAGATTTCAGATTGGAACTGGAAAAAGGTGAAGTGACTTTGGAACTTTTGGATGCAAAGAAACAAGTATTATTATCTATGAATAGTAGTGAAGGTGCTAAACTAGAAGCAGAAAGCGGACAGAGATATTATATGATTTTAAGATTTAAGTCTGCTACCGGAAGTTATGAAATTATTTGGGAATAAAAAATTGCTGCTTTCAAAAATTCATAGATAGAATAAGCAACCTGGAATGATGAAAAGAAAAAAACAGAAAAGATAAATAAGAGAAATTAGGAACAATAAAAGCCACTCAAAGTCCTGAAAGTGAGTGGCTTTTCTATTTTTTAAAAATGTAATCGTTTTCGAACTGTCTCTCTAAGTCTTTTAATGGATAGAATAGCACTTAAAGCTATAGAGATAACTGCACAAACAGAAAAAACAATAGCTGACCAGAAAAGATGGACTTCAGAACCCATAAATCTATCGATATAGCATTCAAGGGCAACTGACAAAAATCCAACATCTACAAATAAATATAGTGCCGATGCAATCAAAGAACTAGAAACAACTTTATAAAAAAATCCGGAAATTGTAACAAGTACCATAATTACCAAAGTGGTTGGGAGGATTATTTCAAAGAACCAACGATCGCTTTTGGTCATGAAAGTTATGGCAAATTCATAAAAGATAACACTAATGGCAGTTACCAGTAAATTCAAATATATAGAAATCTTAGGTAAAAACATTCTTGGACAGAAGAAAATCCACAGAACAATACAAGCGCCTATTACCGGAATCGACCAGTAATTATGGTCAAATACAAAAAGATTCAGAATAGCACATGCAATTGCAGTGGAACCGAATACTAAAGTAAGCCATAAACCGATATCGTGTTTTTTCATAGGTTCTACTTCACCTTTTATGGTAGAAAATGGTCCGATAACATCAGACAAATCGGTAGAATTTAATTCGTTTGGATTAATTACAGGTGTGTGGCAGAGAGGACAACTTTTTAAAGATTGTTCTAACTTTACACCACATTGTACGCAATAGGACATAAATTGTTCTCCTTTTTGGGAATCTTAAAATAAAGATTACCTTCTTAATTATTTCATAAACTTAACGGTTACTTTCGATAGTAACATGAACCCCGTCTTCCACAAGTTTGGTGAAGAAGTAGCGCTCTACATCTGTTTCTTTGATACAGCTTGCAAAATTGATAGTCAGTGTATCCTGAAAACTTATAATAGCACAGTTGGTTCTTGGAGAAAATGGAATTCCCATATAGATATCAAAACGGTCAATAAAAGGAATCATTTCTTCAGGAACCTTCATGGCTCCCATATTGGTTAATCCCGCAGAAGAGTTCAAATCCTGCACTTTTTTGTAAAAAGTTCTTACTACAACATCTTTGATAAACAAAGGTACCACACGAATAAAAGGATTCTGCTGTGTTGCAGCATTAGTGGTAATATCACCTCGTAAAAATTTATCATTAATATAATAACGCATATAGTGATGAACCTGTTTTATGATTTCTTCAAAAGTATAATCTCCCAATCGTGGGTCGATGGAAGGATAAATCATAGTGATAAAATTACGTAATGTTTTGGAAGGAAAGAACCGCCGCAGGTTTACCGGCATGGCTATTTTTACCGGTAATTCTTTGAATGGTTTATCATCCTGTTGCTTTTTTAATAAGGCATATAACAATACGGAATTCAGATATTCTGTAACGGTACATTTGTATTTGGCAGCTACTGCCATAACATCTTTTACACTCATGATTCCGTCAATAACCTGAAAGGTAAAGAATGGCTCCAGTGTACCGCGGATGCGATAAGTTTTTTCCATTGGACGTGGAGGTCGGAACTTTGCGTTAGAATAACGCATATATGCATCTTCCAGTTCCTCAGGATGAGGTTCTTTATCAATGTTAAGCACCATGTATTTATTAGGAATCTCGTGTCCTAATAAACGCAGATATTCTGCCGTAAGAGTATGCAGCAAGTGCATACCACCGGTTCCGTCTCCCAAGCTGTGATGTGCTTCTAAGGCAATACGGCATCCGTGGTAATAAATACGAATCAACCAACGGCCTTTGCTTCGAAAAGACATAGGCATACAAAAGTTACGAACATCTTCCTGTACAAAAGGGCCGGGACGATGATTGGGTTCCAGAAAACGCCAGAAAAGTCCTTTACGCATGGCAACTTTATAAGTAGGGAATCGTGGTAAAGTGCGATTCAGTGCCTGTTGGAGTATGTCCGGTTTAATTTCTTCTTTTAACAATACGGAAAGTCGGTATACGGAAGAAAAATCCCTTCTTTGTAAAGTTGGATATACAATAGCAGATAAATCCAACGGGTACCAAGTTTCTCCGCCTACATGTTTAAAAGAAGAATCAATATTATTGTTAAGATTTCTTTCAGCAGTAGTCTTGTTCATAGTTACCTCATTTGAAGCAGATTAAAATATTTACAATGCATGTTGGCAAATATTTTTTATATTGAATATATTTTACAATATTTTGTACAAGTTAAAAAGAAAAATATTCTAAAGTTATATAGTAAGTACAATTTTTCTCCCAATTACCTTTTGGACTGATTTGGGATATAAAGAACTTCTCTCCGTTAAAATGACGGAGAGAAGTATATTAACAGAGCACAATCGTTCGATAAATCAGAATTTATTTATTTCAAACCGCATTTTTTATATAATTCTTCAATGCATGGGGATTTATATTCAATGTATTGATCTATATCGTTGGGATACAACTCTGCGGCTTTTTCTTTTACTGAACTGTATTCCTTGACAGCCTCGGGATTATGCCGTAAAAAATCTCTAAATGTAATATGACGACGCAATTCCTCAGAATACTGCGGACATACATACAAATGGTGCATCATTAAATGTGGCTTATCCACGTATTTAAATGCTTCTCTGTCCTTGATGCCGAGGTCACCTTCGTGGATATATCCAATCGCTCCAAGTTTGCTGACAACCTCATCAAATACAGAATAATCCTTGATAATCACATCCATATCAATGCAGGGTTTGGCAGACATTCCCTTGACCGATGTGCTTCCAATGTGTTCAATACCGAGAATCAAATCGCCGATCTCAGCTTCGATCTCATTTTTTATTTCTTCAAAAGCACTTATCCACCTCTGTTCATAAGGCACAACTACAACTCTTTTTGTTTGCATAGGCAACCCCTGTCAAATTTTTATTTATTTTTCGATTTACTTTATCATATTTCTTTGTCCGCATCAATGCTTGGTAAGAATGCCGGAGTTAGAACCCATCAGTCCAAAAGTAAAAAGGGACCAATTTTTTATTCGCTTTACGGAGGATTTTAACTATGATAAAATAAATGCCGAAATTATGATATATAAAGATTATCTTAGACGTTTTGAGAATGGTTTTTACAAAAGAAATGGAGATAAAAGAAAATGAATTATATTTTCCAACTGGCAATTATCTTTGGAGTTAGTTTTGCGGGTGAATTATTAAATGCTATATTGCCATTACCGGTTCCGGCAAGTGTGTATGGTTTGGTAATTATGTTCTTGCTGTTATGTACCAAAATCGTGAAATTAGAACAGGTAGAAAATGTAGCGGAATTACTTATGTCGATTATGCCATTGTTTTTTATAGAACCAACCGTAGGAATAATGAATTCTTATGGTTTGGTAAAAGGTAAGATTATACCATTATTTATAGCATGTTTTTTATCATTTGTTGTAGTAATGATAGTAACAGGATTAATTTCTCAGGCGATTATCAGAATTCAGCATAAAGATAAAAAATCCGGAATTAAACAGAGTGAAACAAGCAGATAGGAGAGGGGATAAAAGTGAATATGAATGAAGTATTAAGTCAATCTCTTTTCTTTGGAATGATTGTGAGCCTTGTTGCATATAAAATAGGATTTGAAATTCAGAAAAAATGGAAAAAAGTGTATTTAAATCCATTACTGATAGCGATTGTGATAGTAATTGTTTTCCTGTTAATCACAGGTATTTCTTATGAAACATATCAATATGGGGCTAAATATTTAAGCTATTTTTTGACCCCGGTAACAGTTTGTCTGGCCGTGCCTTTGTATAAGCAGATAGAAATTTTAAAAAATAATCTGGCAGCAATTCTTATCAGTATTGTTATAGGATGTTTAGCTCATGCAGGAATATTAATTTCAGTAACCTTTCTATGCAAAATGGATCAGCAGTTATTATTATCTGTAATGTCAAAGAGTGTTACAACAGCCATTGCGTTAGGTGTGACCGGTGAAATCGGAGGAATTCAGGGAATAACCGTAATAGGAGTTATGATAGCAGGAATTTCCGGAGCAGTGGTAGGTCCGAGTATTTTAAAATTGTTTCATATTACAGAGCCGATAGCACAAGGATTGGCATTGGGAAGTGCATCTCATGCAGTAGGAACTTCTAAAGCTATTGAATTGGGAGAGATTCAGGCAGCTATGAGTTCACTGGCAATCGTGGTAACCGGAATACTGACAGTGATTATTGTACCTTGGGTAGTAAGCTTATTATAAAAAAATTGCAAAAAATTAAAGGAAATAGAGAGATTGGACAGAATATGTAAAATAGGATGTTGTTTAGTTTTGTATAACTACAATAAGTAAGTAGTTAGATTGAGAGGCGTATATGACAATTCGGGAAAGTCTTGAGCAGTACGAAAAGGAATATTTAAGTCCTTATGCTACATTGAGTAAAAATTCCAAGGGTCGTTTGCGAACTGAGGAACAATGCGATATCAGACCCGTGTTCCAAAGAGACAGAGACCGTATTATACATAGCAAATCCTTTCGAAGATTAAAAGATAAAACGCAGGTTTTCCTGACCCCGGAAGGCGATCATTACAGAACCAGATTAACCCATACGCTGGAGGTATCCCAGAATGCCAGAACTATAGCAAAGGCTCTTCGTTTAAATGAGGATTTGGCAGAAGCCATTGCTTTAGGACATGATTTGGGGCATACACCTTTTGGTCATGCAGGTGAAAGGGCTCTTAATGAAATATGTCCGCTGGGATTTGAACATAGTAAACAAAGTGTCAGGACGGTAGACAAGTTGGAAAAATCCGGAATGGGATTAAATCTTACCATAGAAGTCAGAGATGGGATTTTGAATCATCAGACTTCAGGGACACCATCTACATTAGAAGGGAAAATAGTAAGATTTTCTGATAAGATTGCATACATTCACCATGATATGGACGATGCTATCAGAGGTGGTATTCTCAGAGAGTCAGATATTCCCAAGGAAATCAGTTCTGTGATTGGAGAAACCACAGGTGAAAGATTGAATTTTTTCATCCATGATTTGGTAACTAACAGTCAGGGAAAGAATGATATATGCATGTCGCCGGAAGTAGATCAGGCAATGAAGAACCTGAGAAGGTTTATGTTTGAAAGAGTATATAATAACCGCCAGGCAAAAGGAGAAGAAGAAAAAGCCGAGCAGTTAATGGTAACATTGTACGAATACTATTTGAAAAATATTGAGTTGCTTCCTCAGGAATATCAGCGAATGATGTATGATGGTGAAGCAAAGGAACAGGTGGTTTGCGATTATGTGGGAGCCATGACTGACCGTTTTGCCATTGCTAAATACGAGGAGATTTATATTCCTAAGTGTTGGCATGGTTAGAAGAACAATAATCTTGATGTTATATGAACATCGGATATTATAATAATTATTTTTAGAGAGAAGGAGTCGGATTCATGTATTATCCTGATGAACTCGTAGAAGAAATCAGAGCGAAAAATGATATAGTTGATGTGATATCAGGATATGTAAGGATTCAAAAGAAGGGTTCCAATTATATGGGACTATGTCCGTTCCATAATGAAAAATCTCCTTCGTTTTCTGTGTCTGCATCAAAACAGATTTATCATTGCTTTGGTTGCGGAGCAGGAGGAAATGTGTTTACATTTCTGATGAATTATGAAAATTTCACATTTCAGGAAGCAGTAAAAGAACTGGCTGACAGAGCCGGGGTAAGTCTTCCGGAGATAGAGTATTCTGCACAGGCTAAAAAAGAGGCAGATAAAAAAGCTATATTATTGGAAATTAATAAAGAAGCTGCGAAATATTTTTATTATCAGCTGAGACAGGAACAGGGGAAAATCGGATACCGATATTTGTCTGGCAGACAGCTGTCTGAAGAAACTATTAAGAAGTTTGGACTTGGATTTGCTAATAAGACCAGCAATGATTTGACGTTATATCTTAAGAAGAAGGGATATACAGATGAGCAGATTATTCAGGCAGGTCTGGCTACGGCGGACGAAAGATACGGAACCCATGATAAGTTTTGGAATCGTGTTATTTTCCCAATTATGGATATTAACCATCGAGCTATAGGATTTGGCGGGCGAGTGATGGGAGAGGGAAATCCCAAGTATCTGAACTCACCGGAAACACCGGTGTTCGATAAAAGCCGTAATTTGTATGGACTGAATTTTGCCAGAACGGCGAGAAAAAATAATATTATTTTGTGTGAAGGGTATATGGATGTAATTGCCTTGCATCAGGCAGGTTTTAATCAGGCAGTGGCATCCCTGGGAACAGCATTTACGGCAGGACAAGCCAATTTACTAAGGCGATATACAGAAAATGTATTGCTGTCCTATGATAGTGACGGAGCAGGAACCAGTGCGGCTCTCAGGGCTATCGGTATTTTAAGAGAAGTTGGACTTACGGCCAAGATTATAGATTTAAAGCCTTACAAAGATCCGGATGAATTTATTAAAAATTTAGGAGCTGAAGCTTTTCAGGAGAGAATTGATAAAGCGGAAAATAGTTTTCTGTTTGAAGTCAGAGTCTTAGAACGGGATTATGACTTAAAGGATCCGGAAGGAAAAACCAAGTTCCATAGAGAAATTGCCAAGAAATTGTGTCAATTTTCGGAAGAGGTGGAACGGGACAATTATACCCAGGCTATTGCAGAGAAATATCATATGGGTTATGAAAATCTAAGAAAGCTGATACATTCTTATGCTTCTAAAACCGGACTTGCAAAACCTATAGAAAGACCGAAATCAGGGATTCAGTCTAAGAGTAGCCAGGAAGAAAATGTCCGTAAAAATCAAAGATTGTTAATTACTTGGTTGACGGAAGAGCCATATTTATATAAGAAGGTGAAAGATTATCTTTCACCGGCAGATTTTACGGATGAACTATATGGTAAAGTGGCCGCTAAACTTTTTGAAGGATTAGGAAACGAAGGATTTTCACTGGCTGGTATTATCAGCTTGTTTCCGGAAGAAAGTGAGCAGAGGGAAGTAGCAGAATTATTTGATACAAAATTACAAATGATAGCTACCACTCAGGAAAAGGAAAAAGCATTTCACGATGTTTTATTGAAAGTAAAAGAAAACAGTCTGGAATATTATTCCAGTCGTTTAGGCAGTGATGTAACTGCCATAAATCAAGTGATTGAAGGCAAAAAGGCCTTAGAAACCCTGAAAAGAACGCATATTTCTTTTCAGGATTGACAACACTACTAAAACAGTACAAAACCTAAAATGGAAGGATGGACCCTAAAATGGATGAAAACACAAAGGTAAAAGTTGAAGAGAAAATAAAAGAACTGATGGCACTTGCCAAAAAGAAAAAGAATGTTCTGGAATATCAGGAGATTACAGATTGTTTTGCAGGAATGGGATTAGAAGTAGAACAGATTGAAAAAACAGTGGAAGCTTTGGAAAGAAGCGGTATTGATGTTCTGCGCATCACAGAAGAAGATATTCTTCCTGTAGAAGATGATGAAATTATTCTTACAGAAGAAGATGAAGTTGATGTTGAAAATATTGATTTGAGTGTACCGGATGGAGTAAGTATTGAAGACCCGGTAAGAATGTATTTAAAAGAAATCGGTAAAGTACCTCTTTTAAGTGCAGAAGAAGAAATTGAACTGGCACAGAGAATGGAGGAAGGTGATGAAGAGGCTAAAAAACGTTTAGCAGAAGCAAACCTTCGTCTGGTAGTTAGTATTGCCAAAAGATATGTTGGACGTGGAATGTTATTCTTGGATTTGATTCAGGAAGGAAACTTAGGTTTAATTAAAGCGGTTGAAAAATTTGATTACAGAAAAGGATATAAATTTTCAACTTATGCTACATGGTGGATTCGTCAGGCTATTACCAGAGCTATTGCAGACCAAGCGAGAACCATCCGTATTCCTGTGCATATGGTAGAAACTATCAATAAATTAATCCGTGTCAGCAGACAGCTCCTTCAGGAACTTGGGAGAGAACCAAGTCCGGAAGAAATTTCAGAGGCTATGAATATGCCGGTAGAACGAGTAAGAGAAATTCTTAAGATTTCTCAGGAACCCGTTTCTTTAGAAACTCCGATTGGTGAAGAAGAAGACAGCCACTTGGGTGATTTTATTCAGGATGATAATGTACCGGTACCTGCAGATGCTGCTGCATTTACATTATTAAAAGAGCAGTTAAGTGATGTTCTTGAAACTTTGACAGAAAGAGAACAGATGGTATTACGTTTAAGATTTGGTCTTGATGATGGACGTGCAAGAACTTTGGAAGAAGTAGGAAAAGAATTCAAAGTTACCCGTGAACGTATCCGTCAGATTGAGGCAAAAGCACTTCGCAAATTACGTCATCCAAGTAGAAGTCGCAAATTAAAGGATTATTTAGATTAGTATGGAATTATCGAGAAGATTACAGGCTGTGGCAGATTTGTTAGACTGTCATCAGAGTATAGCAGATATCGGTTGTGATCATGGATTTGTATCAATTTATTTAATTGAAAGTAAAAAAGCATCCCGGTGTCTGGCCATGGATGTGAACAAAGGTCCATTGGAGCGGGCCAGGGAACATGTGATTGGAAAGCGACTTTCTACATATATTGAAACAAGACTTTCCGATGGTGCAAAAGCAATACAATTTGTAACCGGAGAGAATGGAGAAACCAAATTAGAAGTAGAAGCGGCCTTGATTGCAGGAATGGGCGGCAGATTAACCATACAGATTATTAAAGATAGTATTGATAAGTTTAAGAGTATGGAAGAGTTTGTGTTACAACCACAATCTGAAATCAGTAAAGTGCGGCAGTTTGTCCGTGAAATAGGGTATCATATTGAAAAAGAAAATATGATATTGGAAGATGGTAAGTTTTATCCTATGATGAAGGTTGTCAGGGGAGAAGTTTGTTGTGATTATACCGAAAAAATTCCGAATTCTTTGAAGAAATCTTTAGAGACAGGAGCTATAAATGAAGCAGACATTCAATGGATGTATGACGAGTATGGCGAGTGGTTACTGAAAGAAAGAAATCAAACACTGTTACAATTTTTACAAAGGGAAAACAGCTTATACAGTGACATTATGGAAAATTTAGGTAGAACAGATACCTTGAAAAGTGAATTGCGTCAAAAAGAGATTCGGGAGAAACAGAAATACATTAATCTTGGATTGGAGTGGTTTGAAGATGAAATGTAAAGATGTGATTGCCTGTCTTGAAAAAGTAGCTCCTCGTTGTTTTGCTGAAACGTGGGATAATGTAGGATTGTTGGCAGGACGGGAAGACAAAGAAATTAATAAAATACTTATAGCATTGGACCCTACATCGGAGGTTGTGGAGGAAGCGATTGCTTGGGGAGCAGACCTTCTGATTACACATCATCCATTGATTTTTTCGGGAATTAAATCTGTTACTACCGGTGATTTCATTGGTAAGAGGGTGTTTAATCTTATTTTTAAGGATATATGCTATTATGCAATGCATACAAATTTTGATGTTATGGGGATGGCAGATGCTGTAGCAGATCAGTTGGAATTGGAAAAATGTCAGGTTTTAGATGTAACGTTCCAAGATGAGATTTCAAAGGAAGGTATAGGACGAATGGGGGAATTGTCCAGAACTATGTCTTTGAAAGAATGTGCGCAGTTTGTAAAAGATAAATGCAAATTGTCCAGTGTTAAAGTGTTTGGTAATCCGGAAGCATTAATAGATGTGGTAGCTTTAATTCCGGGTTCCGGAAAGAGTTATATTGAGCATGCCATTAAAAAAGGCGCTAATGTGGTAATCACAGGGGACATTGATCACCATAACGGTTTGGATGCCGTGGAAAAAGGATTGGCTGTGATTGATGCCGGTCATTATGGTCTGGAAAAAATTTTTACCACATATATGGAAGAAGTACTTCGAAGAGAACTTCCCGGTGTTCAAATTAAAAGAGCAGTTGAAAAAGAACCATTTTGGACAGTTGTATAAAGGCGCAAATATATTGTGTAATAATAACCTATATTTATAAATTGATTCGTGAGAAATAAAGGGGTATATGTATGGTTACGGTTAAAGTGAATGGAGAAGAACAAAGATTTCCAAAAGGAACTACCTTTGAGACAGTGGCGAAAGAATATCAAAATAAATTTGATGCTCCGATTTTTATTGCTATCGAAAATGGAAAAATCAGAGAATTATTTAAAGAAGTGAAAAGAGATAATGCTGAAGTAAGTTTTCTTACCATGCGTGATAAAATCGGACACTCTACTTATGTCAGAAGTGCCACACTTTTGCTGGTAAAGGCTGTTGCTGATGTGATAGGAGATATCCGCAAAGGAAAGATTAAGGTTGAATTTTCTTTAGCACAGGGATATTATTGTTCTGTAAAAGGGGATTTTAAAGTAACGGAAGAATTTATAGAAAAAGTAAAATTAAGAATGCAGGAGATAGTGGATGCTAATCTTCCCATTGTAAAGCAGTCTTATAAAATTGATAAAGCAAGAGAACTTTTTGCCGAACAGGGGATGGAAGATAAAGAGGAACTGTTCTGGTATAGAAGAAGTTCTTATGTTAATGTATATTCTTTGGCTGGATACTACGATTATAATTATGGTTATATGGTTCCGTCGACAGGATATATTAAATTGTTTGATGTTCAGGCATATAAGGAAGGCATTTTGTTAATACTTCCAACACAGGAGAAACCGAATGAACTCTTGCCATTCGTTCCAAGGGAAAAATTGTTTGCAACTTTGATGGAATCTAAGAATTGGGCAGAAGATATCGGTGTAGAAACTGTAGGTGATTTGAATAAGGCAATTTGTGAACAACGTCTTCAGGACGTGGTTTTGATGCAGGAAGCACTGCAGGAAAGAAAAATTGCTGAAATTGCCAGTGAAATTGCCAGACGTGGTAATGTAAAATTTGTTATGATTGCGGGACCGTCTTCTTCAGGAAAGACAACATTGTCCCACAGATTATCTACTCAGCTTCGTACCCATGGGTTAAAACCTCATCCCATAGCTGTGGACGATTACTTTGTTAACAGGGAATTGACACCACGTGATGAAAACGGGGATTATAACTTTGAATGTCTGGAAGCTATTGATGTGGAACAGTTTAACAAAGATATGTTAGATTTGTTGGCAGGAAAAACAGTGGAAATGCCAAGATTTAATTTTAAAACAGGTCAGAGAGAGTATAATGGTGATTATAAAACTCTTGGACCGGATGATATTTTGGTAATTGAAGGTATTCATGGCTTAAATGATAAAATGTCTTATGCACTTCCTAAGGAAAGCAAGTATAAAATATACATCAGTGCATTGACATGTTTGAATGTGGATGAGCATAATCGAATTCCTACCACAGACGGCAGATTACTTCGTCGTATGGTTAGAGATGCAAGGACCAGAGGAACCAGTGCCAAGAGAACTTTGGAAATGTGGAACTCTGTAAGAAGAGGAGAAGAAGAGAATATTTTCCCTTATCAGGAAAGTGCAGATGCTATGTTTAATTCTGCAACCATATATGAATTGGCAATGTTAAAGATTCATGCAGAGCCGTTACTGTTTGGTATTAAAAAGGAAGATTCTGAATATTTTGAAGCAAAACGACTTCTGAAGTTTTTAGGTTATTTCTTAGGAATCGGAAATGAAGAACTTCCGATGAACTCAATTGTAAGAGAGTTTGTAGGTGGCAGTTGTTTTAAAGTATAGTGATAAAATATAAGTGGGATAAGTGATCGCGGCTGTTTTTATAACAGGTGAGGAAAGTCCGGGCTTCATAGGGCAGGATGCCGGATAACGTCCGGTGGAGGTGACTCCAAGGCCAGTGCAACAGAAATAAACCGCCTGACTGTTATGATTTATGTTGAATGACTTGGTCAATATAAATCATAGCAGTCAGGTAAGGGTGGAAAGGCAGTGCAAGAGACTACCGCCCTTCCGGTAACGGAAGGGGCATATGTAAACCCCATCCGAAGCAAGACCAGAAAGGAAGCTATAGGTTTGCCCGACCTGCTTTCAGGTGGGTCGCTTGAAACTGTTGGTAACAGCAGTTCTAGATAGATGATCACTCGAGACATAACCCGGCTTATCGTCCCGCTTGTATTTTTAATAAATCAGCCTTTGGGCAAAAAGTAAGAAAATGCTGTGTAAGAGAGTACTCGTTAAACAGTGTTTTCTTACTTTTTGACATAATGTGTGCTTTATAGAAAGAGAGGAAAATATGACAAGAATTGATATAATTTCCGGATTTTTAGGCGCCGGAAAAACAACATTAATTAAAAAACTTTTGAAAGAAGCTTTAAGCGGACAAAAAGTAGTTCTTATTGAGAATGAATTTGGTGAAATCGGTGTAGATGGTGGTTTCTTAAAAGAAGCCGGTATCGAAATCAAGGAAATGAATTCCGGTTGTATCTGCTGTTCTTTAGTGGGGGATTTTGGAACTTCCTTAAAAGAGGTATTAGAAACATATCATCCGGAGAGAATTTTGATTGAGCCATCCGGGGTAGGTAAATTATCTGATGTAGCAGCGGCTGTAGCGAATGTGGATTTTGAAGAAGAAGTACAGTTAAATAGCGCTGTTGCAGTAGTAGATGCATCTAAATGTAAAATGTACATTAAAAACTTTGGGGAATTCTTTGTAAATCAGATTGAACATGCAGGAACTATTGTTTTAAGCCGTACCGGTAATATTTCTGAAGAAAAGTTGAATAAAGCCATTGAATTAATTCGTGAACATAATGCAGAAGCGACTATCATTACAACATCATGGGATGAATTAGATGGACAGGCTATCTTAGATACCATGGAAAAAGTATCTGATATGGAAAAAGAATTATTGGAAGAAGCAAAACATCATCACCATGATGACGAACATCATCACGAGCATGAGCACCATCATCACCATGATGAGGATTGTGACTGTGGCTGCCATGAGCATCACCATGAACATGAGCATCATCATGAGCACGAGCACCATCATGAACATGAGCATCACCATGAACATGAGCATCATCATGAGCACGAGCACCATCATGAACATGAGCATCATCATGAACACGAGCATCACCATGAGCACGAACATCATCATGAGCACCATGATCATGGCGAAGGATGCACATGTGGCTGTCACGACCATGACCATCATGGACATCATCATGCAGATGAAGTGTTCACAAGCTGGGGAAAAGAAACACATCATAGCTTTAGTGTAGATGAAATTGAGAAGATTCTGGAAGCTTTAGAAGATGAAAAGCAATATGGCTTTGTTCTTAGAGCAAAGGGGATGGTTGCAGATAAAGAAGGCGGACAGTGGATTTATTTTGATTACGTTCCCGGGGAAACATCTGTAAGACGTGGAAAAGCAGATGTAACCGGTAAGCTTTGTGTAATCGGTTCTAAGATTAATGAAGAAAAATTAGGAGAATTATTCGGTGTTTAGAAGAAAGAAGGAAGTTATGATACCTGTTTATTTAATTAATGGTTTTTTGGAAAGCGGGAAAACAGAATTTATTAAATATACACTTGCGCAGCCTTATTTCCAGACAAGAGGAACTACTTTGCTTATTTTATGTGAAGAAGGAGAATTGGAATATGAACAGGCTCTTCTGAAAAAAACAAAAACTGTAATGGAAGTAATTGAGGACGAAGAAGATTTTACTATCGAACAGTTGATGGAATTGGAAAAGAAACATAAACCGGAACGAATTATTATTGAGTTTAATGGTATGTGGAATATGAAGGATATAAAACTTCCGATTCATTGGAGTATTGATCAGCAGATTACCATGATTGATGCATCTACTTTTCCAATGTACTATACAAATATGAAATCCATGGTTGCGGAAATGGTTCGTAAATCAGAAATGATTATTTTTAACCGTTGTGACGGAATCAAGGAATTAAGTAATTATAAACGTAATGTAAAAGCGGTAAATCAACAGGCAGAAATTATTTTTGAAGATTCTCAGGGAGAAATCGAAGAAATGATGGAAGAAGAACTTCCATATGATTTAAATAAGCCGGTGATTGAACTGGATAACGAAGGTTATGGTATCTGGTATCTGGATTCCTTGGATCATATCGAAAGATACGTGGGAAAAACAGTGCAGTTTGTAGGTCAGGTATTACGTCCAAGTACATTTCCTTCCGACTATTTTGTTCCGGGTCGTTTAGCTATGACTTGTTGTGCTGATGACATGGCATTTTTAGGTTTTGCTTGTGAATACGACGGAGCAAGCAGGTTAACACAGAAGTCATGGGTAAAAGTTACCGCTACAGTTGCCAATGAATACTGGCCGGATTACAATGGAGAAGGTCCGGTACTTCATGCAGTGAGTGTGGAGAAAACAAAAGCTCCGAAGGAAGAAGTAATTAACTTTATGTAAGTTTAAAAGTTATTTTGTGATTGAAAAAGAACGAAAAAATGTTATAATGAATTTATAAAGGGCAATCGCCACAGAGTGGTTGACCATGAGTTAGAAAAAAACCTTCCCGCACTGGCCAAAGTACAGGGAAGGTTTTTTGTTTATGTTAGTGACAAATCAAATAAATGAATGTCAATAATGCGAGAATGAACATCCCGAAAGACATTAAATCTTTAAAATCGAAATGATTTCTCATAAGCATCACCCCCATTCTATGTAGAATGAGGTCAACCACCCTGTATCACGATTGCCCGCAACAATACAGTTGCTAAAACGACTATAACATGTTGATATATAGAATGCAAGTTTGTTAAATGAAAAAAAGTACAAATAAAAACATATTTAAGATAAATGAATGGATTGATATTAAGTATTAATTAGAAAATTAATAGAATGTGGTATATGTTAAGAAAAGATCAGCAATAAGTTGGTCTTTTTTGATTGGATGTATGAAAAAGAGAGAGGAAATAGCAAATGGAAAATCGAAGTTTTATAAACAAAACAGAAAAAGGGACTTTAAATAGAAGCAAAAGGAATACCACAAAAAGTATTAACTAAAAAATAAAATGATAGAAGTGAAGAAAATACTAAAACATGAACTTTAGAAGGTGTTTTTGAGAACTAAAGTTCGTGGAAAAATTAAGTTTAACTTGTTAAAATATTTGTAAAAATGAAATGTACTATTTGATAAAGCGAGGGAGAGAAAATGCTTCTTTTTTCAACAAAATTTCCAGTTAAAGATGAATTGACAAAGCAAAAATTTGTTGAGATGGTTATTCAATGGAACCAAGAAAGTCCACATGATAAGATGGAAGGGATTAGTTGGGATGAAAATTCATATAATATAAAATTTCAAGATGGAAAAAGAACATTGGCAATAGAAGAGTTGCGTGATAAAAACGTAATAGCAACACGTTTCCGTAAAGAGGATGAGAATGGTGTAGTATGGACAACAGATTTTATTTTGAATCTTGAGGACAAGATTATTGCAATATGTTTAGATAGAGAAACGACAGAAGATACCACTAGTTTTATTCCAAGATTTTCGCCACCACATTTTGTTAAAAGAATTTTAAAAAATAAGTATTCCGGATATGATGGGAATTTACTTATTTCGGAACAACCTCGTGTAATAAATTTAGATAATTATAAAATTGTTGAGGATATTATTTTACGTAAAGTAAAATATACATTGCCTATTGTTTATGTTACAAAATCATGGGCTGGAAATTATCCATTAAATGTAAAAACATTAGCACTTAAATTACAAGGAGTTGCGCATGTTTTAAAAGAAGTAGATCCTAATGTTAGTAAAGTATTAATGAAAAATTGCAATGGTGAAAATGTCCATCATGGAGGAATAGGGATATATTATCCAAGTATTTCAGCAACAAATAAAAAGATAAACGGACAAGGATATTGGGAAAAAGGAGAGGAAATTTTAGTACGAAAGATAGTAAATATTATTTTTAGATATGCTAATCAACAGCGAAGAGAGAGTATGTATACATGGGAAGGTATACAAAATGAAATTCTTCGTTTAAAAAATGAGAGTCTATTAAATAAAAGAAGGGCTGTTGAAGATGAGAATCAAGAAATTGTAAATGTATTTGATGAACTTATAAAAGAACAGGAGGAAACAATTAAAGAATTAAATAATAAGGTTGCTGCATTAACTCAAGAAAATCAAGGATTACGATTTAAAATGGATGCTATGGATGAGTTGCCAATTTTGTTTATGGGAGAAGAAGAAGATTTATATGATGGAGAAATCAAGGAAATGATTCTTGATATATTATCAGAAAGTCTAAAAAAACAAAAGAATAATAGTAGAAGGGCACATATATTGAAAGACATTATTGATAATAATAATTACGAGGGGGTAGTGGAAAAAAGAAAAAATGAAATAAAGAATATATTAAAAGGATATAGTAATATGCCAAGTTCCATGAAACAGTCATTACAAAAATTTGGATTTTGTATTTCAGCAGATGGGAAACATTATAAATTAAGTTATTATAATGATTCAAGATATACATTTATAATGGCAAAGTCTGGGAGTGATGGGAGAGGTGGAAGTAACTTGGCTTCAGAGATAATTAAAGATATTTTATGATATTTAGTTAGGAGAGTTATTCTATACGATATCATTAAATTAAAGAATAATTATTAGAAGTGAAATTAAATTATAAATATAAATAATAGTCTTTGCACATTAAATGAAATATTGTGCAGGGACTATTTTTATTGGAAGATTTCATGCTACAATTATCAAAAAAAGTGTTACGCAGTTGAATTTTTGGTGTCTATAAGGATGAAAGGCCTTAATACACACAGGAGGGAGAAGAGATATGGATGATATTCAGATTATTGAATTATATAATGAGCGCTCAGAAACTGCCTTATCGGAAACTGCGAACAAGTATGGAAAGTATTGCTATTACATTGCTTATCATATTCTTTATGACGAACAGGATAGTGAAGAATGTGTAAATGATACATATTTAAGAGCATGGGAATCCATTCCGCCGCAGTATCCAAATAAAATGTCGGCATTTCTTGGAAAAATCACACGCAATCTTGCATTGAA
>JAFXGP010000050.1 GCA_017521195.1 Lachnospiraceae bacterium
ATGATGCTAGGGTCAAAAGGTCATCTATTTTCTTGCTTGCATGAAAATAGATGACCTTGGGATCCACAAAACATGAGAAAGTAGCCATTTTTCGCAGAAAAATGTGCGGATTTTGAATGTTTTTAGGATTTCGTGAGCGTGAAACGCGAAGAAATCCGTAAGCATCAAGGGGTCAAATGCCTTTGACCCCAACATCTTTTTATTGTTTTAATACAAATGTGTGTTATGTTATTCGTAAAATTTTTGCAGGATAGGAGAGAAAATAAAGATGATACAAGTAAACAATCTTTCGATGAAATATGAAAAGGCAAAAAAAAATTCGTTATCCAATATTTCCTTTGAGATAGCAGAGGGAGAAATGGTAGGGTTAATTGGCAAAAATGGTGCAGGAAAATCGACACTGATGAAAAGTATTTGTAAATTTATAATTCCTAGCGAGGGTGATATTTTTTTAGATGGTAATAATATAAAAAATGTAGAAAGATGTTTAGATGATGTCGGAATTTTATTAGAACCAGTTTTTTTTCAGTATATGAGTGCGTATGATAATTTGGCTTATTATCTCAATATCCATGGAAAAGAACGGTATCTGTCAGAGATAGATGATATTTTAGATATGGTGGGGTTGAAAAAAAGTCGTAATCAAAAGCCAACAGATTTCTCCTTTGGGATGAAACAAAGATTGGGTTTGGCTCAGGCGTTAATTGGACATCCCAAAAAACTTATTTTAGATGAGCCCTTTGTAGGATTGGATCCGGTAGGTGTAAAAGAACTGATTTCTATTTTACAAGAACAAGTAAAAAGGAATAAAATGTTAGCCATTATTTCCAGTCATCAGCTTTATGAATTGAATGAATTATGTAAGCGAGTATTGGTTTTATATAATGGGGAACTTGTATTTGATGGAATACCGGATTTTTCACCACATATATTGGTTACTTTAGATAGAGAATATTTAAAGGAGGAAAAAATAAAGGGAGTAAATGTGTTAGAGAATAATCGAGTTGTTGAAATAAAAATGGAAATGGTAGATGATGCTCTAAGAGAAATTATGAAAAAGTATCAAATAAAAAGTATAGAAACAAAGAAAAATTCACTAGAGCAATTTTTTATTGAATAAATTATTGGAAATGCTAGAAAGGAAGAGTATGGTGTGAATAATTTAATAAGGTATGAAGTTAAAAAAACTCTAAAAAGAATGGATGCCAAAATACTTATGCTATTGGGATTATGGCCAGCATTATTGAGCGTATTAGTTATTCTGAAAGATGATGTATTTAAGATAGAAGGTAGTACAATAGGAGCATTTGAATATGCTAATTATCTGATTATCATCCAAAATGATATTTTTCTACCATTACTTTTGACTGTCTTAATTGCTAGTATATCCTTTTATCAGGAGATTAAGCAAAAGACTATATATTTTTATAAAGATATACCAAGGAAAAATATTTTAAAAGCAAAATATATTTCAATTTACAGTATATATTTTGTTTTCTTAATCTTATACATTATAATGTCATATCTTTTTTATTTTTTGGCATTTCGTTATCACAGGATGGCTACAGGTACATTTATTGCATATCCTGAAGAAATACTTGATATGATTTATACATCAGCAGAGATAGTTCTGGGAGCAACACTTTATATTCATGTTGGAATATGCTTGGCAATGCGAACTACAACAGGGATAGCAATATTTGGGACAACATTATTTTATATGTTTGCAAAAATTATTCCTAATTTTAAGATATTTAAATTAATCTTCCCAATAGGTTATAAAGAGGTATTGGATGTAACTTCTCATCCGTATTTGTTTTCTTTTACAGTATCTATTGTAATATATGCAATTTATCATTTTGTGTTCTACCAGATTAATAAGAAGACATTTATCAATATGCAGTTTAATTAGGGATAATATTTTTGAGAAAAGATGTAAAGTTATGAGAAAATATATCAAGCAATATAAAGTGAAGACAAGTGTAGCAATTTTGACAATTATATTAAGTTCAATGATAAGTGTGTTAGGAGCTTTTTTTCTGGCTGGAATGGTAAATGCCGCAACAACTAGAAATGTAATTATATTAAGAAATTATTTTTTTGGAGCATTAATATACTTATTAGTTCTAGCGTTAGTAGGAAGAATTGACAATCATTTACAAAATAGTCTTGCTAAAAACATAAATATATCATTAAGAAATGACATTTTTTCTTCTATCATTAAACTCCTATTGTTGATATTTTTACTGCACAGTTTTACTAACCAAGAGGAATTTCTACCAAGGCGCAACTTGCAGCTATACTGATGCGATATATTCAATAATATAAGGAGCTGTTGCAAAAGTAGATAAAAATTATCTGCTGAGGCAATAGCTCCTTTATGTTATGGGTATTGTTTTCACAGTACCAAAAGATACAAATTCTTTACTTCTGGTACTGTCACCTCTGATACCACCTCATACTCCGCTTTTGCGGTTTGTCGCTGTTGCAATTTTATCATCCTCTGGCAACTTTTGCTGGATACCATTTTTGAAACCAGGCAGTAAATATCCCCATAAAAACAGGTAGTATATTATTAATAATTCCTAAATATGCGGAGAAGCTTGTCTTCATCACAAAGAAGGTCATAATGGAAGTTAATACATATAAAATTCCCCACATAAAAGTTAATATCCGATTTGTTTTGATGAATAATGGATTATTGAACGCCTTTTCCCCATTATAATCATTTGCAGAATAATATGCAGTTAATGGTATTTTGTTTAAGCACGAAACCGTCCACATCAATCCAAATCCCAAATAGGATATTGGCAATAAGAGAGTTATATCATATCCTAATACACTCATTACAGAAAAAATGATAATCGCAGTATGGGAAACAGTATCATATATTGTTTTTTTATTCTTGTGGAATAATAACGAAGCAACTGCACAGCTTACTATGCTGATCAAGCTTCCAATATATCCATTTATAGATGCTGCTACCCAAAATACAATCCACGGTAACAACAAAATCATCATATTCGTTTTCGAGTTTTCCTCAAGCTCTTTATTGGCTTTAGTTTCATTGCTTGTATCGCCAAAATAATGATTCCAGTGAATCATCAAATTAAAATCGCCCTTCACTTTATACATTTGTTTCATCATAGCTTCTTCGCCGCTTATTTTTCCACAAGCAATATCACGCCATACGGTAAAAGGAGTTTCAATTTTCGTTGTAAATGGTTTGAAGTTTTCTGTAAGAACTTCATGGGTATCTTTTTTAAGAATAATTTGATAACTTTTATGGATATCCGTATAGTTCATTTCTAATACAATATCTTTTCCACCATAAGATTTCTTATTATATAACGCAGCCATTTGTTTTGTAAAAATCAAAGATTCATCCAGCTTTTCACCAGTCTCTTTTTCAACACCCCAACTTGCATCAGCCATCGCCTCAAAGGTTTCTTTGGGAAATAATAAAGTATTTAGTTTTATCCTCGTAGTTTCTGTTATTTTACCACTTATGTATTCTTGTCCCGCAGTTTTAACATAACCTAAATACTCATTTGTTCTGCTTGCCAATTCGGGAACTCGAAATAATTCTCCTTGAGAACAAAATATTTTCTCATAATTATCTTTTCCTAATAAATGATTAAACATTGATATTACGGCATCATAATTATCCTCTGTTGTATAAAATCCACAGGTAGAGATTAAAATATTTCTTTTACTGCTCATATCATACCGTGTAGGATGACTGCCGCTTTTTGCATTTTTTTCCATAAATGGTAAAACCATAGGAAGTTGTCTATCAATCAAATTTTTCAACTTACTTGGAACACTAAAATAATATAATGGAAATGACCAAATAGTAATATCTGCCCAAAGTAATTTTTCAATAACTTCTTGCATATCATCCTTAATGATACATTCTCCAGGTGTTTTATTCCAACAAGAAAAACATCCCAAGCAAGGATTCATTTCTAATTGATTAACAAAAATTTCTTCTACTGTTAATTCTTTTTGTTCTTGTTTTAGTCCTTCGATGAAAGCAGTTGCCAATTGATAAGTATTGCTTTTTTTACCTTTGGGACTTCCGTTTATCAATAATATATTTGTACTCATACCTTTAATTTTCCATAAACTTCAAATTTTCTCGTGCATTTTCTCAACTTTCCAGTATTTACGGGCTTTCTCGCCCATCAACATCTATGTAATTTTCACTTTTCCCTTATTTTTTCCCTTGTTAGGAAGCTATAAGGGAAAAAGTGTTGTTTTCGTTTTAATCGTTCTATAGTGGCTCAGTTGTCAAGACAAAAATCTAAGATTTTTATAATGAACTGATATAGTTGATAAGTCACAAGGAACATGGGGAGAATAGTGGAACACTCCCCAGAACCATTTATGCTAAGCTACATATGGTAACAGCATCGCTGGATAGTAGCATTCAGCCGGTGTCTGATAATCAAGTGCAGAATGATGCCTCTCAAAGTTATAGGTGTGGATATATTGACCAATGGCAGCTCGGGCTTCTCTGATATTGCTGTACTGTGTCAGATAAGCTTCCTCATATTTGAAGCTACGAAACCAACGCTCAATCATGATATTATCTGCCCATCTGCTTTTTCCATCCATGCTTTGGCGGATACCATTTTCCTTTACAAAGTCAATGTACATCTGACTTGTAAACTGACAGCCTTGATCCGAATTTAGAATCTGTGGTTTTGCTACTTTGAAAGCTTTTTTCAGGGCATTGATAACCATTCTGGTATCAAGGGTATCATCTACTTCCCATCCAACAATACAGCGGCTGTACCAGTCGATTACGGCAGTTAGATATAGAAATCCACGCTTAATTGGAATATAGGTAATGTCAATAGACCATGCCTGATTTGGCTTATCAATAACCGCATTACGAAGAAGGTAAGGACATACTTTTGCCTGATGCATCCTCTTGGAAAGATTCATTTTGGGATAAATTGGATAAATATCCATTTCGTTCATATAGCGTCTGGCTTTGCGGCGGCCAACATGATATCCACGGGCTTTCAGCTGTGCAGACATTTGCCTTGCCCCCCAGGTAGGATGATCCATGTGTAGATGATCAATGATTTCTTTGCAGGCTAATTCCTCTTCTGATATAGGCGTACCCTTGTAATAAATACTTGTACGATTGATGTCAAGTAATTTGGCACCAACAGAAGCTGGAATTTCCTTAGTCGTCAAAAGGTTTTGGACTAAACTTACTCTCGTAGTCAGATCCGCAAATTTCTTCAGATTTTTTTTTGAGCCAATCAACCTGCATGGTTAACTGACCAACCTTCTTGGCATACTCCGCTTTTTCTTTGCGTTCTTCGGCAAGTTTTTCTTTTAGATTTTCCTCACGCTTGTCGTCGAACACAACAGAAGCATTGTTCAGGAACTCTTTCTTCCCATTACGGAGCAGATTTGGTTGAATATTATTTTCAGTAGCCAGGGTGTTGAGATCTTTTTCTCCCTTAATCAACTCAATTACAAGGTCTGATTTAAATTTAGCACTAAAATTTCTTCTTTGTCTGGACATGTTAATGAATCCTCTCTTTCATACTGATTTTAGTATATCAGATTCATTAAAATCTGTCCGAAAAAGTGTCTTAATTTATGAGACCATTATACTTATTCACAAATCAATACCTCCATCAGCTTTATTGACCCAGAAAGTTACTTTCTTTATCGGCACTATATTTTGTGGTATAGTTATTATCTTTAACATAACTATGCGTTAATTCTAGTGTTGCTGCCACTCCAAATGGATCTGAACTTTTTGATGTAGTTTTTTTGCTTAAATTTTCAGCATTTGAAGTTCCACATTTAACACCTCCTGACAAATTCTCACTTTTTTCCTTTGGTTTTTTTCGAGGTTTTCCTATTGGATTCCAATCTCTAAAAGAAACATGCTGTAAGCGCACCATTTTTTCATCCTCCTATAACAATTTCACTCTTAGCATTTATTACATCCCAATTGATGCCATTTTCTAAATTTTATAACTCTTACTTATATCACAAAAGAAGAATACTCCTTATACGAACAACACATACCGTATGTTTTTGTTAGTTGTAGATATAACCATAAAGCAATCTCCTCTTTACTAATTACAATTTCGTAAAGAGGAGATACACAATTCAAACTACTCATTTAACAGTTCCTAATTTTTCTTTGTTGCATGGTACAATAATTGTTCATCCGTCTGCTCAGATTGCTTATAATATACATCCATTTCATCCTCGCCATATTCTAATATATAATAGCAAAAAATAACCGTATCATCTTGAAATACCTGCTCAGGATATTTTATATATATTCTGTTATTTTCTATGCTTTCTATATTAGATGAATCAGCTAAAAATCGATAAGAAGATTGTGAATCGTAATCTGAAATATCATAAGTATACTCATTTTTCTCAATAATCAACTTGCCTACTCCATAATCAGACAAATACTCATATTCTCCTGCCAACTTTTCCAATTCATTAACAATTAAATCATCTGCAATATTTTCGGATGCTGTTATCTCTTCTTCCACATCATCAGTGACCTCTTCTGTAGAACCATATACATATATATTAGGAATATCTGATATTTTATAATATTTATACTCACATATATCCTTAAACCATGTATCACTCCATTCTGCTTGAAGTTTTACAGTAGCAATATCATTATCCACGCTTATAGTTCCCGTTATTTCTCGCCCCTCACCCCATTTGTTTGTGGAAAACTCAATTCTATTATCTATTTCTACTCCTACACAGTTATCCAATTGTGTTAATCTATAAATTCCAATCGGTATTAAATAAGTACCATCCTCATTTTTTCTGATTTGAAGACCCGGTTCATTGACATCATAAGAATTATACTCTCCGACATACAACTTTTCTTCGTTTGCAGATTCTTCATTCTGTTGCAGTATATCTAATTCCTGACATGACGAATCATTTTCCATCAGGTTCTCATTTACTTCTGTTGTAATAACTGGCACATTATTATTTTCTTTCATGTCCGCTTTTCCACATGCACCACATAAAAAACATAAAAGAAAACATAAATACAATATACTAACTCTTTTTTTCATATCTCCTCCTAAAACTCTTTTTTCGTTTATCTTTTATTGCGTTAGCATATTGTATATCTTTGTCGCATTCTTTGCTCTGCTCTTAGATTAAGCATCCATCTCCTTAGGTTTCTCATATTCTCGACAAACAATTTCTCCTGCACTACTTGCACCCATATGTAAGTTTGCTTTATTCGTTATCATAAGCATCATATACCTCATCCATTTGCTCATTTATTACACGAACACCATCTGAATATTTTACAGTGGACATATCTAATAGTCCATATATTTCTCCTATACTATTAAATTTTTCTTTTTCTACTTTTGTATCGTTTACAAAAAACTCACTTTCATCACTATCAAATTGTGCGATACTTTGTGTCATATTCTCGCAAATAGCTTTTCCATTTTCCAGCACATAATAGAAAATTTGACTGGAAATTTGAGTTTCTGTCATAAATTCGTATTCTGTTATAAAGACATTTCCATTCTCTTTATATGTAAATCCACCATATTGTCCAAAAGAATCTATCCCCTCAGCTACGACCTGAATGACTTCCTCATTTCTCACCGTGAATATAAACGCTCCATCCATTTGGGATTCTCCAAAAAAAACAGCCATTTCTTTAGTACTATCATCGTTTATGTCGATAAAGCTAACAGTAAAATCTGTTTTTCCCTCCGATATATAATTCCGAAGTACATTTACATAAAGGTCAACTGCCGCATCCTGATTATGATTCTCAAATACCACATTCTCTAACTGTTTTGTTTCCTCTTGCTGTACTTGGATATTTTCTGCAACAGGTTCAGTTTCCAGATTCGATTCCGCAGCATCTTGTTCTTTTTGTATTTCCTGGGTAGACAAATCCGAGACTTTTTGATTATTACCACAAGCTGTCAACGATAAAATAAGTAAGGCGCCTATCAGACTCAAAATCTTCTTCATCTTTTCTCCTCCAAATTAGACCAAAAACCGCTTTTCAGAAAACATTATATACTCTTCTTCTCTTCTAGTCTTTAATCCAGGATTACGTTCAACATATGCTATTGCTTCTGCATCTGGATTTGCCTTATTTTTATATAGATATTCTTTTGCATATCTATAATCAAAATCAGAAAGCAACGATTTTACTTTCTTAGTGTTGTTAGCCCCCATTGCATCTATAACTTCTTTTGTCATATCATTCATTCCACGATTATATACCAAATCAACAGCGGCAGCATACGAATACTAATCTAATTTTATATTTTTTGAATCTAAATAACTATTAACTTTATCTGCAAACCGATTATATACAATTTCAAAAAGACGGTCTGCTTCTTGCTTTGTAATTGAACCATCTTTCTGATAATTTATCTTAATATCAGGAAAGTTTGCGATATCCATACCATATCCTATGGTCTTTCCATTATTATATGGTTTCAAACTTAAGCCTTCCTTTGATTTACTGTAAACAATCCCTTCTTGGGTGACTGTATTATATTGTCCTGGATTAGGATTTGGCTTATTTAGTTTCTCAACTTCTTTGTTTATTGCATTTAATGTTGCACTTCCTGCCAATCCATCAACCGTTAATTTATTTGCCTTTTGGAAATTCCTTAAGGCAGTCTCTGTTCCCGCACCAAATGTACCATCCGGTGTACCACAATTAAATCCTAATTTATTTAAATTCTCTTGTAATTTTTTAACACTGGCGTTATTTCTTAATCCTCTCGATAAGACACCCTTTTGACTACGATTATACACGGAATTCAATTTTGTTATAGTTTCACTTGTAATATCGCCACTTTGATTTTTTAATCCACATAATTTTTGAAAAGATGTAACCGCCGCCTTAGTATTCTTGCCAGCAATTCCATCCGGCGTACCACAAGAATATCCAATGGCATTCAATTTTGTCTGAACATCTTTAATCGAACTCTTGCTTAATGCCATTGCTTTTACAGTACTTGGTTTTGCGTATGTAACCATTTTTAAGTTGCTCGGATTACTTTTTTCATAAATGACAGCTATATCATTCGTGTTACTTTTTGAAGCCTGTTTTTCAGAAATCGCACTTTCCGCAGAAGCCTTAGCCTGTTCAGTTCTCCTCTCCATGATTACAGTGCTTCCGCTTGAATATGACGAATTACTGATTAACTGTTTGTCTGTGATTACCATTTTCCACACCTCCTTGGCATACTATTATTCTATTTTGTTATAAAAAACTTTCTTCTCGGATAATTTATATTAAATTATCCGAACGCTTTATTTTATATCACAAAAAGAAAACCAAGGAAATATCTTGTGCGCAAACGACACAATTTTTGCACAAACGACACAAGTCATCACGAAATATGTCTCCCAATCAATTATCAAACAACATTCTCCATTTAAAAAAAGCCTTTTTAAATTCATTATTATGAGTTCTTCCAATCGCTATCTCTAATCCATTACACAAGGTAACCTTTCGACTGTCCACCTTTTCAATAAATTTCATATTGATAACATATGACCTTTGCACTTGAAAAAAACCAAACTGCTCCAAACTTTGTGACATTTCAGATATACTTCCTTCACAGAAATATTCCTTGCCATCCACCATAAGGTATCTCAATTTTCTTCCACTTGTTTCAACAAGCAAAAGTGTATCCAACTTTATTTTTCTACATATACCGGAAATATCATTACAGCAAATATTTCTTTCCTGTATTTTAGTTTTAAGAAAAGAATCAAGTGCTTCTACTATCTCCTCCAAATGTTTTTTATCAATGTATCTGAATGCATTTACTTTATATCCTAAACGGGCTAATTCTGTATGAGAAGTCAGAAAACATATCTTACATTGTTTCCCCGTATTTATCAATTTTTCAGCTATCTCAAAACCATTTTCTCCTTCTGCAAGTTCAATATCCAAAAACACCAAATCTGCATCTTTATTTTTCATAAAGTCTTTTCCATCACTACACAACTGAATTTGAAATAAAATATTTTTATCTATACAGTATTTTTCAATAATTTCCTGTATCTTATTTCTCCATACTTCTTCATCTTCCACTACACATATTTTCATCGCCTTAACTCCTTTGGGATAGCAATACTAATTTTAAATATTGGCTCTCCATTTTCCATGAAAGAATCCATATAATATTCCCCTTGATATTTTTCAACAGTTGCAATAATATTTTTAAAACCAAATCCATGATTCATTTTGTCTTTCTTCGAAGTTTTCAAAAAATTATTGTTTGTATTTACCTTTTCAACGACACCATTACTTACTGATATAAAAATTTCCGTTTTATGTTCTATAAACTCAACTCTTACTTTCGGATTATTTGTTTTTTTAGATGCTTCTATTGCATTCTGCAATACATTTCCCATCAAAGTTGTAATATCAAACATCTCTATATAGGATATCGTCGTTACCTTTCCTGATACAGTGAATTTAATATTCTCCTTCGTCGCTATATATAAATAATAATTCATAATAACATCTAAAAAACTATCTCCTGTATGAATTTTTAATTCAAATTCATCCTGAACATTCCAAATGGTATCTATATATCCTCTAGCTTCTTCCAATTTTTTCTGGTTTACCAGTTCTCTAAGAACACCTATATGATTGGTTAAATCATGCTTAAAACGTCGCACCGCCACCGATTGTTGTAGTTGGTAATCATATTGCTCTTTTTGCATATACATAAAAGATTGAAGTTCTTTATTTTGCCTGTTTGAAAGAACATTCTTTATAGCGAGACTAAGAGTCAAAAAAATAGCATAAATAGCTCCTACGATACTAACAAAAAACACAACATATGCATCCCAGCCATACATTTCATGATTCTCATCAAAAAAAGCAAATACAAAATTATAAAACATTTGGAATATACTACCTTGCACCAGTATGGCAACCTTATATCTGTATTCTATATCATTCAAATAAACTTCATTTTTTTTAAGAAGTATTGTATATACCATGAAATATACGGAAAATGAAATGGCATATGCTATCTCCATCCACCATGCCAAACCAGTTTCAACAGCCCCTCCTATAAGCAAAATCTGTATGAGCATAACACTGAATGTGTCCATAATTCCTGTAAAATACATAAGTGCAAAACTTAATATCCCTAAACGCAATAAACGTTCCTTGAAAAACAAGCATACAGACAGAACACTCCAACACACATACACAATAGGAGAATTGGTTTCAAAGTACATATTAAAAATACCAGCCGCAAATACAACCACCACCGAGAGCCAACGGAAAATTATATTCTTCCTAGGCTGTATCTTAAATCCAAAATAAATAATGAATAGATATATTAAATAATTCAAGAAATTGTCCACTATATAAATCAATGTTTTACACCTCGTATATTAAATTAGACACTTGTATATAATCCCTTTTCATTATTGACATTTTCTTTCTAAAACTCAATACAAATAATATATATTTTTATAATACAAGGCAAGACTCAAAATTATAGTCCTGCCTTGTATATAAATCACCAAATTTCTAATGAATCTTCTGCATCAATCCACATTTGCATAGTTCCATCTAGATATAATCTTGCATATTCCAGTGGATTATCTATCGCAAGGGCATTTATGGCACACTCGGAATTAGGTGTCGTCTTTAGTCCTTCCTCTGCCTTGGCACAATCAATCCTTTCTTGAAAATGTATTATAAGCATTTCATCCAGTTCCAACTGCCATTTACATAATTTGTTATAAGTTGTTACCAGATTTTCTTTCCCTTGTTTTTTCCCTTATTAGTGGTCATAACCAAGGGTAAAACGATATAACATGATACAAGATGTAATGGAGAGGACACCCACGAAAACTTTAGTGTTTTCAATGGTTTGACGAGATTTCTATAACAAAATATAACAGTTAATAAATCCCTTAAAATACCTCAAGTGAGAATTCAAATTTTCTTTCTTGTGTGAGTATATCATATTTTTCGTTCAAATTCTACTTATTTCCATTGTAATTGTAATAGGTTGGAATATGAAAGGAGAAAAGCAGACTATCGCCATTCATGAGCGTGCAGAGACAGTCAAGGAAGATAGTGAGCAGCAGATAGCTTATACAGGAGAATTACATAGTTCTATTTGCCAGAGTCTAAAGCAGACATTAAAGGATATCAAGATTGTGGAGCAGATAGAGGTTCTGTCATCAGCGATTATGTCGATTACCAGTCAGACCAATCTATTGGCATTGAATGCCTTTATTGAAGCAGCGCGGGCAGGAGAAGCAGGCAGAGGCTTTGCTGTAGTGGCAGGAGAAATTGGAAATCTGGCTGACCAGTCTAAGGATACGGTAGCCAAGATACAAAAGATAACCAAACAGGCGACAGAAGCTGTTACTAATCTTTCTCATGATTCTGAAAGGCTTTTGGAATTTGTGGCAACTAATGTAGTGGAGAGCTACAATACCTTTGGCGAAGCCGCAGAGAAGTATAATCAAGATGCTTCAAATGTAGAAAAAATTATGACAGATTTTAGTCTGATTTCCTCCCGGCTTTTAGATTCTATTGATAGTACGGTGGATTCTTTGCGTGAAGTAAATCAAGTCACGATACAGAGTGCAGAAGGAACAAAGGATATTGCACACCAGACGACAAAGGTGTTAGAGGTGTCGGATATGATTGCTAAATCGGTAGAGGAATGTGCTGTCTATGCCAACAGGCTACAAACGGAGATATTGACATTTACCATATAATCAGCATTCTGTGTACTTAAAGCAAAGGAGTGTAAGGCAAAGGAGTGCTTTAAGGCAAACAGGGAAGTGAATCGTGAATATTTGGTAATTGTTCAGTACCCTCACAGCTACCATCGTTGCAACTACGTTTTCCTACAGTCAGAACAGCAAGTGTGCAGACCTGCTGAATAGTTACAATATTTGTATGAATAAATAGGTGTATCTGAACCAGGATAGATTCAAGAGAGGGGTCATGGTTTGGATACACCTAAATTTTTATCAGGAGACACTTCCTCTATCTATAGCATACCGAATATTTATTTACTGCCCCTTTGGCTGGTCTGTGCTTTCCCCAGCACAGATTAAAAACCTAAGTGTAACACCACTATGCCTACGTTTTTGATTCGTACGCTGAAAATCAAATCTCAGCTAATGGATCAGTTATGAATTATCCGATGTACTATAGTGATAGGAGCAACTACCTACAACCTAAAGGCAGAGGATTTCTCCCTTGTTACAAACTACGACAAAACAAAGGTAAAAACCTATAGATTTAATCTGATTTTAATGTCAGAGGAATAAAATACCCTTGAACACAGAAAAATTCAAGTTTTACTCTAAGATGTTTATATTTATACAGGAGGAAAAATAAGATGAAAACCGATTTTTTGGGTATTGCAGACTGGTTAAATCAGCCACAGGTACTCACAAAAGCAATGAAAATAAGTCGATTGCTGTCCGTTTTGCTTGGAATACTCACCATAGCAGGTTTAATACTTCTGGCAGTAATTATTTGGCCGGTGATAACAAGCGGAAGAGGTATGCTGGTATTTGAGCTATTGGATGAAATGGACGACTTGGTGGAAGTCATTTGCTTTATGGGAGGAGGAGCTATTGTATTAGCTGTGATTTCTCGTTTTCTGAAAAACAAAAACCGTCAGGTTACTCAATAAAAAACAAAGGAGATGATAATGATGAGAAAAAGAAAAAATATTTTAGGAAAAGTAGCAGCAGCGATTGCAGCAGCGGCTATATTAGTATCAGGAATGCCGGATGTTCAGGCAGCTGCGCCCCAATGGAACAGTCCTTTTGGAGATATTGGAAATTCATCCTGGTACTATACCTCAGTAGAATTTGCCCATCAGACCGGATTGATGGTGGGAAGAGGTGCCGGTATTTTTGACCCTAATGGAACGATGACCAGAGCAATGGCAATGACGACTCTGTGGCGTTATGCAGGGGAGCCCTCCGGATATACGAATAACTTCTCTGATGTACCCAACAATACATGGTATACTCAGGCTGTTGCCTGGGCATCAGAAAATGGTATTGTACAGGGTGTTGGTAATGGAAAGTTTGCCCCTAATGACAATATTACCAGAGAGCAGCTTTCTGCTATGCTTTATCGTTTTGCAGACAGCAGAGGATTAGCAGGCGGAAACGGAAATCAGGCAAATTCCTTAAGTAGCTATTCAGATGACGATACAGTAAGCTCTTGGGCGGCAGAGCCTATGGAGTGGGTAACAGATTCTGGTATTATCAATGGTATTGCCGGCAACAATGGTTCCCGCTTTCTTGACCCCAGAGGACAGGCAACCAGAGCACAGATGTCTGCTGTATTAATGCGTTTTGCAGAGAATATTGATAATTATGAGGGAGCTAAGCTAGGAGGAACAGATGCACTGCAGATTGCTCTTGACCATGCAGGAGTACAGGCTACCGATACCAGCTTTGCTAAGGTAGAGGCAGGATTCGAGAATGGAAAGGCCATCTATGAGGTAGAGTTTTATGCTAATAATACGGAGTACGATTATGAGATAGATGCAACAACAGGCAAGATTCTGGAAGTTGACCATGACATGGAAAATCAGTATAAACCGGGAAGTAATGTGACTCCGGGCAGCCAGATTGCAGAATCTCAGGCTCTTGAAATTGCTTTGGCTCATGCAGGAGTACAGGCTGCTGATACAGTTTATGCTCAGGTAAAGAAGGATTCTGACAATGGCAGACAGATTTATGAAGTAGAATTTTATGCAGGCAATATGGAATATGACTATGAAATAGATGCAGCAACCGGAAAGATTCTCGACTTTGATTATGATATGGAAGGTCGGTATGTACCAGAAAACAATATTACTCCTGGCAGTGGTGTTACAGAAGCTCAGGCTTTACAGATTGCTCTTACTCATGCAGGAGTGCAGGAGTCCAATGCAGTTTATACTCAGGTAAAGAAGGACTCTGATGATGGCAGAGTAGTTTACGATGTAGAATTTTATGCAGGTAATATGGAATATGACTATGAGATAGATGTAGCAACCGGTAATATTCTGGATTTTGATTATGATATGGAAAGCCAGTATGCACCCAATGTTAATCCTGGCAGTGGGAAGGGAAACGGCAATGCTAATGCAGCAACAATCAGCGTTGATATGGCAAAGCAGACAGCTCTTTCCCGGGTACCTGGAGCTACAGTAAACGATATTACTAAGATGAAGACAGACTATGATGATGGCAGGATGGAGTATGAAGGAACTATCGTTTACAATGGAATGGAGTATGATTTCACCATTGATGCTACTACAGGACAGATTACCGACTGGGATGTAGAATCTATTTATGATTAAAGGTAACTATTCAGTGGGTTTGCATACTTGCTGTCCTGACCGTACAAAAATGTAGCTATAATGAGCAAAAATCCTATCTCTATAGGCGATTGTCATAGATTTTTGTATCGTAACGGTGAGGGTGCTGAACAGTTACGATTAAAGATAATATACTGCTGCTGCCATTTACCATCAGCTATCTGACTGGTAAATGGCAGCAGGTATCATCTGCATATAAACATTGGCTGAATTGTTGTTAAAAAAGGTAACTATTCAGTAGGTCTGTAAACTTGCTGTGCTGACCATATGAAAACAGAGGCAAAAATCCCAGTGCCATCGGTGATTTTCATGGATTTTTGCATAGTAACTGTGATGTACTGAATAGTTATCTAAAAAAGATAAAAAAAGGGCTTGCACTAATACAAAAAATATGGTAATATACTAACTGTTGGTGAACAAAATATTTTTATATTATTTATGCGGGTGTAGTTCAATGGTAGAACACTAGCCTTCCAAGCTAGATACGTGGGTTCGATTCCCATCACCCGCTTTTTTGCTACCCTATCTTTTCATACTCAGCGTATTTGAAGGGAATTTTCCTTGATTTGGTTATGATAAGGAAAGTTGTTTGCTTCGGGGAGATAATATACTAAGCGGAGTAGGAATCTTTTGAAAATCAGCCACGGATAAAACTGGTAAAATAAAAAATTTACGGAAAGACGAAAAGTGTCAGCTGCTGCTGGAAAGCAGCAGATTTCCGCTAATAAAAAACGAAAGGATTTTATTGATGAAAAAATGGAAGAAGATAGCCACACTGGCTTTATGTATATGTGTAATGTCAGGAAATACTGCTCAGGCAGCAGTTCCCGCAGAGAGTACAGGTTATAAGGCTGTGTTTGATGCACAGTACTACTATAATACTTATCCTGATTTACAAAAAGCCCTGGGATATGATGAGGGAAAGCTGCTGAATCACTTTATTACGGAGGGAATGGATGAGGGACGTGTAGGAAATGCAGCCTTTAATGTAAAAGCTTATATGAAAAATAATCTGGATCTTCTGGCAGCTTTTGGAATAAGAAATTTAAGTACATATTATGACCATTATATTGAGCATGGAAAGAATGAGGGAAGGGTAGCAACTGCTACGTTACCTTCTAAAAATCCAAATGAACTGGCAGTTTTTTCTACTCAATATAATACCAAAGAAGACCGGGCAACTAATGTGGAGTTGGCTTCTCAAAGGATTAATGGTATAGTGGTACAGCCGGGAAAGACGTTTTCCTTTAGTAAATCAATTCTTTCCAGAACCACAAGAAATGGTTATGTGATGGCACCCTCCTTTGCATCGGGGAGAGTGGTAAGAAGTGTGGGCGGAGGCATTTGTCAGGTGTCCTCTACCCTATATGTAGCTATGCTTTTATCCTCTATTCCTGCTGCTGAGCGGCATGCCCATTCTTTGCCTGTAGATTATGTACCGAAAGGTCTGGATTCTGCTATAGTACAGGGAGTAAAGGATTTGCGGTTTAAAAATCCTTTCGACTATCCGATTAGAATTAATTCTTCTTATAAGGATGGTACACTGACGGTCAGCATTACCAAGGTAGAGGAAGAGGCGATAAAGGAAGTGGCAGAACGGGCTAAGATGACAATAGTGAAATAGCAGGACTTTCCTTATCTAAAAAGGTATTTATTTTAGACTATTCTCTTTTTCTCTTTTATGGCAATTTCCCCACTGAGCAGTTGATTTGCCCAAAGTGGGGGCTTTCCCTGATTAGCTTAAAAGATATACAGGGTGCGAAAAGTAACGAACAGTTACTTTTATTTGATAAAAAATAAAAAAAGTAATTGACAAACAGACAGAGAGCAGTTATAATAGTCATTGTTGATACGGAATGTAAAAACATTCTCAGTAATATATGCGCGAGTGGCTCAGTTGGTGGAGCACGACCTTGCCAAGGTCGGGGCCGCGGGTTCGAGTCCCGTCTCGCGCTCTTAGAAAGGAGTACCAGATTTGGTATTCCTTTTTTTGTCTGTATATATACAGACCATAAAGCAAGACAAAATAAGGCAGAAGTGGTACAATATTGCTATCACAGCCTGGAAGGGGGCAGAGAAGAATGGAAAAAGCTTATAAGCTGGAATTTGCAGGAGAGAAATCGGGAAGTCTGTATGTAAATTGCTGCGGCTGCTCCAGAACAGAGCCTCTGCATAGCTTTGGCCCTGCATTAAAGCCCCACTATCTGATTCATTATATTATCAATGGTAAGGGAAAATTTATGATAGGGGACAAGACCTATCCATTGAAGGCCGGCTATGGATTTTTGATTATGCCCGAGGAACTGGCTTTTTATCAGGCTGATGAAAAGGAGCCTTGGACCTATGTTTGGGTGGGATTTAGCGGAACGAAGGCAGAGGAATATATGAAGGCGATTGGCTTGTCCATAGCCCATCCGGTATTTTGTTCCTCCAAATCCGAGGAATTATATCAGGCTGTCCGGGATATGATGGAGCATAATACCTTTGGGGTAGCCAATGATTTAAGAAGAAACGGACAGTTGGCTCTATTTTTATCCATTGTGGCAGAAGGGGTAACGGTAGCAGATAAAAATGAAGGAAATCGTGCCAATACCTATGTTCGTAAGGCGGTAGAGTTTATTCAGGGAAATTACTGTAATCCCATCAAGGTGACGGATATTGCAGATTATGTATGTATCAACCGCAGTTATCTTTATACACTGTTCCAAAATTCATTAGGGATGTCGCCCCAACAGTTTCTGACTACCTTTCGGATTACCAAGGCTACAGAACTTCTTCAGCTAACTGCCCTATCTATTGAAGGCATTGCTATTTCTTGTGGTTATCAGGACCCTTTGGTATTTACTAAAGCGTTTCGTCAGATGAAGAAAATGTCTCCATCTGCTTATCGTAAGGAAATACAGAAGGGAGAGGAGAGAAGAAATCTGGAAGATTTAAAAGAGGTAGAGGACTTTATCAATCAGATTGAAAAGCTAAGCAGATGATAAAGAACGATGAATATAACATTTTGACAGTTAATTATCCAATACGTCGTAAAACCCCTTGCTTTAGCTATGGGGAGATAAGACACGTCCATCGAATTTACTCAGGTAATTGAAGATGGGCTAAATTGCTGGATTGTATTAGGTGATAAAATGTAGTATGATATAAACATGAATACAATATATAAATCAAATAACAATATCGTTTATTCTTGTCAATACCATGTAGTATGGTGTCCGAAATATAGACGAAAAGTATTGGCTCATGGTGTAGATGTACGGTTAAAGGAACTGCTTCAAGAGTATGCTACCCATTTGTCAGTAGATATTCTGGAAATGGAAATCATGCCAGACCATGTTCATATACTGATGGAAGTAGCCCCACAATTGGGGATTCACAAAGTGGTAAAAACCTTGAAAGGCTATACTTCTAAGGTACTAAGACAGGAGTTTCCTTATCTTCGGACAAAAATGCCTACTCTTTGGACGAACAGCTATTTTGTATCTACAGTAGGCGATGCTCCACTGGAAGTCATTAAACAATATATTGAAAATCAGAAAACATCACAAAGACAAAAGGATAAGATGGGATAATGCAAAAAGGTGTCAAACTGAGAATCTACCCGAACAGGGAACAGTAAAAGTTAATCCATCAGACACTGGGCTGTTGCAGATCCATCTACAACAGAGGACTCGTCATGTGTAAGGAAGCCTATGGGAATGGAGATAAAATTGGCTATTTCCAGACTTCAGCCATGTTGACAGACCTGAAAAAGTGTGAAGAGTTTGCTTTTCTCAAAGTGGTGGACTCTATTGCATTACAACAGTCTTTATGTGACCTGGACAGAGGTTTTGTCCATTTTTTTCAAAAATGTGCTGCTCACCCTACCTTTAAGAGTAAGCATAACTGTTACCAATCATACAGAACAGCAAATCAAGGGGATAAAAGTATCCACTATGTACCCAAGTAGTCAGACTTGTTCCTGTTGTGGGAATAAGAATTTGCTCGTAAAAAATCTGGCGGTTTGTGTAGGGGAGTGTCAGGACTGCCATACCGTACATAACCGAGATATCAATGTAGCCATCAATATTTTGAAGAAAGGAATGCAGATGCAGTTCAAAAGTGATACAAGAACCCAAATGCTTTTGACCCCAATATCATATCATAAAAGGGAAATTTTACTAATATATGAAAACCGGTAAAGACACTTTTTTAGTACAGATGAGTAGAAAAATACAAACAAATAAGAACCATATGAATTATAGGGAGGATAGAAAAATGAAAAGACCATCATCAAAACAGCTGTTGGCATTGGGGTTATCAGCAGCTTTGGGAATAGCAGGAACTACACCCACGTTAGGGTATGTACAGGCAGCACAGGAAGTTAAAGTAACAACGCAAAGCAGCATAGCTAAAAGTAATGCAGATGGAGCAGCAGTTTGGGAGGCAACAAAGGAAGGTTTACAAGGGATTGAGTATCTGGAAAATACAAGGCTGGTTGACTTATTGGCTCCTTCCAGGTATTCTGCGTCTGATAAGTTAAATAAAAAGACAGAAATTTTCAAGCGTGAAGGTCTGCCATTTGTTGAGATTACTGATGAGATGGTGTTGGCAGAATTAAACAAGGATAACCTTCAACAGAGTTCCTTCGATTTGGTATTCTCTAAGGTACAGCAGGATTTGGAGAAGATCATCCCTCAGATAGTTAGAAATTCTAATGCTTGGGAGGATGATGAAACAGCTTATTTCATCAATATGATTAACCAGCATAAGGAGGAATTTCTTCTGGGTCTGTCCTATCTGTATAGATTATATGATTTTAATATTCAGGAGATAAATATTAAAGATAAGTTATTAGAAAATCCTTCCTATTTTGGTGGTGATGTGGATTTATTGGAGTGGATTTTGTCCATTGGTGAGGCAGGAGGAACATATTTACAGATAAACAACAATCAACTCTTTTTTACCCTATTTTTTACAGGAAAAATCACTGATGCCACCTCTATAGTAGCCTTTTTGGAAAAAGAGGTAGCTAAAGTGGGAAATATCACCATGGATGAATGGTTTAAGGAAGCCAGTAAAGCCATTATTATAGAGCAAGGTTCTAAGGAAAATAAAGCCAATGTTGCTACATATAGTAAGTTAAGATCCGATGACAAGTTGTCCACTTATATTTTACCTTTATTAAATGTATCCGAAAATTCCGTATATCTTCTCAGCAATCCAGCAACAATTACCCTGGGTCTGGTGGATTCATATGTGGACAGAAGCCTGAAACAAACTGATAGTGCAGCTTATCAGGCAGCAGTGGATGAGTGGAAACAGGAGTTAGAGCGAGTGGCAAAGGCTCAGGTGGATTTTTTGGATGTTTGGTATCGTATTGCCAAAGAAGAAGACAAGGATGAATTGATTTCTAACCGTCTGGTAATAGACTGTTTGCGGATAAAACAGGATGGAAACACAACCAGCTCAAAAGAATGGTCGTCTAAGTTCGGGGAAGAGGCATCCATTGGTGTCCAAGAATTTATTACTCCTATGAAACTTTATAGTACCTATCTTGCAGCTGGTGCACAGGCAGAAGGTACAGGAATGCGTTATTTTATGGTAAAGGCTGCCAGCGATGATGGTTTGTCTACCTACACTCATGAGCTGACTCATTTGTTGGTGGATAGTGTTTGGTTAAATAATTATCGAGTACGTGAAGGCTTGGAAACTGAATTTTACCCAAGAGGATTATACGAAACTTATTTCAGTGAAGATAGCATTATGAATCTGAATTTTGTTTATGATTATTCGGAAAATCCCAGGCGAGTATATAATAAAAATACAGATCGTTTCCAGACAGAGAAGGATTTGCAGGAATATACACAGGGGATGATGGATGTTATCTATACCTTAGATTATCTGGAGGCAGAGGCGGTTTTAAGTAAAGATACATCCCAGAAACAGAAGTGGTATCATAAGTTTGAACAGACCATAGATACCAGAACCCGTTATAATCAGGGAAATACATCGGCTGTTCATACCATTGATTCTGTTCGGACAATCACAGAGGAGGAGGCTGCCAGTTTACTGGATTGGGAGGATTTGGTGGAGCAGGATATTGTGGCTTCCAGATATGAAATTGACGGTCTAAAAACCACAGGAACGGCATACAGCAATGGTTATTATAGTGTTCCCTTGTTTACTGCTAACTATGCCACCAGTGAAAATGCTAATGGTGTCAGTGGAGATATAATAACAAGAAGACAGGCATATGAATTAATGGCAGAATACGGATATTATGGAGGAATGGTTCCTTATATTTCCAATCAATATCAAAAAACAGCACAGGCAGACGGAGAGGTTCTTTCAGATACCTATATTCTGGGAAAAATTTTTGAAGGTAAATATGTTTCTATCAAGGAATTTAAAAAGGCAATGTTCCAAAAAAGAGCTGATAAGCTGGAGCAGCTAAAGCCAATCCAGTTGACTTATGATGGGCAGACAATAGAGGTTAGCACAGTAGACCAATTAAAAGAACTGATGTTAGACGCTGTAGAATATGATTTGGAAACAGTGGAATTGACTGCCTATGGATGGAATAATATTCGGGCTGAGAAGACCAAGGTAGAAACTTTAAAAAAGGAAGTATATACAGCATACTTAAATTTAACAGATGATTTTAGAAGTTCCATCTATATGGACAATACGGATAGTGAAAATACCGACAGCGGAAGCACCGATAATGGAAGCACGGATGGTGAAAATACCGACAGCGGAAATACTGACGGTGGAAGTACGGATGGTGGAAATACTGACAGTGGAGACACCGATAATGGAAGCACAGAGGGTGGAAATACTGACAGTGGAAACACTGACGGTGGAAGCACGGATGGTGGAAATACTGATAGTGGAAACACCGATAATGGAAGCACGGATGGTGAAAATACCGACAGCGGCAACCCCGATAATGGAAGCACGGATGATGAAAA
>JAFXGP010000051.1 GCA_017521195.1 Lachnospiraceae bacterium
CAATGTCATTAAGTTAACATTGTGAATGACGAATCTTTTAAAGCAGAGTTTGAAGAACTTAAATCTTCAAACTCTGCTTTTGTTTTCCGTGCATCACAAAAAGGCAGAGTTTCGTCTGCCAAAAAATATTATTCATTTCAGCTATTTTATGCTACTCTATATAAGAAGCCATGAAACACTTTTGTGGTCAGATTTCGAGTGCGATGTCGTTCTGGCCTTATTGGTATCAGATTTTTGGCAATTATGGCTTCTAAATTGGGTGATGTTGTCTTACCACGAAAGAACAATCTACACAGGTGCGTTGCAACCGCAAAATTTGCTTTATATATATGTTTTCTTTGCTTTTTACTAATGACTACGTGCGAGGTAATCATTTCTGCAAAGTTATACATTATTAGGCGTGCGTAGATTTCCTGCTGGATGCACATCACCTTTTTTGAATGAAAATCCAACATTCCCATGGTGTATTTTAAATCGCGAAATGATGTTTCAATTCCCCAGCGCGATGCGTAAAGCTGTTTTATCATTTCAATTGAATAGTTTGATGCATCAAGATTGGTCAAAACCGTTTCATATGTATCTTTCGAAATGGGAAAACGCACAATTCTAAAATTTAATTCATAATACTTTGTTGGTTCATGCTTTCTGTTTCTTACCGGAAGGTAATCAAAGCTTGCCTTTGCAGGAAGCAGTTTATAATGATTTTTATCTTTTAAGAGTTCTTTTGTTTCCTTCGTCTGTCTACGCGTCAGTTTCAACGAAATGTGTATATCAAACTTATCCTCATCAGGTAAATCAAAACCATCTTTTATACCACTTTTCCCATCTTTAATACGAATTAGAAAGAACCATCCTTTTTCCTGTATATGTGCCATATTATTATAAGATTCGTAACCCCTGTCTGCAATTAAAAGAGCCTGAGGAATGTTAGAACGGTCAACCATCGTTTGCAGTGCCGCATGTTCGTTCAAATCCAGCCTTTTTTGAATGACAACATCTGAATAAATATGATGTGATAAATCATACAATGCGTTCAAATGAAGCAGATTATATCCCTTTTGACCATTTGTTCCTGGAAAATAGGAGGATTCATCTAGCGGATTTGTTGGGATTTGGATATCCGAACCATCAACGGCAAAAATAGGCATTTCATCCACCAAATCTTCTCGCAATCCGTTTGAAAATCCATCAAAAACAGTCTTAAAAGCCTCGGGTTTTAATTTGCAACGTTGTTGCGAAAATGCTGATGACGTTGGCATATCAGGTGAAGCGTGAAACAAGTCAATAAGTTCATTTGATAAGCTTTTACTTTCCATTCCGATAATGCCTTTCAATAATACTTCCACTGGCAGTTTCCGATTTCTTATGAAGTCGCTTTTAGGATTTTCACAATACATCGAAACATTGTCAGCCACTTTCTTGATTTCTGATGTTAATAGTTTCCTTATGTGCTTTATTTTCATGTGTTTCCTCCTTGCAATCAAGTTTGTCTTAATTACAAGGGCCGCTCTCGTTACTGGCATATTTTAGTAACGAGAGCGGCCGCACACTTTTTCGTTTGTGTCAATTGTTTTTTTACAGAAAAAAAGACCCCTATATCATTTCTGATATAGAGATCCTTGTTTTGTCATGTTAACTTAATGACATTGGTTATAAGCTGTCCCCTTTTTATTCTCTTACTCCTTAACCGGCTCCCAAATATGTCTTTCATCTAAATAGTACATTGCATTTCCTTTTGCATCATAGGCTGTTGCTTCTATTTGATTGGACTTACCAACAGCATCGAATATAAATAAAACTACTTCTCCCGAAGTTACTTCTTTTGTCTGTGTTTGTTCGAAACAGGTTACTTTTATCTGCTTTACATTTTCATCATATACTCTAACCGGGAATAACTGCACTCCTTCATCATACTTAAAATGGCATAGGGCACCGGCTGTCTCAACACCGGTATTTTCCTCATAGAAACTCCACTTAGGCCAATTTAAATAATTATCATATTTTTTCCAGCCAAGTAGTGATTTCTCAACATAAACCACATCATAGCAACTATAACTATCATAAATATAAAAGTGAAAATCATCCTTCCACTCATAGCAGGAAATCACTTGTGATGTATCATTTAATCTTCCACTTAAGTCTGCTGCCTCTGCGGAACTCAGTCGATAACCACTGGCGTAAGTTAAACAGATAAAACTAAATAACCAAGCAAATGAAGTAATAATCATAGCGGTTATTTTTTTTCTCCTTCTCATTTTTGATGCCAGACGGACATACTTGTATTCCTTATCTTTCTGCTCATCCATAGGTTCCATCTCTTTACCGAGAGTTTCATAATATTTTGTACATTCCTTACATTCTGCCAAATGCTCAATCACTGTCTGTTCACTGGACTCCGATGCCTCATGATCCAAACAAAGTGGCATCAAATCCCTAACCATATCACATCTATATTTCATAACCGTATTCCTCCTTTAATCGTTCCCTAATTTTTACCTTTGCCCGTGAAAACAACACCTTTGCGGTTGCTTCCCTTATGCCTATTAATTCTCCTATCTCCTTATAGGACTTTTCATCAAACAAACGATATTCAACGATTCTTTGACTACGCTCATCCAAGTCTGCAATCACCTTTCGTATATGGGTGGCTACTTGCTTCTTTTCTACTACGATACTTACCGTTTCTTCTTCCTGTTCCTGATGAAGATTTTCTTCCAGATAGGTTTCCTTTGCATGAGTTTTCAGATATTTATAATATGTATTTTTGGCAATCTGACATAGCCAGGATTTCATGGAGCATTCTCCCCTAAAACGTGGAAGAGAAATAAAAGCCTGATAAAAGCTTTCCTGTGTCACTTCTTCAGCTATATGATCCCGGTAATCTGCCAGTTTCAATACAAAGTAATAAACATCTTTATAATATAAATTGTACAATTCTTCAAATTCACTCATGCTGCACCTCCTTTCTTTTCGCCTTCATCTATTAGTACCTAATATATAAAAAAGGTAACACAAAAAAATTAAGGAGTAAACCTTTCGATTTACTCCTTAAACTTACGCCTCTTCCGGCACCTTATCTTTACCATATAAAATCTTCAGCATAATCGGTGTAGAAATGCTGGATACGATAATCAGTAAAATCACCGCCGTGAAATAAATTGGATCCAGAAGTCCTACAGAAAGTCCCTTTTGGGAAACAATCAACGCCACCTCGCCTCTGGTCATCATACCGATACCAATCTTCAGAGAATCATGGGCACTGAATTTACAAATCTTCGCCATGAGACCACAGCCCACAATTTTAGTAATCAATGCTACTCCTACGAAACCGATGGAAAATAATAAAATACTTAAATCTAAAGTACTGAAATCTGTTTTCAGACCGATACCTGTAAAGAAAATAGGTCCGAATATCATATAAGAAGCGATATCCGCTTTTTCTTCGATATAATCATGATCCTTTACGGAGCAAAGGATGATACCTGCCACATAAGCACCGGTAATATCTGCAATTCCAAAATATTCTTCTGCCACATATGCCAAAGCAAAGCAAAGACCAACACTTAAAATAGGAATACGTCTGGTATGAGGATAGCGCTTATCCAGTTTATTGAAAATCTTATAAAGTACAAAACCTACCACAATAGCCAGTATAAAGAACAATACAGTGTTAATCACTACCTGTCCCGGATTAGAATCCGGATTCTCAAAACCAATTACAAAGGTAAGCACGATAATACCGATTACATCATCAATAATAGCTGCACTTAAAATAGTGGTTCCTACCTTACCTTTAAGCTTACCCATTTCCTTCAGGGACTGGACTGTAATACTTACGGAGGTAGCTGTCATAATTACACCGATAAAGATTGCTTTATAAAATTCATGACTTCCCATAGGTGCCATGCCATAGAATCCCCAGTAAAGCAGAGTACCACCAGCCAAAGGAATAAATACACCGCAACAAGCAATAGCCAGTGCAACAGGACCTGTTTTAATTAACTCCTTCAGATTGGTTTCCAAACCTGCAGAAAACATCATCAGTATAACACCTATTTCTGCCATCATTACCAAAAACTGGGACTGGTCTACCAAACCTAAAAAGCTGGGACCTATCAGTAAACCTGCTATAATCTCACCTACTACAGAAGGTGCTTTCAGCTTACGGGCCACAATACCAAAACATTTTGCAAATATAATAATAATGGCTAAATCTCTTAAAAATGTATATTCCATAATATTAACTCCTCTTTATCTAAACAGTACTTTTTCAAATAAGCCGTACATTCCTTAATGTATGCCTTATTTTGAAATAAGTCAAGAGGTTTGTTTATAAATATTTTATATTTGCATCATCTTTTTAATTACATCCTTAGCATTTACCTTATTTAATATCTTTTCAGCCATTATTTCTCTCCCACAATACAAGGATGGTAATTCATTCACATATTTCATAGCTGTTTCCTTATCACCATGACGTGCAGACAATAAAGCTAACAAACGCAAAGCACCACACTGTATACCCGGCTTATCACTTTGCAATATTCTATGACATAATACATTGATTTCTTTTTCTATTTCTGTATCATTATTCTTTTTAAAAATACCATATAAAATATTTGCTAAACTAAACTGAAGATACACATCATTAGGATACTTTTCCAGCATTTCTCTATGTGGTAATATTCTTTCTCCCATTTCAAGATGATTAACTGACTTAAAAAAAGTTTCTCTTTCCTCTGTACTACATACCTTTGCATATCCCATCAATTTATCAATAGAAATATTAAAAAAATCAGCCATCACTGGTAACATCACAATATCAGGGTAAGTAGTCCCATTTTCCCATCTGCTAACTG
>JAFXGP010000052.1 GCA_017521195.1 Lachnospiraceae bacterium
GGCGTGGTGTCCCAACTTGAAATTACGTCAGACCGGTCACCTTCATCATATAAGAAAAGCGAAGGCTGTTAAACCCTCGCTTATATATTACCAACTTGAATTTAACGGAGAGATATTATGACAGAAAAAGACCTTTGGGAAGCTTTTATCACAAGTAACAATCTTGAAGATTGTGAGTATGAAGCATGGGCGTTTGGCGTGGAAGCAGATTTGCTTGCTCATTTAGTGGCGATTGGTGAGAAAACAGCTACCGCTTCGGCTTATCCTCTATACGATTTGGGAAATGAACCTCTGCCAAAAACAGGAGCGTATAGTGTTATTTTGGACTCTAACGACAATGGTGTTTGCATTATTCAAACCCAAAAAGTAACTATTGTCCCATTTAGCGAGGTTACAGCAGAGCACGCATATAAAGAAGGTGAAGGAGATAAATCTTTAGATTATTGGCGAGAAGTGCATGAAAAATTCTTTACCGAATGTCTGAATGAAGCAGGATTGAAATTCACTTCAGACATGAAAGTTGTATGTGAAGAATTTTCTGTTGTTTTCAAAATGTAAATATGAATGAGAGAGGTTTAAAATGAAGTTTAAAAAAATTGACAAATCCAACTACTGGGATTGTATATCGTTGACAGTTGATGGCAGCCAAGAGGGATTTGTCGCAGATAACAAGCAGTCGTTGGTGGAAGCAGTGTACGAGGACGGACTGTATACTTTGGGAATCTACCACGAAGAAACAATGGTGGGATTTGTTCTTTATGACTACGATGATACCTTCCCTGGCTGGTCTATGAGCCGCTTTATGATTGGTAAACAGTTCCAAGGAAAAGGTTATGGCAAACGGGCGGCGATAGCATTTCTTGATTACTTCAAGAAAAAACACGATGCTGATAAACTGTATATCAGTGTGTCATTGGAAAATACGGTTGCACGCAAAATGTATGCTTCTATTGGTTTTGAGGAAATCAAAGAAATTGAGTACACATTCTTAGGTATGCAATTCAGAGAAATCCAGATGGTAAAAGAACTGTAACAGACAAATAAACCTGCTAATAAAAAGCAAGTACTTTTTTCAAATTTTTATTTTCTAAAAAAGAGTATAACAAATAAACCAGCAGTTTTCATCTGGTTTAGCAAAGTATATAAGTCTCTATTTTTTATTGATACACTTCCATTACTCGGGCATAGTATATTCGCAGAAATTTATTAAATCCTGCAATCTTAGCAACTTTACTTGGTTTTCCTTCATCAATCTTCTTTTGAATGAATTGATAGACAGCATCATTCTCGGGTTTCAGTCGCCTTACACAAGTCATGGTTTCAAATCCAACTTTACGTAGGTTTGATGATCCCCTTTTTGAAATATGTCGTTCAGTTCCTACAAACTTTCCTGATTGATATGGTGGCGCATCTATTCCTGCATATGCAATAAGAGCTTTCCCATTCTTAAATCGTCTAACATCACCGATTTCTGCAATTAATCTTGGTGCCAGAGTATCTCCTACACCACTCATAGCTCTTACAACTGGATATTCAGGAAGTGTCTTTGCTAATTCTTGCATTCGTGATAAAATCTGTGTGAGAGTATTATCAACCTCTCTTACTATTTTTACCGATTCCTGTACTAACATTTTGGTCGATGGGGTACTGGATGGTAACGTTGGGATACCGTCTTTTGCAAGAGCATAAAGCTGTTTTGCTTTCTCTTCATTTCGCCGGTATCCTTTTTTCTTTGCCCAATTAATATAACTATTAATGAATTGCTTTTCCGTTTTCTTTGTAATGTTATCGAAATGCCAGTATTCATAAGCAAAATCTGCTAACTTATCTTTCCCTGAATACTTATTCCAGTCTGGCAGCATTGTTTTTAAACCAGGCATCGTTAAATCTAATATATGTGTTAATGCCAATACATTCTCCACTCTAAATTTCATGTATTGTCTATACTGTCTGCCTAATAATCGCAATTCGTAATAACAATCCTCATCACTCTGAAATTCTTTCAAATGAAACCAGAAATCTAAACCGTAATTAGCAATTATCTTAGAATCGATTCTATCTGTTTTTGCAGATCTGATTCCTTGACATCGATACCGTTTCATTTCTAAAGGATTTGTGATTGCAACAAAAAATCCTTCATCCTTCAAAAAAGTAAGGATTGGCAAATGATAAACACCTGTTGCTTCCATAACCACACGCACTTCTTCATCTAAATCACGTATTATAGTTGATAATCGTGTCAGTTCTGTTTGCGTATGATAAATATCAAATGGTTTTCGAACTATTTCACCATAAGGTTTTAAAATACATACTGTACTTTTTTCCTTAGATACATCAATACCTACACTTATCATTGGTAACCTCCTTTAAAGTATTGTGACTGTTTCCATCCACACTTATTACGATTCATTTTCGTTAGTGACACGGAAGCCTTTTTTGAGGTTCCAACCTGCTTAACCGAATATTTATAATAAGGGAATGGCTGACTGTTTGTAGGACGGGTGTCTTAACCCAATTCAAATTTCGTCAAACCAGTTACTTCCCTTATTATATAAAAATAAGTGCAGATGCTTAATAACATCTACACTTATATAGTACGAAATTCCAATTTGTCTAACTAAATATTGAAATCTTTTATAGACCGATTGGTATGATATACCAGTCGGTTTTTGACTTAAATAGGAGATAATTCATGCTTAATATTAATCAACCACCCTGTATCACGATTGCCAGCAACAATACGGTTGCTAAAAGTGATTATAACATGCGAATAAACAGAACGCAAGTTCTGGCACGCAAAAACATGAAAAGAAAAATATAATTAAGATAATTCAAAGATTAATATTTCATCCTTGAAAAAACATTCCATAACTAATAAACTCCAATAAATGAATAAATTCCCACCAAATGACAAATCCTTTAAGCATGAGAATTGCCAAGGAGGATGGTCAGATGGTACAAGGAAAAGTAGAAATATGTGGTGTAAATACAGCAAAGCTTCCGCTTCTGAAACAACAGGAGAAGGAAGCTTTGTTTGTTCGTATTAAAGATGGCGATATTGAAGCAAGAGAAGAGTTTATCAAAGGTAATTTAAGATTAGTTTTGAGTGTAATCAAGCGTTTTTCTTCTTCTAATGAAAATGTGGATGATCTGTTTCAAATTGGATGTATCGGATTGATGAAGGCTATTGATAATTTTGACATTACATTGAACGTTAAGTTCTCCACATATGCGGTGCCGATGATTATGGGAGAGATTAGGAGATTTTTAAGAGATAACAGTTGTATCCGTGTCAGCCGTTCCATCAAAGATACTGCTTATAAGGCAATCTATACTAAGGAAAATATGATGAAAAAAGAATGTCGGGAACCAACTTTGGCAGAAGTGGCAAAAGAAGTAGGAGTATCCAAGGAGGAAATCGTGTATGCTCTGGATGCTATCCAAAATCCTATGAGTCTTTATGATCCGGTATATTCTGACGGAGAAGATACTTTATATGTAATGGATCAAATCAGTGATAAGAAAAACAAAGAAGATAATTGGGTGGAGCATCTGTCTCTCAGTGAAGCTATGAAACAATTAAATAAGAGAGAGCATGAAATTATTGCATTACGTTTTTTTGAGGGAAAAACCCAGATGGAAGTGGCTGAGATGATAGGCATTTCCCAGGCACAGGTAAGCCGGTTAGAAAAAAATGCTTTAAATGTGATGAAACGGTTTCTACTGGCATAACTTAAAGAAAAAGGAAGAATTTTGTTATGCTGTATTCTGAAATGCGAAAAAAAGAAGTTGTGAATATGCGTGATTGCAGAAAATTGGGACGGGTGGTGGATATAGATCTTGATGAATGTAATGGTTGCGTCAGGCGTATTAAAGTATCAGATAAGGTTCATTGTTTCCGATGTCTGCCGGAATGTTGTACCTGGTTGTGTGGAGAACCGGATTATGTAATTTCTTATAAAGAAATAAAGCAGATAGGACCGGATATTATTGTTGTTGATATATGTTAAAAAGAATGGTTTAAGAATAAAATAATCCCCCGGGCATTGGCTCGGGGGAAAAATTTTTTATGATTAAGAATTCGTCATTACTTTTTTTAATTCATCCATAAAAGTATTAATATCTTTGAACTCGCGATAAACGGAAGCAAAACGTACATAGGCTACAGTGTCTAAATCTTTCAGTTTATTCATAACCAGTTCACCGATAATACCGCTGGCAATTTCTTTTTCTTCTCTGTTGAAAACAGCAGTTTCTACAGAATCAATCAACTGGTTAATCTGTGCAGCACTGATAGGACGTTTATGGCAGGCACGTAATACACCGGCTTCAATTTTGGAGCGGTCGTAGGTTTCACGATTGTTGTCTTTTTTGATGACAATTAAAGGAATGGTTTCTACTTTTTCGTAGGTTGTGAAACGTTTGCCGCATTCGTCACAGACTCTTCTTCGACGGATGGAATTGTTTTCGTCTGCCGGTCTGGAATCAATAACGCGGGTATTTTCATGGCTGCAAAATGGGCACTTCATAAAGGACCTCCTAATTCTTATGTTTTTTTACATCAATATTATACATATTTTACTCTAAAATGAATTTTCTGTCAATTTGTAGACTATTCAGAGCCAAGCGAATTAATAAGAAAACTATTTTGAATGCTTGTATTCAGCGTAGTTTTTTTATTAATTCATTTGGCGAGAAGCCACAGCGAGGAAATCCGAAGGATTTTCGAGCCTGGCTCTGAATAGTTATAGTTGTATTTATTAAAAAGTTGGCAAAATAATGCGATTGCGGTATAATGTCGGCATATAAAAGACCTTATTTCGTTTGCGGAGGAAAAATTATGGGATTGTTAGATACATTTTATCCAAGTGAAACACAGAACTCTACTTATGTGATAGATTTTGAAAATTGGAAAAGTAAAGGTTATAAAGGTGTAATTTTTGATATAGATAATACCTTGGTTCCACATGATGCGGATGCAGACGAAAGAAGTAAGGCTTTGTTTGTGAAGTTACGAGAATTAGGTTATAGCACTATGTTATTGTCCAATAACAAGGAGCCCAGAGTGAAAAGGTTTGCAAAACAGGTGGGTTCGGAATATATTTATAAAGCCGGAAAACCGGGGCGGAAAAATTATGTAAAAGCCATGATGGAAATGGGAACCAATCCGTCTAATACATTATTTGTGGGAGATCAGCTTTTCACGGATGTCTGGGGAGCGAAAAGAACAGGAATATATTCTATTTTGGTAAAACCGATTCATCCCAAGGAAGAAATTCAGATTGTATTGAAAAGATATTTGGAAAAAATAGTGTTGTTTTTCTATTATAGAAACATGAATAAGTAAGAATGTTGATAAAGAAGTAATAAAGCAGAGGAAAAGTTTGTTTTAGACTTAAATGAAAAGGAAACCGAAAATGAAAATAAATGGTAAAACAAGAACATGTGGACTTGTAGGTAATCCGGTAGAACACACTATGTCTCCTATGATTCACAATACGTTGGCAGAAGAATTGGGAATGAATATGGTGTATGTTCCCTTTTTGGTAGAGGATGCTGTAGATACAGCGGTAAAAGGGGCGTATGCATTAAATCTTTTGGGAATGAACGTAACGGTTCCTTATAAAAGTGAGGTTATGAAAAGTCTTGCGGAATGTGATGAACTGGCAGAAAAAATAGGGGCAGTAAATACATTGGTAAGAGTGAATGGCGGATATAAGGGATATAACACCGATATCACAGGATTGTATCGCGCCATGAGTAGTTATGGTATTGTCTTAGAACATCAGAACGTGATTATTTTGGGCGCCGGTGGTGCAGCAAGGGCAGTGGCATTTTTATGTGTGTATCATGGGGCAAAACAGGTGTATTTGTTGAACCGTAGTGTTGAGAAAGCACAGGAAGTGGCAGCAGAAGTAAACCGGGTTATGGATAGGGAATGTATTATACCTATGTCATTAAAAGATTATGTCTGCCTGCCGGAAGAAAAAATGCTTTGTATTCAGGCTACCAGTGTAGGATTAAGTCCCAACGATAGCGAAGTAGTAATAGAGGATACGGAGTTTTATAAGAAAATTCATACAGGATATGATTTGATTTATCGTCCGGCCAATACCCGGTTTATGCAGTTGGTAAAACAGCAGGGAGGAAAGGCTTATCATGGCCTTAAGATGCTTCTATATCAGGGAATCGAGGCTTTTGAACTGTGGAATGAAGTGAAGATTGATGATGAATTATCTAATAAAGTATATGAAATTATGAAAGGTGAGATGAACATTGAGGAATAATTACATTCTGATTGGTTATATGGGTTGTGGAAAAAGTACCATCGGAAAGAAAATGTCAGAAATCCTTAATATCAAATTAGTGGATACAGATGCATGGATTGAAGAACGACAGGGAATGACAGTTTCGGAGATTTTTGCAACGAAAGGCGAGCTTTTTTTCCGGGATTTGGAAACCGGAGCACTAAAAGAACTTTTGGAAGAAAAGGAGACCATGGTAATATCAGTAGGAGGTGGCTTACCCGTCCGGGAAGAAAACAGAAGTCTGTTACAGCAGTTGGGACAGGTTATTTATCTGAAAGCCCAACCGGAGACTATTTATAACAGGATCAAAGGGGATACAACCCGGCCATTGTTACAAACAGAGAATCCCATGGAAAAGATTCGTGAGATGTTGGGGCAGAGAGAAGAGAAATATCAGGTAGCAGCAGACAAGATTGTGACAGTAGATGATAAAGACCTTTCAGAAATTTTAGATGAAATTCTGGAGGCAGTAAAAGAATAAACATCGTTGGAAGATAAAAGTAAGTTTGAAGAAATGGGAGTGTTTAGTGGTGAAAATATTAGTAATTAATGGGCCAAACCTAAATTTTCTTGGAATACGTGAAAAGGGAATCTATGGTACGACAGACTATGCAGGTTTGGTCAAGATGATAGAGGAGAAAGCTGCGGAGGAAGGTAATGATATTGCAGTATTTCAGAGCAATCATGAAGGAGCGATTATAGACCGGATTCAGGAGGCTTATTTTGATGGTACAGAGGGAATTATAATTAATCCGGGAGCATATACTCATTACAGTTATGCTATTCGTGATGCACTTGCAAGTGTGAATATTCCTAAGGTTGAAGTTCATATTTCGGATATTACCCAAAGAGAAGAATTCCGTAAAATCTCAGTAACTAAGGATGCATGTCAGAAACAGATTTATGGACATGGGTTAAATGGGTACTTGGAAGCCATTGACTATTTAACAGACAAAAAAATATAAGAAAATACAAGTAGTGCTTGCCAAATGGTAGTTTATAGTATAAAATATACTCGAATTGTAGTGCGAACATATTAGGAGGAAAATAAGAATGATTTCAGCAGGTGATTTCAGAAATGGTATTACTATCGAAATCGATAGCAATATCTTTCAGATTATTGAATTTCAGCATGTAAAACCAGGTAAAGGTGCAGCTTTCGTTAGAACAAAGCTTAAAAATGTGGAAACAGGCAACTCTATGGAAAAAACTTTTAGAGCTGGTGAAAAATTCCCTAAAGCTGTTTTA
>JAFXGP010000053.1 GCA_017521195.1 Lachnospiraceae bacterium
AACTGCTTTAACAACAGCACTTCCTTCTTTATTTGCCGTTATGACACCTTCTTTGTTTACAGATACAATCGCATCATCAGAAGATGACCATATAATAGTCTTATTATTGGCATATTCCGGATATATATATAAGATAAGTTTCCTGCTCTGCCCTACATCAAGCATAAGTTCTGTTCTTTCCATTTCTATTCTTTCCACACCAGCTGTGGTAAATAGTTTCTTATAAATGGCAAAATGACATTTTCGGATTCCTCCGTAGTTCCCTTTTCCTTGTAATGTAACACTGGCAATACCGATTCTGGTATTTTTCTCATAACCCACAATCTTATAACATTCTTCCGCTAGCTCTTTTCCTGCCCTTTTATCTGCCTTGTCAGCATACACATGAATGTCTTTTTTCCGTAGTGTTACTTCTTCTCCTGTATATATTTTCGAATCTATGACAATTTCTAAATCTTTCAAATCCCGCTCACAGATTCGATAATTTCCGTTCAGAGAGGAATCGGCATAATTATTTTTCCCTGTTACTGTTACGTAAATGACGGTTCCAACCTTAGGAATCGGTTCCTTTTCCATATTTTCATATGTAAACAATAGTTCTTTTTCATAGTCTTTTCCGGCAACAAGCTTACGTCCATTTACATCTCGAATCTCCACTTCAGACTTCCAGTCATCTGTCTTCTCGCTGTACTTTTTATCCTTTACTGTCATGGTACAGTTTCCAATATTCCCTGCAAGAATCCGAGCATCCGCTTTCAACCTGTAGCCTTTATAATTTTTAATCCCAACAACCTCTAAGTACATTACACCTAATTTGCGGTTATTTTTAGTTATAATATTATAATCCTTGCTTTTCCTTAAAATATTTCCATCACTATCTGTCAATTCAAATTCGGGTACAGCACCATCTTTTTGATAATATGCCACCGGCATTCCGTCGTTGTCCCTCTCTTTCCATTGGACACTCAAATCCGTATCAGGTACAATAACATAAGTTTTCTTTAAGGTACCTTCGTATCTTCCTTTACCATAAAAAATGACATTTACTTTTCCAACTGTTTCGGCTTTCCCATATCTAACAATATAATCTTTTCCTTCCGTCAAAGTTTCCAAACCATTTTCACCTTCGTAGCAAAGCAAGTTTGTCTCTTTCTGATAAACTCCGCCCTCTTCCACAAGTCCGGTCTTCGAAAAAGGAACTTCTTCTTTCCAGCCTGTTCCTAAAACAGTGTCTTCTATTTTACGATCTGCCACTAAAGTAATCTTAATTTCTTTTCTCCCATGATAACCAACATTCTTACCTTCTTCCGTGGGCTCAATATATACATACCCCGTCCCGACTGTCTGTGCCTGAACCCGGCATCCATAATAACGTGAATCTATCTTATTGCCTTTTATTTTTACATGGGAAATCTCAACTTCAGAAGTTGCCAAAGGATTCCCACCATACTCATAAGTATATTTCTCCAATCTGACATCCGCTTTATTCAAATCCAAAGCTTCATCATCAACAATTACCAATTCCATCGGAATGCTTCCCGCAAAGTTACCGATACCTTTTACCGCATATGAATACTTTCTGCCTTTTTCATAAGAACTTCCCTCCAAAGGATTCTCCGGTAACTGACTGTAATCACATATAAAATCTCTATTTTCAACTAATCGTTTTCCCTGATAATAAATTATAGGTTCCGGAATAACAACCTGTTCCTTATAAGCAACTGCCTGCTCGTACCCCGAGGAATCAATATTAGTAATCTCTCTTGGGAAAATGGTATAATACAACGTTCTGCTTCCTTCGTACTGTCCTTTCATTATGACAGTTACCGCCGGTGCATTCAGGGTATCGTAAGCAGCTGCACTTATATTATTCGAATATTTGAGAACATAATCCACATTTTCTTTTAACAATTTATCTTTATGATAAATTGTTATATTTTGCCTGATTTCTTTTCCAGTGTAAATAAATTCTTCACTTTCCTGCAAAAATCCTTCAATACGAAATTCTTCCGCTCCTACATCTGCAAATTCATATCCATTTTCCTGTGCGTAATTATATGCGGCACTCCCGGGTTCTGCTTCTATTATGGTATGAAAAGGAAATGCTCTTTCCCCAATATACGTTATACTCTCCGGTATGGTAATCTTCTCCAATCCGTTACATTCCTCAAAAGCTTCCGAACCTATGGAAGTTACTGTCTCGGAAATTATTACACTTTTCAACTTATATAAACTTCGGAATGCTCCATTACCTATTCCGGTAATACCATCTTCTATAATAATATCGGTAATATCCTCCGCGAACGTATCCCAAGGTGTCGACTGTTGATTTACAAATTCAAACATATCACCAATGCCACTTATATTCAGACAGCCTTGCGAATCCAGTTCCCACATCATATCACTTCCACAATTTCCCATTGCCAAAGAACTTGTTTCTGTCCCTATTTTCACTTGCGAAATCTCACTGTCCTGACTTGCATCACATACAGATATGGCTTTTATCTCTATTGTTTCCATATCGGATGAAACAGCTACTGTAAAGGGACCTTCATAAATATAGCTTTTAGAACGTGCTTCAGAAGGAATCTTCCCATCCAATGTATAGTATATTTTTGCATTTTCTGTCAGAGATGTAATAATTATACTCCATGTACTTTCTCCCCTAACCATTGTTATCATTGGTGAAGCCATTTGCACTAAGGAAGTTGGCACTTTTCCTACTGTTGTATAATAAGAACCACTGTCCAAGGTACACTTAGGAAGATATTCCACCCATTGTTCTTCCTCCTGATGAGATGACACAGTACCATAAGTATCATAATAATTATCATTTTTTAAGTAAAAATCATATGTTATGTATCCAATACCATCATCCCAGGTACAATCCACATTATACCAATCCCCATTGACTTTAACCTTATTCCATGCATGATCTGTACTAGTTATACCCAATACCTCTATGTCCATGGCATTACACAGCCATGTAAATGCCTGAGCATAGCCTGCACAAACTGTTAAATCCGTACAAAAAACACTATATGCACTTTGGGTAAAATACATTTCTTCTTCGTCCTGATAAATATACCCGTCTGCAATTACATCGTAGTTATAGTCTACCTTATTACATATTTTATCATGAATAGCCTGAACCTTTTTTTCTTCATTTTCAAGCTGTGCAATCTCTGCACTCCAAGAATCCAGCAAACCAATCATCTGTGCTGTTGCTACTTTTCTGGCAGTCCCATTTTGAAATTTTTCATAGACACCAAATCCAAGAGAGATATATTCATCACCCTCCTGAAAAACTCCATTATAATATACTTTATTTGACAAATAATAATACTGTGGATGAGTATATTTAAAAAGTGTAAGCATAGCCTGCATTTGTTCAAAATTTCTGCCATTAGTTTTTATCTTCCAAGTTTCGGCATAACCCTGATACAAATCAGTATCATTTTCCATATAGGCTGAATACACAATTTCCATAGCTTCCCAAAGAATTCTCGTTTCATCATCCAACTGATTATATATGTAATAACTGGTATATTTATCTCCATATAAATCATACGATTCTGATAAATAGGACGGCATACTATGTACTATTTCCACTAACTCATAAGGATCATAAACTTTCTCTTCATCTATGGTAATTGGTTCAAATTCCAAATCCAAAAGATCATTATATTCCATCACGTTTTTTTCCTCTGACAAAACATCTGCTTCTTTTATATCATTCACGGATACCGAAAGTTCCAATGAATTATCAGATAAAGACTCTTCTTTCTCAGTTTTCCATTCTTCCAATTCATTCCCCGAAACTGAAATTTCGCTGTTATTATCATATTCAGGATTTTTTAGCTCATTACCTGATATCGTAATTTCGCTTCCTTTTTCTTCTTCAAATATCGATACATTTTCCACTTCCATTGCAAATGCATTCATATTTACATTAGAAAAAGTCATAATCAATGCCAATACAAACCCCAAAACTCTTTGCGTTCTTTTCATCGTTTATTCTCCTATTCTTCCTCTATCCATATGTCTGATTTTTATTGCAACATAATTTTCATATAAAAGACAAAAGGCGCACTCTATAAGTACGCCTTTTTATTACTATTAATTAAAGTTTTACTGTAGAAACTTTTACACCAGGTCCCATTGTGGAAGCTAATGTTACGCTTCTTAAATACTGGCCTTTTAATGCACTTGGTTTTGCTTTTAAGATAGCATCCATTAATGCACGGAAGTTTTCTTC
>JAFXGP010000054.1 GCA_017521195.1 Lachnospiraceae bacterium
CCTCCAAACAGTCAAAGCTGTAACATATGAAAAACAGATCCACAGTGCCTTTTAAACTATATCAGAGATGGAATGAAATACCCAGTTCATTCTGGGAGAAAGGAAAAATCCAATTACCATCTGAGATAATTGGATTATACGAGGAATATGAATAAAGAAAAGAAAACGACTTTTAGAGTATTTGATTATATGCACTGTGATGATTTTGCAAAATATTTGGAAAGAATGGCAGCTACAGGCTGGCATTTTAAAGAGTGGGGAGCAGGGCTTAAATTTGAAAAGGGAGAGCCTAAGCAGGTAACTTATGCAGTAGAAGTGTTTAACAAAGCGAAAGATACGGATTTAAGACCGGAACCCAAAACAAAAGAGTTTGCAGAGTATTGTGAAGCAGCGGGATGGAAACTGATAGATGCGAAGCAGAAGTTTTGTATTTTCCTGAAGGTGGACGAGAATGCAGTGGATATTCTGACTCCGGAAGAAAGAGTGGAAAATTCATGGAAGGCTACGATTGCTTTTTCGCCGATTTTATTGCTGATTTTATATGGAACTAATATGGTATTACAATGGCGAAACATGTTTGGTCCTATGTTTTCTTACAGCATTTTTTCCGTGTTGGGTTTCTTTAATATTTCTGTATGGACAATTTTATTTTTAACACAACTGACAAAATGTGTTTTAGCTGTTACAATGAAAACTAAGTTGTTAAAACAGATAAAAAGTGGTAAGAGAGTATACATAGGAACTAACAAAGATGGTAAGAAGAGATGGAATGGACATACTTTTTCTGCCATGATTTTAATAATGCTTTGTATGATAATGTTAGTGATGCTGGAAGATACAAATTTGGTAATTTATTACGTGTTACTTATGGTTGGAACGTTTGTATTTTGTACTATACTTGCTAAAGTACGTCCGGATGCAGAGACTAATATTGCAATACAAGTGGTATTTACTATTGTATATATGTTTTTGATTATATTGATACCATTTATAATTTTTACTAACAATAAAGATAATAGGAATAAAATTGAGAATGTTCCATTGATAGTATCAGACTATAGAAATAGTTTAGAAGATATAGATGATATTTCTATTTCTCTTGACAAAAACATGTTGGGAAGTAAGGAACATTACTGGGTGTATGGAGAAGAAGAAAGCATTAGCTATGAAATATATAGAAGTAAACATTCTTGGATTTTAGAACGTATTTGGAAGAATGAATTAGAGAAAAGGCAAAATGAGTATAGAACGGAATGCACTGAAGTATGGGGAGCTGATATTGCATTCCGCAACGAAATAGGAGATTATTATGTAAGATATGAAGAGGCTATCTTGATATTTTATGAAGATAGAACCTATGAATTAGATTCTGCGCAGATATCCGTCATTCGGGACAAACTGGAGTTAAGGTAGGTGATGGTATGGCAAGAGAACAATTTCAAACCTTAACAGAACCTATGTATTATATTCTCCTGGCTTTGACGGAAGAGTGCTGTGGTGTAGACATTATGGAAAGGGTAAAAGAAATTTCCAAGGGACGTGTGTTGGTGGGACCGGGAACCTTATATGCGATGCTTGCTAAGTTTGAAGAAAATGGAGTTATCAGGCTGACCGCGTCAGAAGGCCGAAAGAAATCTTATGTTATAACAGATATAGGTAAGGAAATGTTGCGCCAAGAGTACGGAAGACTTTTGGTAATGGTAAGAGATGGAAGTATATTTTGGGAGAAATAGTGCATGTTTTACAATGTAAAAGAAGGTAAATTAAGAATTATAGATACGGAGTTTGATTATATTACCTTTGGTACAGGAAAGAAGACATTAATTATGATACAAGGATTAAACACCGGCGGGATTAGAGGTGCCGGATTATCCTTGGCTTTCATGTATCGGATTTTTGCAAAAGATTACAAGGTATATCTTTTTGACCGACGACCTGATATTTGGGAAGGAATTACCGTAAGGGATTTTGCAAAAGATATTGCTGCGGCAATGGATGAATTAAATCTTAAAAAGGCAGATATATTTGGAGTTTCCCAAGGAGGAATGATAGCGCAGTATCTGGCCATAGACAGACCGGATTTGGTACATAAGTTAGTTCTGGCAGTAACCTTATCTAAAAATAATGATACTGTGGAATCAGTTATTAACAGTTGGATATCGATGACAGAACAAGGCAATATGAAAGCACTGGTATCAGATATGGCATATAAAATGTATTCAGAGGAATATGTGAGACGATATAAGTTATTGTTACCATTGTTAACTATTTTACAAAAGCCTAAAGATGTAAAACGTTTTATATTGCTTGCAAAATCTTGTTTAACTTGTAACACATATGAAGAATTGGATAATATAAAATGTCCTGTATTTGTCCTTGGAGGAAATCAGGATAAAGTAGTAGGCAGATATGCTTCAAATGAAATCGCAGATAAACTAAAATGCAAAATGTATATATACGAGAATTTAGGACATGCTGCATACGAAGAAGCTAAAGATTTTAACCAAAAAGTATTGGATTTTTTGCGAAAATAAGAATCGTTAGAAAATATATAATAATAAAATATAAAAATATAGGAAATAAGTAAAAAATTGTGCTATTATACTTTCTATAATCCATTTAAGACATGAATAAAAAGATTGGAAGAAAGAAGAGGGAAAAATATGAGAATAGCAGTTACATATGAAAATGGGCAGATTTTTCAGCACTTCGGTCATACCGAACAATTTAAAGTATATGATGTTGAAGATGGTAAAATTGTTATGTCCAAAGTAGTAGATACAAATGGAAGCGGACATGGAGCTTTAGCAGGTGTATTGGCAGGGATCGGTACCGATGTATTGATTTGCGGTGGAATCGGTGGCGGAGCTCAGATGGCATTACAGTCTGCAGGTGTTCAGTTGTTTGGAGGAGTATCCGGAGATGCAGATGAAGCAGTAGAAGCATTTGTGTCAGGTATGTTAGCATACAACCCGGATGTGAAATGTGATCATCATGAACATCATGGTGAAGGACACACATGTGGGGATCATGGTTGTGGCGGCAGTCATCATTGTGGCGGACATTGTGAGTAGTAGAAATGTATTAAGATTCTTCTTACACAAATAGTAGTAATGGAAAAAAGAGGCAGACAAGTTTTTAGATTGGGGTTTAAAAACTTTCTGTCTTTTTTTGCAACATTTTTAACATGAAAAAAGTCTTTATATATAGAAATGCATTTCTAGTGAGGTGAGGATATGGAACAATTTTTAGAATTGTATGAGCCGGTTTATAAAGATATGTATCGTTTAGCATATTATTATCTGGGAAATGCTCAGGATGCAGAGGATGCGGTGAGTGAAACAGTCCTGAAAGCATATGAGAAATTTGCTTCTTTAAGGAAGAAGGAGGCTTTTAAAAGTTGGATATTTAAAATACTTGTGAATCAATGTATGTCATTTTTACGTAAGAAATCATCTAAAGGAACTGTGGAATTGCTTGAGGAACCAACTTTTGAACCTAAATTGGAAGATACGACTCTGGCATGGGATTTGTTATCTGTTTTATCAGAAGAAGAGAGACAAATCGTGGTACTGTCCGTCTTTGGTGGCTATAAAGGTGAGGAAATCGCAAAGTTATTACATATAAAACACAGTACGGTACGATCTAAATACAGAAGAGCCTTGAAAAAAATGGAACATCATTTATAAGGAGGTGAATGTAGCAATGAAAGAAAATAAAGATATTTTGCGCTGTTTAAAAGAAGATGCAAAAAAAGTTGAGATTCCGGAAAGTATTACTCCGTTACAGATTCGAAAACAGTTGGAAAAGGTGGAACAGGAAGAAAAGAGAACACCAAAGTATTTGGTATATAAATATTTGGTGGCAGCTGCTTGTATATGTTTTGTAATCGGAACGGCTTTTGTTCAGAAAACAGGCATTTTTAAATCAGCAGAAGAAATTACAACAGAAGAAGAAATTATAACATCAGAAGAAATCACAACGGCAGAAGAGACTGAATTATTGGCATCTTTAGATTATCCCGAGATTACCTATGAAGATATTTATGAATCCATGTTTGGTGATTTAGAAAAAATGAAATATCAATATAACTATCGTGGCGAGATGGTGGAAGGAAGTTTTGCGGAAGATGTATTATTGAGCGATGGAGCGACACCGGAAGCGCCTACCGGTGATGAAGCTGTTAATATTATGTACAAGGAAGCGGCAGCTGCAGAGGAAACACTTTCTGAGGAATTGATAGCAGAAGAGGAAGGTGCGGTAGAATACGGAACCACAAATGTTCAAACCCAAGGTGTGGAAGAAGCGGATGTGGTAAAAAATGACGGAAGGTATCTGTATCAGAAAATTTATCAGGAGAAAGATTATACATATACCCAGGCAATTCAGATTGTAGACACCAAAGAGGGGCTGAAAGAGGTAAAAAGAATAGAAGGTTTCGATAATATTCAGGAATTTTATGTATGGGAAGATACACTGGTAATTATTGAAAATAAATATCTGGAAGTTGTTCAGGCAGAGGAAACTAAAGAAGAACTTATAGTGTGTGGAACCTGGGATTACGGAAATTATAACCGGCAGTTTCATGAGATAACCTTTTATAATATCAAAGATCGCAGTATGCCTTATAAAATTAAGACATTTACTATAAAAGGAAGTTACGATTCTTCCAGAATTACAGATGGTTATTTCTATGGATTCAGTAAATTTTATGCGGGTCCGGGAGAAGGAGAGACTGATTATGCTTCTTATATTCCACAGGTAGATGGTATACAGTTGAAAGCAGAACAGATTTTACTTCCGGAAGAAAATGAAGGAAATTGTTACTTAATGTTGACTTCCATTGATATGAAGAATCCAACGAAGTTTACAGATACAACAGCAGTAGTTACGGATAGCGATATGTATTATGTAAGCAGTGATAATATTTACATTGCAGATGGTTTGCCGGTTGCACATAATGTTGGTAAACAGACTAATACAATCTCTTTACTTCGTTTTGCGTATCAAAAAGGGAAGTTTGCCCTACAGGCAGAAGGTACTGTACCGGGAAGTCTGGAAAGCAGTTTTTCTATGGATGAATATGAAGGTAATCTTCGTATGGTAACCACGGTAGATGAATATCTATTTAAAGAAATAAAAGATGATATTACCGGAGAAGTGCTTGGTAATCATGTGACAAATATGACAAGAAGTAATGCATTATATGTGTTAGATTCAAATTTAAATATTATTGGAAAAATTGAAAATCTGGCAGAGAATGAAAGAATTTATTCTGCAAGATTTTTGGGTGAAACAGGATATTTTGTTACTTTCCGTCAGACGGATCCCTTATTTGCTGTGGAATTAAAAGATCCTAAAAATCCAAAGATTCTAAGTGAATTAAAAGTCAGTGGTTTCTCCGAATATTTGCATTTTTACGGCAAGGAGCGTCTTCTTGGAATCGGAATGGAAGCTGATGAGGAGACCGGAAGAACAGAGGGGATGAAGTTATCCATGTTTGATATTAGTAATCCAAGTGAAGTAAAGGAGATAACGAAGCTTTCGTTGAATAATTATGAATATAGTGAAGCTTTATATAATCATAAAGCAGTTATGATAAGTGTACCATCTAATATCTTTGGTTTTGAAGTTGAAGGATATGAAAGTGGAAGATTCAAAAAAGATTATCTGGTATTTTCTTATGAAGACAACCAATTTGTACAAAAATTGAAAGTGGAAACTAATAATAAGTATGGTGAAATGAATTCCGGTAGAGGAACTTTTATAGGAGATGTTTTCTATTTATTAACCCGAAATGGTGATGTGACAAGTTATGATTTGTGCACAGGAGAAAAATTGGAAAGTTTATAATGGGATATTAGAAGATTTATCCTTTTAATGTGTGAATTAAGTGTAATTGAATAAGAAAAATGCAATGAAAATGCCGCAGTAAGATGAAAATACATTTTATTGCGGTATTTTTTTTGAAAATATTATTTATTGATTGATTTTCTAAGGTTCAATTAAGGAAGAGTTATTACAATGAGAAAGTCAGTGAAATGGATAACTATGAAAATAAAGATTCTGGAGGTAAAAATTTAACTATGAGTGAAAAGAAAAATCAGGCACTTGTGGAAAAAATTAAAAGAGTTATACAAAAGATTCCGGGGAAAAAAGTAATTATTTTAGGGATAGTCGGAATAATTGTCGTTGTTGCAGGAATTGGATATTGGGGGATTAATAAGAAAGAGAAAAATGTCAAACAGAATACCCCCATGTTCAGTGTTAATGGTAATAATGAAGCTTCATATGTAACTGCCAGTGGTACGACATCATTAGGATATACTATGGATGAATTTGAACCTGATTATATAGAAAGTGAACTTTATATAGAAGAAGTGTATTTATCCTCCGGAGAAGAAGTAAGTGAAGGTACACCAGTATTAAAAATTGCAGAAGAGAGTATTCAGGAGGCGAGAGAAGAATTAACAGAAAAGAAGGAAGAAACTTCTCTGGCATATCGTGCAGGGCTTATTTCTTATGAACAGAGTAAGATTAATGCAAAATATACATATGATGCTGCTATTCTGGAAGGACAACAAGCTGAAGCCGTGTATCAAAGTGCATTAAAGGATGCAGAAGACAAATTGCAGAGAGCAAAAGATGAAGTTACAGAAACAGAAAAGAAGATTGAAGAATATGAAAATGCCTATACAAGTTATTATTATGATTATCATTTAGATACATATAAGGAACGGCATGAACAAAATAGTGTAAATTATTATACATTTTTGGGGAGATACGGACTTCAGGAAAGTGATTTAAATGGTTCCGGCTCATACCCATCTTCAGAAAAAGGAAATCAGGGGGCAACGTCGGACAACAATAATGATACCGGAAACGGAAGTGTAAGCACAACACCGGAGGATAATTCGAACAATGAAGACACACTAACGGGAGGTTCGAACAATGAAGACACACCAACGGGAGGTTTGAACAGTGGAGACGAAGGTTCGAACAGCGGAAGTAATACAGATCCCTCTTTGGTTTTAGATTTGTTTTCCGATTCCAATACAACGTTGGCAAGATTAACAACGACCTCACTAGGGGATGGTTTTAATCTTATGAAGGTATCTCAGGTTAATTCTAATGATGAAATTTATTCCAATAGGATTAAAATTGCCCAACAGATGAAAAAAAATAAAGAAAACATCGAAAACTATTATTACAAAGCATGGGATGAGTACGAAGCAACAGCAGACAAAGCGGCAGAACAATTACCTCAGTTGAAAATTGAGATAGAGTCACTTAAAAAAGGGTTGGCAGAAGCGGAGGCAGATTATCAGATAGAAGTATTGGAAGCAGAAACAACATATAAAAAAGCTTTGGCTCAAACCGAGTTGGCGCAAAGTGACTACAATGCTGCTATGCAAAAAGCAGCAGATGAACTGGAAACATTGGAAGATGAAAAGACAGAAGCTCAAGAGAACTTGGAAGAATTTGAAACACTTTTAGGGGATGGTTATTTTTATACCCAAAATGCAGGAACCATTATGATGGTAGGAACACGAAAAGAATCAAATCTGCAAGGCGGCAGCATGGTAGTAGCATATCGGAATACAGAGGATATTTCTGTGACTGTATCGGTGGCACAAGAAGATATTCATAAACTTGAGGTAGGTGACAATGCACAAGTAATGGTAGAAGGATATGGAACTTATGAAGGAAAGATAACCTATTTGAATCCGGTTTCGAATTCCGGAAGCAGAACTAACATTACCTACGAAGTTGTTGTAGATTTAATTGGAGACAACATAAGCAGTTTGAAAGAAAATCTTACTGCAACTGTGATTTTTGAATAGAAATTCAATATGTTTATTTTCAGGCAGGAGACATTAGTCAGTGAAAAAAATAGTATTAAAAAAGAAACATAAAAAATTAATAGCAGCAGCAAGTGCGTTATTAGTAGTGATTTTGGCAGCCGGATACACGGTTTTTATTGCCCCGAATTTGGAAAAAGAAGAATGGATTTATAAAGAACTGTTGGTTGAAAAAGGAGAATTGTCTGTAGGGGTAACGGAAAGCGGCACTTTAGAGTATGTGCCTACAAGTCAGCTCTATAATCTGGAGTTGGGAATACAAGAAGATTCTACTGAGGAAGAAGAGGATGAGGAAGAAGAGAATTATCGTTATTTAGAAGTAGAGAATGTACAAGTGGCGGTAGGACAGAAGATTCAGCAAGGGGATGTGATTCTTGAATTTACAGAAAAAAGTGTAAAAGGCGTCAGAAAACTTCTGCAAAATCAAATGAGTGAAGCTGAGGTTGCATTAGCAGAGGCAAGATCGGAATATAATTTGGAAGTTCTGGATGTGGAAGCTACATACAAGAAACGTTTGATTGAGTCTAATGCGGCAGGAGGAAAACTGGATGCATCTTTGGCAGAACCGGGATTAGAAATTCAGGATTATCAGTTACAGATAACCCTTCTCTATGAAAAAATCGTGGAATTAAATGAACAATGGGAAAAGGTAGAGGTGACAAGAGAAGAATCTTGTATCAGATATAATGATTTGTATGAAGAAATAAAAGTTATTCGGGATGTTGTAGAGTATGCTAAAAAACATGACGATTATCTGAATGCAAAAAAAACTTATGAAAATGCGTTGCAGCAACAGGCAGATATTAAGGAGCAGATTGAAGATTCTTACGAGAAAATTGCAGAATATGAACAAAAAATAGCTGATACCAATTCAAAATTGGAAATAAATACGATGGAAGGACAGCAGGAGTATGATAGTGCGGTGAC
>JAFXGP010000055.1 GCA_017521195.1 Lachnospiraceae bacterium
GTGTGATAAGGCAGGCATTATTTCAAGAAATACGAAGGGATTGAATTGGATGCAGGAAAGAATGGCACTGATTACTAATCCAAGTCAAGAAGAAGGCTCCCTTACTGATGCCATGCGAGATGCTGATATTTTTATCGGTGTATCAGCTCCGGGAATTGTTACTTCGGAAATGGTTGCATCCATGAATCCGGATAGTATTTTGTTTGCCATGGCAAATCCAATCCCGGAGATTATGCCGGATGCTGCTAAATCAGCAGGAGCGAGAATTGTAGGAACCGGCCGGAGTGATTTCCCTAATCAGGTAAACAATGTGATTGCTTTTCCGGGGATTTTCAAAGGTGCATTGGAAGGAAGAGCAAGGCAGATAACGGATGAAATGAAGCTGGCAGCAGCTTTGGCAATTGCAGATTTAGTAAAAGAAGATGAGTTGAACGAAGAAAATATTTTGCCGGATGCATTGAATGCCGAATTAGCAAATGTAGTAGCGCAGGCTGTAAAAAGATACATTTGAGTAATTGACAAAAAAAGCGAAAAGGTGTAAGATTATTCGCGTAAAGGCAAAGGCGTCTTTAAGTTTTAAATGAACTTAAAGGCGTCTTTGTCTTTTTTTGCGTGAAAATACACGTGATTATCTTTGAAGGAGGAAAAGTGAAATGCAAAAATGCAAGCAGCTATATGAAGGAAAAGCAAAAAAGGTTTTTTTAACAGAGGAGCCGGATGTGCTGATTGTTTCCTATAAAGATGATGCCACAGCATTTAATGGACAAAAGAAGGGAACAATAGTAGGAAAAGGTGCAATTAACAATCGAATGACAAATTTTTTATTTCAGAAGATGGAAGAAAAAGGTGTGTCAACGCATTTTATTCAGGAATTAAATGATAGGGAAACCGCAGTTCGCAGAGTAGAAATTGTTCCTCTTGAGGTAATCGTGCGCAATGTTGCAGCAGGAAGTTTTTCTAAGCGATTGGGCGTAGAGGAAGGAAAGGAATTGGCAGAACCGACCATTGAATTTTCCTATAAGAATGACGCATTGGAAGATCCGTTGATTAATAGTTATTTTGCAAAAGCACTGGAACTTGCAACGTCAGAGGAAATAGAAACAATTAAAAGATATGCATTTATGGTAAATGATATTTTGAAAGCAGAGTTTTTGAAGGCAGGACTTCGATTAATAGATTTTAAGATAGAATTTGGCCGTTACCATGGAAAGATTATTCTGGCAGATGAAATATCGCCGGATACATGTCGTTTGTGGGATGTTGAAAGTGGAGACAAGATGGACAAGGACCGTTTCCGCAGAGATTTGGGGAATGTGGAAGAGGCATATATCGAGGTTGCCAGAAGATTGGGATTAGAAATATAGAAGGAGTAAACTGTGATGAGAACAGATATTTATCAATCACCTTTATGTGAACGTTATGCCAGTAAGGAAATGCAGAGTATTTTTTCAAATGACAGAAAATTTTCAACATGGAGAAAATTATGGATTGCCCTTGCGGAAAGTGAGCAGGAGCTTGGACTCCCTATTTCTGATGAGCAGATTCGGGAAATGAAGTCTCAAATCAGTAATATAGATTATGAAAAAGCGAAGAAATATGAAAGCGAACTTCGTCATGATGTTATGGCACATGTGCATA
>JAFXGP010000056.1 GCA_017521195.1 Lachnospiraceae bacterium
AGGTGCGTGTGCTGCTTGGCAGTACGCAGAAAATGGGCGCAGGAACCAATGTGCAGGACAAACTGGTGGCGGTTCATCATCTGGATGTGGGCTGGCGTCCGTCTGATATGACCCAGAGAAACGGTCGTATCATCCGTCAGGGCAACCAGAATAAAGAGGTTCAGGTCTATCAGTATGTGACCGAGGGAACCTTCGACGCATATTTGTACCAGACCCTGGAGAATAAGCAGAAATTTATCTCTCAGATCATGACCTCCAAATCTCCGGTTCGTTCCTGTGACGATGTGGATGAGCAGGCACTTTCCTATGCGGAGATCAAAGCATTATGTGCCGGTAATCCGCTCATCAAGGAAAAGATGGACTTGGATATTGATGTAGCAAGGCTGAAAGTGCTGAAAGCTGACCACCAGAGCCAGCAGTACCGCATGGAGGATAAGCTCCTGAAATACTTCCCGGCTGAGATTGAAAAGCAGACAGGCTATATTCATGGCTTTGAAGCGGACATTAAGACCGTGGAAGCACATCCGCAGATCTCCGAAGGATTCTGTGGTATGGAAATCATGGGCAAGCACTATGCGGAAAAAGCCGATGCCGGTGAAATCATTCTTGCCGCCTGTAAGGAGACAAAAAGTGCTGATCCGGTTCCGCTGGGCAGCTACCGGGGATTCCAGATGGAGCTTTCCTATGACAGCTTCCGAAGTGAATTTGACCTCGTTCTGAAAGGGGCTATGAGCCACCGTGTAGCCCTTGGCACGGATGCCAGGGGAAATATCACCCGATTGGATAACGCACTTTCTGGCATTCCTGAGCGGTTGGAAAGAGCCAATGAACAACTGACCAATCTCTACAATCAGCAGGAAGCTGCAAAAGCAGAACTTGGAAAACCATTCCCCCAGGAAGCGGAACTTGTGGCAAAAAGTCAGCGGCTTGCGGAGCTGGATGCGGCGCTGAATATGGAAGATACGGTGGAAAGCCGTGCTGAAAAAGGAGAAGCGGAACGCCCCTCTGTTCTGGCTGATCTGAAATCCAAGTCCGAGCATATCCCGCCTGCAAAACGCTCTGAGGGCTACGAGGAGGTGTTGTAATGGTAAAGCGTGACCAGGATGTTCATTTCCTGGCATCCAAGGAGGAAGTCGAGCGAATCCATCAGAAGATGGACGAGCTTGGTATCCGCAGTATGGGGGCATATCTGAGAAAAATGGCTCTGGACGGCTACTGTATCAATCTTGATTTGCAGGATGTGAAAGCAATGGTTTCGCTCCTGCGAATCTGCTCCAACAACCTGAACCAGTATGCAAAACGAGCCAATGAGACAGGCAGTATCTATGAAGCAGACATCAACGACCTGCAAGTGCGTCTGGAAGAAATCTGGATGGATATGAAAGAAGTCCTTGTCCGGCTGTCCTCCATCCAGTAATCCGATAATTTGTCGGGAAGTCGCAGCTTCGGCTGCGGCTTTACATAGGGAAAAACAACCGTGTTTAGCTGGTAGAATTATTCATATCCATGTGCTATAATCATGGCAAATAGCGAACCTGATAGTTCGACAAATTTGAATTTGTAGAATAGACTTGAATTAAGAAATCAAAAGGAGAAGTTGTATGATTAAAGTTGAAAATATTGAATATGGTTCAATGAATTATAAAAAAACATTGGATTTGAGAAATAAAGTAATGAGGATTCCACTTGGACTTAATATTTACGATGAAGATTTCAGTTTTGAAAAGAACGCAATAATAGTAGGTGCCTATGAAGAAGAGGAATTAATTGGAGTAGGAACCATGAGCTATAGTGATAATACATTCAAACTTGAATATCTTTGTGTTGATACTGATATACAGAGTCATGGTGCAGGCGGAAAGATGCTTGAATGGTTAGAAAAAAATGCTTTAAAAAAAAATGCTGAGAAGATTATTCTTGATGCTCGCGTTTCTGCTCAAAAATTCTATGAGAATCATGGTTATATAACTGTAGGGGATGTATTTATGCTGAGCTATGCTCCAGTTCCTCACATCCTAATGGAAAAAAAATTATAAAAATTGCTCGACAAATTTCAGTCTTACAGAGAGGCTGAAAGTCAACAGAAGATTTGAATTTTATAGTATTTTCATTGACTCTCGTTTAACTCGGGTGCAATTTTTAAACATTATGAGTACAATATAGCTGAAAGGTAGGGACACAGATGGATAAAAAGGAAATAGGGAGTAAAATTTCGGCTATAAGAAAAGAACGTGGATTAACGCAAAAAGAACTTGCAGAAAAGATTCATGTTTCAGATAAAAGTGTGAGTAAATGGGAAACCGGTATGCATTTCCCAGATATTGCAATCATGGAAGATTTAGCTATGGCACTGGGAGTAAGCGTAGTGGAGTTATTGGGATTGGAAAATGTATCCTCTGAGGAGATGATAAGTGAAATAGCAATAATTTCTACAGAAGAAAAGAAATTGATTGTAAAAGAAATCAGGGAACGAGGATGGCTTACAGTTATTATAGGATTGATACTTTTAGCTGGTTCAATATACACATCTGGAGTATTAGCCAATAATGGATTGTTTGGATTGCCACAAGTTTTTACATCAGGAATGTCTGGATTCATTGGTATAATAATCGCAAACGGCATAGTATCCATACATAAAGGGAAGAAATTACTTAAGTGAATTTAGTAGGAGGTAAATATAATGGCTAAAAATGAAAGATTTGAAAAGGTCTATTCACAAGGACAAATTAATGTCACTGAAATTTGGGTTGATAAAGAGACTGGAGTGAATTATGTGTTTCATGCAAGTGGATATTCAGGAGGCATGACACCATTATTAGATAGAGAAGGAAAACCTGTTATTTCTCCAATAGTTAATAGGTAAAAGAGGCGTTTGAATGATAAAATCATCAAATATAAATATAATTCTCAGTCTGTGTCGTGGTCGTAAGGTGTATTTAATGATATTTTTAACTTAGAAAGGAGGTATTTTTATGATGACTCAAGAAAATATAGGTAAAACTATCATGGAAAAAAGAAAAGAAAAAAATATGACACAGGAGCAGTTTGCTGAAAAGCTAGGCGTAAGCAATCGAAGTATATCACGTTGGGAAAATGGGAAAACCATGCCGGATTTTTCGTTGTTTCCTAAAATATGTGAAACTTTAGAACTAAGTGTTTCAGAACTTTTGGAAGGGAAAGACATACAAAAAGAACATACTCATTTGATTATTGAATTGTTGAAATACGAAGAGCAAAAAAAACAAAAAATTATTAATCAGAATATGGCGGGTGTAATTGTTTGTTTTATCTTAATATGGTTACATAATCAATTTGTTTTTTTTGATTTTGTAGATAGAGTTGATGCCTTATTGGGAGTGTTGCTGTTTATGGGAATTGTATGTATAGGTGCAATTTTTTATTACAATAATCAAAAACAAAAATATACAGAAAATGAGATAAAAGTTTTCTTAGGGATAAATCAAGGTGAGGGAATGAAAACCTCAGGAGAGATGCTTCAGTATGCTAAACGAAATCAGAAAGCAGAGTTAAAGCAATATGAAAAAGGGTTTCAGGCTATAGAAGAAAAATTACTATCGGAAGAAATTGTAGTATTTTCAATGGTTGCAGATACTTTTATTGTAAATGAAGGTTGGAGAGACTGTTGGAAGCCGTGGCATGTTTCATTAGCTGTAACGAAACAAAGAATTTTAGTAAGTGGAGAGTCAATTCGTGGTAGGTTTATGACAGCTTATGATGTAGAAAGTTTTGCGATAGAAGAGGTAGCTTCTGTAGAACTGGTACATGAAAAAATTGTTATTAAGCTAACAAATCAGGTTTTGACTATTGAGGGCAAGTCATTAGAAACGGTAATAGAAGAGTTGATTGGCGTTTTGATGTAAAGCAAAAAGTTTTTGGAAGAATTCTTTTGACGATAGATATGTTGTAGTATATAAATAAATTAATCGAAGTTGGAACACCTGTATAAATCAGCTATGTAAATTCTGATTTGTAGGGAGCAGAAAATTTCAGTCTTCAGCAGAGACTGAAAGCAACAGAAGATTTGAATTTGTCGTACTGTTGGATATTCAAATATATAATCTTAGTATTTGATGTATGAAAGGTTATAATCAAGGGATACTGCATGGGCGATAGAAAAATAAAGTATCAATATCAAGCAGTTAGTACTGCAAGGTATTGATATTTTTTATGTCATAATACAAATGATGTAATATAGTAATAAAAACGATATTACGTAAAGCGAGAAAGAAATATACTATTATACATAAAGAAATCTAACGAGGTTGCAATAATATTTGAAAGAAGGTAAGATGTATATATCTGAAAATAAAACTAAAGAGGAGAAGGTAACATGAGTAAAGAAAAAAACAAAACTACAGGGAATTTTTTCAGCTTTAGAGGAATGCGTATTGAGAGAAGATTAAAGAAAGCTTTCAATATTGTTACTATTATTTCTGCAGTGGCATCTCTTGTTGGATTAATTGCTATTGTAGTCGTAACATCAAATTTTAAGAATGCAATGAACAATTATGCATTACCACAGGGCGACATTGCTCTGTTCATGAATGAGTATGCAGAATGCCGTTCCAACATGCGTGGTATTATCGGTTATGAAGATCAGGATTTAATTGATTCGTTGATACAAAAACACGCTGTACGTAAGGAATCAACTTATGAACGACTGGCAGCTATTGAGAAAACAATGGTGACTCCGGAAGGAAAAGCGGCTTACAATGAAATTGAAAAAGCATTGGAAGCATATTTTGAAAAAGAAGCAGAAGTTATTAAGATTGGAGCAACTACAGACCAGGCATTATGTCGTAAGGCACAGCAAATTGCAATAGATGAAGTTGCACCATTATATGA
>JAFXGP010000009.1 GCA_017521195.1 Lachnospiraceae bacterium
GCAAGATTTTCTAGGTAAATGCAACAGTGCAACGTAAAAATAGTTTCTGAGGAAAAATGCGGGTTAAAGAGCATCTTTCCTCAGATTTTTTATTGTAAAATGAGCCTTTTTTATCTAAATTATACTATTTCCATGCACACAAAGAAGGTCTGTTTTGCAGACCTTCAAAGTAAATGCAATAAAGTATTGGTGTTGCATTTAGTCTGGTGTATGAAGCTTTTTGAGAAGCTGTGGTGTCAGTTCCACCTCTCTGGCCGGGATCTTTTCAAGTCCCAGAAATATGAAAAAATCTTCGTTTATATATTGCATTGCATGATCGTATGGACAGCTGCCAAACAATGATTTACGACAATAGCTGTTTACATGGTTTGTGATAAGTACCATATCTCTTTGCTGGAGTTGGTCTATAGAGGTTCCTTTTGGGATAATGCAGCGGAATATCTTGTGATTGTTTTCGCAGGCCCCTTTCTGGTCTGAACGGTTTGGTTCACAGAAAAATATTTTGGTGCGATTTCCGGTATTTAAGGAACTCTCCATGCCATGGATATCCCAGAATTCGTGTCCATTATCCGTTAGTATCACTTCAAACAGTTCCGAAAACATTTCAGTTCCTATGGAGTCCTCAATTATATTTAGGGTTTCTACCACGCTTTCAGCTGTATGGGTGGGCATTATGTAATAAAGCTGCATATGAAAGGCTACAAAATGAAGGGAAAGTATGGCACATTCGTCTTCTTTCTTTCCTTCGATGCAGTCCATCTCTACTACACTGACTTCGTTTATATCGATATACTGAAGGAAGTCTTCATACATTCTTCCCGCTTTAGCCGGGGAAGTGTATTCCTGCTTCATGAGATTTTTCTTATTGCGGACTTTTCTGCGTACAGCTTCCTTTAAATCAATCTGCCTTACATCCAGTTCGTTTCCTGAAATCATCCGCCTTAAAGTGGATTCGCTTATGGAAAGTTCATTTCCCAATGCCTGTTTTATGTGATAGGGTGACTGTCCCTTTTTAATGAGTGGTGATACCTGGTTGTTAATCAATTCTATCTGTTCGTATGTAAGGTCAAAACCGTTACGTCTTTCCACAAGGGTTTCCCGGTATTCCTTATCTGCTATTGTTGCTTTGTATAGTTTCTTTTCGAAATGGCAGACGTTTAATTGGTGGCAACCGTTACATAATCCTCTTTCTTCCAGCATATCGCAGAGAGCCTGTATATACTCATCGCAGTATTTCTTGCATTTGCTACACTTCCGGCATCTTCCCTTGCAGGAAACGGACCCGCAGGCATGTTTCTTCTGACAGTTGCTTCTGTTAAGACAGTCATTGGAGAAGGATTTTTTAATCAAAGTGTGTTTCTTTATCTCACGGCTTATGGTGGATGGGGAGCATCCCACCTTTTCCGCTATGTATCGCATACTTTCCCCTTCATCCAGCAGGGTTTCTATCTTGCATCTTTTGGCATATGTGAGGTGTTTTCCTTTCTTTGCGGTTGAATCCTGTTTTTTATTCGGTTTCATCTGTATTATCCTTTCTCATTTTGGCAGAAAAATAGCACCCTGCTTTGGAAAATAGGGTGCACTTAATAAAACCTTCAAATTTTACTTGTTTTTCAGCAAAAGATGTACTATACTGTAAACATAGCAAAACAGAAGGTGTTGTTTATACACCTCTTGGAGCGGCATCGATTCAGGGATTGCGAGTCACGGGAATCGGTGCTATTTTTTTGCATTTACTTATATTTTCTTAAATTGCTGGGTACTTGTAAAGTAAAATAAGACCTGCAGAAAAAAGTTTGTGAAAGGGTGATAAATGTCTTTAGTATAGCTAAAAACATTTGGTGAGTTTGTGATGAAGATTTTTACTGCGGAAGAATGTGACGAGTTAAAGGTGCGTGTTGCTGCTACAGTTGGCAGTATTATAAAATACTACAGGGAAAAGAAGAATATATCCGGGGAGCAGTTGGGTAACTGCCTTGGCGTGAGCGGAGGAATGGTTTCTCAGTATGAATCCGGGAAAGCAGATATTAACCTTTCTAAAATGGCGCTTACAAGTGTGTATTGCGGTTTTCCGTTGTCAGCCTATTTTGAAGTGAGTGAAAGCCGGGATTTATTAAATACATTTTCCAGGTTGGTTAAAATTGAGGGAGATAAATATAAGCGCCATAAGCATTATAAGGAGCAGTCCGGAGTGGCTGAGAAGGTGCTAAAAGCAAGGGTATATCAGGTTGGTGATAAGGAAGTTATAGAAAAGGTTCCGGAGAAAATGGTGGGTACCGAAGGTGGGTTCGTCAGACGGGATATTCTTTATGGTGAAGTTGTGCTGGAGGAAAAACCCTTTACCGAGAGGGAATTTGTATACTATCTGAAGGATGAGGAAAACAAGGATGTATGCCGTGTTATGGCGGCTATAGGTGAGGTGTTGGATTATCTTGGTGATGCGGAACGGAAAGAAACTGTAAAAAGTGAACTGACTGAGTTTGTATTAACCGAACTTATTGTAGATAAAGTTATGGCACGAAACAAATCTGCACGTAGGGCATATATGTATTATAGAGAACTTTTGAAAAACGAGATTGGTGAAGTGTAATAGACATGCATCCAGGTGTTGTAGGTTAATTCAAATTTAATGGTTTATTTATTGAATTTTACGCATAATAATGGTATTATAATAGTGTAATTATTATATATGATTTAATGAGTCTGCTGGGTATTATTCTCCTTTTTGGTGAATGGATTTTCAGTATGACAGTGTAGCAGAAGTAATTCTGCAGAGTGCTTTCGTAAGAGAGCAAAAAGGAAGGGGCAGATTTTTTATCTGCCGGTAATAGGGATGTTCCCTTGGAAAATAAACAGGGGACGTTCATGGTGCGGGACTTTCCTTGTTTATTATATAACAAATAGTAAATTAAGGAAAGGAGTGAGCGTATGGAGGTGAGTGTTATGAAGGTAAGACCTTTTAAGGGCAGGTATTGTAGTAGGCAACAAGCCAATCGTGTAAATGATATGTTGCTTTCGTCAAAAAGACCGGATCATACGGCCTTAAAAAAGGAAGCCGAAGAATTTATTGAATACATCAAAGCAAAACGCTCTATGCAGAAGTTATGATGGGACTAGACAGGTTTTCGGATGGATATTATGAGCTCATTCATTTAACAGAGGATGTGGATTTGTCAGGCTTTGCTTCAAAAAAAGGGTATGGGTTGGAAGTATACCTAAAAAAATATGCTCTTGATGATGAAGAATTAAAAATGGCTCGAACTTATCTTGTGTTGGATGCAAGTACAAAACAGATCGCGGCATACTTTACATTGCGAACGGGTCTTATTACTGTAAGTAGAGGTCTTTTTAAGGGATTTGATGCTTATACAGGTATCGAACTTGCTAATTTTGCAGTGAATGACTCCTATAGGGAAGTTCATGAAGTAATTCCCCGATTTGGATCGTATGTTTTCTCACAGTTTGTTTTTCCCTTGGTTTTAGAAATTACAAAATATGTGGGCGCTGCTTATCTGTATATCTTTGCACTGCCAGATGACAGATTGATGGCTCACTATGAAACAATGGGATTTGAACATACATCTGAAAAGATGAAAAGATTCATTTACCGCCATGTGAAGCCTGTGTATGATGAAGGCTGTACATTTATGTGGCAGAAGTTATAATCAAACCGTACCATAAGAGGGCATCCTATTGAATAGGGTGCCTTTTGATTTGCTAATTTCACCAAAGTAAATGTGACAGAGTGTTGTACTTACCTAGAAAAATCTCCTGTTTTTTGTCAAGGTAACTGCAACACTGATTCCAGTCAGAGTAAATGCAACGGGGTGTTGCATTTACCTAGAAAAATTTCC
>JAFXGP010000057.1 GCA_017521195.1 Lachnospiraceae bacterium
AAGCGTTAACAGGTAACGGTGTAACTGCATACTATAAAGAGTTAGAAGCTAATATGGAAAAAGTTGCTAAGTTATTAAAAGCAAATCCTGATAAAGTAACAGAAAAGATTGAACATTTATTAGCTGAAATGAAAGCTCTTACAAGTGAAAATGAATCCATGAAATCTAAACTTGCAAAAGATGCATTGGGTGATGTAATGGATCAGGTAAAAGAAGTAAAAGGTGTGAAATTACTTGCAACTAGCGTTCAGGGTGTTGATATGAACGGACTTCGTGAATTAGGAGACCAGTTAAAAGAAAAATTGGGTGAAGGTGTAGTAGTACTTGCTTCTGACTGTGATGGTAAAGTTAATTTAGTTGCCATGGTAACAGAAGATGTTATGAAGAAAGGTGCTCATGCAGGTAACTTAATTAAAGGAATTGCAGCACTTGTAGGCGGTGGCGGTGGCGGTCGCCCTAATATGGCTCAGGCAGGTGGTAAAAATCCTGCAGGCATTCCGGATGCAATCGCTAAAGTTGCAGAAGTTTTAGAAACACAGGTGTAAACAGTTAACTTAAAATATTAAAATATGTGGAAAAATCAGTATTTTTTAAGAAAAAATGTAAAAAAGTAGTTGACGAAACATCATGTTTTGATATAATATGATTTGTGCATGTGAATAGTCATGTAAATAAACCCAAATCAGTCATTGATAGGAAGGGACTGAAGGGAGGTTAGGGTGTAGAATGTCAAACGTAATCGTAAAAGAAAACGAGACTTTAGATAGCGCTTTACGTCGTTTTAAAAGAAGTTGCGCAAAAGCTGGTATCCAGCAGGAAATTCGTAAAAGAGAACATTACGAAAAACCAAGCGTAAGACGTAAGAAAAAATCTGAAGCAGCAAGAAAACGTAAATACAACTAATTAAAATTTGAAAACCTCTGATAGTAGTATCGGAGGTTTTTTTATGCCTTAATTCAGCCTTGGAACAAAAATGGAAGAAATTTTCTTGAGGGAAAAGGAGATTATGGTATATTTGGTGCATCAAAGACATAGGATAAAACAATCAAAATATAAAGGAAACCTTTATGAAAAAGACAGTCTGTTTTATTTTATCTTTATGTCTTTCTTTTTTTATGTTTTTTTCGGGGAATATATGTGTATATGCCCAAAATCAGAGCCTTGAAATTAATGCACCATCTGCTATTTTAATGGAAGCAAAGACCGGAACTGTAATTTTTGAAAAAAATCCGGATGAAATCAGAAGTCCTGCAAGTATTACTAAAATTATGACTATGCTCTTGGCATTTGAAGCTTTGGAAGAAGGAAAAATCAGTTTGCAGGATGAAGTAGTAACCAGTGCTCATGCCAAATCTATGGGCGGTTCCCAAGTTTTTTTGGAAGAAGGAGAGGTTCAGACAGTAGATACCTTGTTAAAATGTATTGCTGTGGCCAGCGGAAACGATGCCAGTGTCTGTATGGCGGAACATATCGGAGGAACGGAAGGGGAATTTGTAAATCTGATGAATCAAAAAGCAGCAGAACTTGGTATGAAAAATACGCATTTTATGGATTGCTGCGGATTAAGTAATTCTGATGAACACTATACTACTGCAAGAGATGTGGCGATTATGTCTAAAGAATTGATTACCAAGTATCCGGAAGTTTTTAATTATACAACTATTTGGATGGAAGATATTACTCATGTTACGAAGAAGGGAGAAAGCACATTTACATTATCTTCTACGAATAAGCTGCTAAAACAATATCCCTATGCCAATGGATTGAAAACAGGTTCTACAGACAAGGCAAAATATTGTTTATCAGCTACTGCATTAAAGGATGATGTACAGTTGATTGCAGTAGTTATGGCAGCTCCGGATTATAAAGTGCGTTTTGAAGATTGTAAAAATCTGCTAAATTATGGTTTTAGCAAAGTACATTTTTATGAAGACGTGAAAAAGGAAAAACTGGCAGTTGTGCCGGTGAGAGCAGGCGTAGATACAGAAGTAGAGGTAGGATATAAAAACGATTTTGTCTATTTAGATATGGAAGGAAATGATATCAGTAAAATATCGAAGAAAGAAAATATTCCTGAATTCGTTACTGCACCATTAAAAAAGGGAGATGCAATAGGTGAAGTGAACTATTATCTGGGCGAAAAGCAGATAGGAAAAGTAGATATTGTGGTTTGTCAGGATTTAGAAGAGGCCGGATTTGGCGATTATTTTAAACGAGGGTTTTCTAAATGGCTTTTAGGAATGACGAAACTATGATATGATATTTTTGTTCAGAAAGATAGAATTATATTAAAAAGAAGTGTTCTGAAAATTAATAAAAGATGCAGAGGATAGAAGTATGACTCAATGGTATATGACAGCATTGATTATTATTGTAATTTTAGCAGTTTTTTTTCTTACAGTTATGATAATCGATGGGAATCGTTTTCGTGTTGTAGAGTATCAGTTATACAGTAGTAAAGTAAAAAAAGAACATAGATATGTGGTATTATCGGATCTTCATAATAAATCTTATGGAGAAAAGAATAGCAGATTGATTAGAAAAATTATCGGACTTACTCCGGAAGGGATTTTAATTGCCGGTGATATTTTGACTGCAAAGCCTGGAAAAAGTTATGAGGTGGCATTGGATTTGATAAAAAATCTGGCGGAAAAATATCCGATTTACTATGGAATGGGTAACCATGAAACCAGGCTTTTTTTATACCCGGAAACTTATGGGGATATGGGAGAAAGGTATCTTGCTGATTTAAATAAAGTGTCTGTGGATTTCTTGAAAAATGAAAGTCAGCAATGTGAAGATAATATTCGAATTACAGGGTTGGATATGGACCGGAATTATTATAAACGTTTGAAAAAGTATCCTATGGATAGTAATTATCTGAAAGAAACTTTAGGTGAAGCAGATAAACAAAAATATGAGGTACTCCTCGCTCATAATCCGGATTATTTCGAGGAGTATGCTGAGTGGGGGGCAGATTTAGTTTTATCAGGTCATGTTCATGGCGGTATGATGCGGCTTCCTGTTTTGGGTGGTGTTATTTCGCCTTCTGTTAAGTTGTTTCCGAAATATGACGGAGGAATTTTTAAGATAGGAAAATCTACCATGATTTTAAGCAGAGGTCTGGGTATGCATACTATTCCTATCCGTATTTTTAATCCGGGAGAATTGATTCTGTTAAAAATAAGTCCGGAGTCTGAATAGTATGACTTGTCGAATGGATGTTTCGTCTTGCCAAATATTTGGAAAATTAGTAAAATAGCCAAGTATATGTGAAAGTGCATATGGTGGAGGGTATTATGGCATTGGCTGTAAAATTGGAAGTGTTTGAAGGTCCGTTGGACTTATTACTTCATTTGATTGATAAAAATAAAATTGATATATATGATATCCCGATTGTAGAGATTACAGAACAGTACATGGAGTATATCAGACAACTGGAAACTCAGGATATGAATATCATGAGTGAGTTTTTGCTAATGGCTGCAACTTTGTTAGATATAAAGTGCAAAATGTTATTGCCACAGGAACTTAATGAAGATGGCGAAGCAGAGGATCCAAGAGAAGAACTTGTTCAAAAATTGTTAGAATACAAAATGTATAAATATATGTCTTTTGAATTAAAAGACAGGGAGTTGGATGCCAGTAAAAACTATTATAAGGAACCCACAATTCCCAAGGAAGTGGCAGCATATCAGCCACCGATTGATTATGATGAATTGTTTGCAGATGTTAATTTGAATCGTTTGCATGAAATCTTCAGAGCTACATTAAAACGACAGGAAGATAAAATCGACCCGATTCGAAGCCAGTTTGGAAGAATTGAAAAAGATGAAATTAATGTAGACGAAAAAATGGTATTTATTCAGGATTATATCCGAAGCCATAAAAAATTCAGTTTCCGTAAGCTTTTGGAAAAGAGCCATAATAAAATGGAAATTGTAATTACTTTTTTAACTATATTGGAAATGATGAAGATGGGGCAGATAACCATTGAACAGGATAATCTGTTTGACGACATCATTATTACATCAAAGGAAGTTGTGGAATAGAATGGATAGAGAACGACAGGAAGCCGTTATTGAAGCAGTTCTTTTTACCATGGGAGAATCTGTAGAAATCAGTAAGCTGGCAGAATTGATTGAAGAAAGTAAATCGAATACAAAGAAAATTGTATATGAAATGAAAGAAAAATTACAACAATCTAACCGTGGGGTGGATATTATTGAATTAGAAGATTCTTTTCAGATGTGTACTAAAACAGATATGTATGAATATCTGATTAAGATTGCTAAGAGTCCAAGAAAATATGTATTAACAGACAGTGTGTTGGAAACACTTTCTATTATTGCGTATAAACAGCCTGTGACAAGGGCAGATATTGAAAAAGTCAGAGGGGTTAACTGTGATCATGCTATTAATCGTTTGCTGGAGTTTAATCTGGTAACAGAATTAGGAAGATTAGATGCACCGGGAAGACCTTTGCTGTTTGGGACAACAGAAGAGTTTTTGAGAAGATTTGGCATTAATTCATTGGAAGCTTTGCCGGAATTGAATCCTATGCAGGTGGAAGAATTTAAGCAGCAGGCTTTACAGGAAGTTGAATTGCAGTTAGGGGTATAGTTTTAAAGTATATATTGTAACAGACTAGATTTACTTGAGATACCGGGAGATGCAATATGGGAAAATTACTTCGCTTTTTAAAAGGATATGAGAAAGAGAGTGTTTTTGGACCTCTTTTTAAATTATTGGAAGCCACTTTGGAACTGTTTGTTCCATTGATAGTGGCTTCTTTAATTGATGTGGGAATTGCAAACAGGGACTTAGGATATATCACTAAAATGTTTATTTTACTGATAGTTCTGGGAATTGTAGGTTTGGCATTTTCTTTAACAGCACAATTTTTTGCTGCAAAAGCGGCGGTTGGATTTGTAAAAAAGATTAAGCATGCTTTGTTCAAACATATGGAAGAATTGTCATATGCAGAAATTGATCAGCTGGGAACTTCAGCTATGGTTAACCGTATGACCAGCGATATGAATCAGGTACAGTCGGGAATGAATATGTCTTTACGTTTACTGCTTAGATCTCCATTTGTAGTAATGGGTGCTTTTATTATGGCTTGGACTATTGACGGACAGGCTGCAAAAGTTTTCGGACTAACTATTTTAGGTTTGACTGTAATTGTGTATGGAATTATGTTGGTTACGATACCGTTATATAGAAAAGTTCAGCAGAAATTAGATGGAGTGTTGGCTGCTACAAGGGAAAATTTAGTAGGAGTAAGAGTTATACGTGCTTTTGGTTTAGAACAGGCTGAAAAGGAAGAATTTTCTGATAAGCATGGTGAATTGACCGGAAGTCAAAAGTTTGTAGGAAGTATTTCGGCATTAATGAATCCACTGACTTATATAGTAATTAACTTAGGGGTAGCAGTGTTGATATGGCAGGGAGCAATTCAGGTAGAATACGGGATTCTTACTCAGGGGGCAGTAGTTGCCTTGTATAACTACATGGCACAGATTTTGGAAGAATTAATAAAACTGGCCAATATGATTGTCTTGTTGACCAAGATGGTAGCCAGTGGAAACCGTATTCAAAATGTATTGGAGATGGAATCATCTCAGACATTCCCGAAGGAAACCGACACGAAGGGATGTAAAGATATGCCTCATATTGTGTTTGAAAATGTTTCGCTGAAGTACGGAGGGGCAGGAGAAGAATCTTTAAGCAACCTTAATTTTGGAATAAGAAAAGGACAGGTTGTAGGTGTTATCGGAGGAACCGGTTCCGGAAAAACATCTTTAATAAATATGATTCCAAGATTTTATGATGCTACATACGGAAAGGTTTATGTGGACGGAATCGATGTAAAAAAATATAAAAAAGAAGATATTCGCGGGAAAGTTGGGATTGTGCCACAAAAGGCAGTTCTTTTTAAAGGGACAATCCGTGATAATATTTGTTGGGGAAATCCTGAGGCTTGTGAGGAAGATATTTGGAAGGCATTAAGAATTGCCCAAGCAGAAGAGGTGGTGCAAAGTAAAGAAGGAAAACTGGATTTTATGATTGCACAGAATGGACGGAATTTGTCCGGAGGACAGAGACAACGACTTACCATAGCAAGAGCATTGGTAAGAAAACCGGAAATCCTGATTTTGGATGACAGTTCTTCTGCATTGGATTATGCAACTGATGCAAACTTAAGAAAAGCATTGCAGGAAATGGAAGAAACACCAACGATTTTTATCGTTTCTCAAAGAACAGTATCAATTCAGCATGCGGATATCATTCTGGTGTTGGATGATGGAGAGATAGTGGGAATGGGAACCCATGAAGAATTGTTGAAGTTCTGTGAAATTTATCAGGAAATTTATGCTTCTCAATTTAAGAAGGAGGTGTAAGTTATGAGTGATAAGAAACGCAAACAAAAAGAAATCTTGTTTAAAGTATGGGGATATATTAAAAAATATAGAATGTTGGTGGTATTATCCATAGCTTTTGCAGGTATAGTAGTGGCGCTTACTTTGTATCTTCCTATTTTGATTGGTAAAGCCATTGACTATATTATCGAACCCGGAAGAGTTGATTTTATGGTAATTCGTGGGATTCTTATGAAATCCGTGGTAATAGCAATCATTACTGCCGTGTTGCAATGGATTATGAATACCATAAATAACAAAATTACTTATCAGGTGATTGCAGATATTAGAAAAGATGCTTTTGAAAGACTTCAGATTTTACCATTAAAATACATGGATGGGCATCCGGTGGGGGATGTGGTGAGCCGTGTGATTGCAGATGCGGACCAATTTGCAGATGGTTTATTGATGGGATTCAGCCAATTATTTACCGGTGTGGTTACTATTGTGGGAACCTTACTTTTTATGCTTTCTATTCATCCGGGAATTGCTTTGGTAGTAGTATGTTTAACACCATTATCTTTGTTGGTGGCAAACTATATTGCTAAAAATACCTTTTCTCTGTTTAAAGAACAATCTGTAACAAGAGGAGAGCAGACGGCATATATTGATGAAATGATAGGGAACCAGAAAATTGTACAGGCTTTTTCCAGAGAAGACATTGCAATGGAGGTCTTTGATGAATGTAATGAACGATTGGAAAAATGTTCTTTGAAAGCTATTTTCTTTTCTTCCTTAACTAATCCTTGTACCAGGTTTATTAACAGCCTTGTGTATGCAGGAGTTGCATTAAGCGGAGCTATTGTTGCTATAAACAGTGGAGGGATTACAATCGGTGGTTTATCATGTTTCTTAAGTTATGCGAAACAGTACACAAAACCCTTTAATGAGATTTCCAGTGTAATTACAGAATTGCAGAATGCCATTGCCTGTGCCGGAAGAATATTTGAATTAATGGAAGAAACACCTCAGGTTCCGGAAACGGAAAATGCATATGTTTTAGAAGAAGCAGAAGGAAATATTCAATTTGAGGATGTAAGTTTTTCTTATGTTCCTGAGCAGAAGTTGATCAGAAACTTGAATTTGACGGTGGAACCCGGGCAGAAGATTGCTATTGTAGGTCCTACCGGTTGCGGAAAAACCACATTGATTAATCTGTTAATGCGGTTTTATGATGTGACAAAAGGTTCTATCAAAGTGGATGGAATGGATATCCGTGAAATAACCAGAGGAAGTCTGAGAAAGAACTATGGAATGGTTCTTCAGGAAACATGGTTAAAAGAGGGTACTGTTTTTGAAAATATTGCTATGGGAAAACCGGATGCAACGTTGGAAGAAGTAATGGAAGCTGCAAAAGGGGCCCATGCTCATAGTTTTATAAAGAGATTACCTAATGGTTATAATACTTATTTGACAGAGGATGGAGGAAGTCTGTCCCAGGGACAGAAACAGTTGATTTGTATTGCAAGAATTATGTTGGTGTTACCGCCGATGTTGATACTGGATGAAGCCACATCTTCCATAGATACCAGAACGGAAATGAAGATTCAGGAAGCCTTTGGAAAATTGATGAAGGGAAGAGTAAGCTTTATTGTTGCTCACAGACTTTCAACTATCCGTGATGCAGATGTGATTCTTGTAATGAAAGATGGGGATATCATTGAACAGGGAAATCATGAAGCATTGCTTTCCAAGAAAGGATTTTATTATAATTTATATTATAGCCAATAAAGATGAAAGGATTTGAAAGTGTTGTAGCTTTTGAGTCCTTTTTTTAAAAGAAAATTCTACTTCTATTTAAATTAGCATAAAGTTAATAACAAATTATTATATAGGGGTAATGGTGAAAATGGGAGGAGATAGGTTAACCTGTTTTAAAATGGCAGCAATAATTAGAATAATTTGCTTTATGTTACTTTTATGCATGTTATTTTTGGGGGTTAAAACGGATTCTTATGCAAAAGGAGAAGCAGAACCAAGAGAGAGTTCTGTTCCCGACAGTCTATATGCCCAGAGTGCAGTGTTAATGGATGGTACTTCAGGACGTGTTCTATATGAAAAGAATGGAACAAAATTTATGTCAAATGCCAGTACTACAAAGATTCTTACCTGTATTCTTGCACTGGAAAACGGAGATTTAGCAGATGTGGTGGAGGTATCTTCTTATGCAGCTTCCATGCCGGATGTCCAATTACATATTAAGGAGGGGGAACATTATTATCTGGGAGATTTACTGTATTCCCTGATGTTAGAATCACATAATGATGTGGCAGTGGCTATAGCGGAGCATATTTCAGGAAGTCAGGAAGCATTTTCCGGTTTGATGAATAGGAAAGCTAAGGAAATAGGGTGCAAAAATACAATATTTCTAACGCCCAATGGATTGGATGCAACACAGCAGATATCCGGTGGTGAGATTAACCATGGGACTACAGCGGAAGATTTGGCGCTTATAATGCGCTATTGTATTAATATATCTCCACAAAAAGAGAAGTTTCTTGAAATTACGGGAACAGCATCCCATACTTTTCAAAATATGGAGGGAAACAGGAATTTTTCCTGCCGGAATCATAACGCATTTCTGAATATGATGGAAGGAGCACTAAGCGGTAAAACCGGTTTTACAAACAAGGCAGGTTACTGTTATGTGGGAGCATTGGAAGAAGGAGGAAGGTGTTATATTGTGGCACTGCTTGCCTGCGGATGGCCGGGAAATAAAAATTATAAGTGGTCAGATTGCAGAAAATTGATGGAGTATGGGTTAAAAGAATATAGACTGGTTTCCTTGGATGAATTAGAAACATCTTATATGAATGAACTTACAATGTTTGTGGAAAACGGAAAAAGGCAACAAATAAACCAAAAAGCTGAAACTGAATTGATACGTATAAAAGGTCAGGTTACGGATGTGTTGTTGAAAGATGATGAAGAAATAAAAGTCAAATTATCTAAAATGAATTTAGAAGCTCCGGTAGAAGAGATGCAAACAGCAGGAGTTATTACCTATTATATAGAAGATAAAAAATGGGGGGGAGAATTACTTGTTTGCAAAGAAAAGGTAGAAAAAATAGATTATGAATGGTGTTTGAAACAGATAGTTGAAAAAATACTATATTAAAAAGTGAAAAAAATACATTAAAATACAAAACTTTGTCTTTCTATTTGAGATTTTGTATGTTATACTAGCAAGGTGCGAAAAAAGGCATAACTATGCCCATTCGCAAAATAAGTTATCTTTTAATTTATATAAATGGAGGGCTTAAAGATGAGCAATACTACACTTGCGAGTCAAAGAATCGCTTCTTTACTCGATGAGAACAGTTTCGTTGAAATCGGTGCGCTTGTAACAGCAAGAGCTACAGATTTTAATTTGAAACAGACAGAAACTCCTTCTGATGGTGTTATCACCGGTTATGGAGTAATTGATGGCAATCTTGTGTATGTTTACAGCCAGGATGCTTCTGTTTTAGGCGGTAGCATGGGTGAAATGCATGCAAAGAAAATTGCAAAACTTTATGATCTGGCTATGAAAACAGGTGCTCCTGTTATCGGACTTATTGATTCTGCCGGACTTAGATTACAGGAAGCTACAGATGCATTAAATGCTTTCGGTGAATTATACATGAAACAGACTTTAGCATCTGGTGTAATTCCACAAATCACAGCAATTTTTGGTAACTGTGGTGGCGGACTTGCCTTAGTTCCTACATTAACAGACTTTACTTTTATGGAAAGTAAAAAAGCAAAATTATTTGTAAATGCTCCTAATGCATTAGCAGGTAATGAAATTTCTAAATGTGACACATCTGCAGCTGATTTCCAGAGTGAAAAAGTTGGTATTGTAGATGCAGTAGCAGAAGAAGCAGAAATCTTTGCAGAAATCAGAGAATTAATTAATATGTTACCTTCTAATAATGAAGATACAGATTCTTACATTGAATGTGCAGATGATTTAAACAGAGTATGTGCTGACCTTGCAAATTGTGTGGGTGATACAGCTATCGCTCTTGCAAACATCGCAGATGACAATTATTTCTTTGAAACAAAAAGACATTATGCAAAAGAAATGGTTACAGGTTTTGTTAAATTAAACGGAGTTACTGTTGGTTGTGTGGCTAACCGTACTGAAGTTTATAATGAAGAAGGTGAAGTTGCAGAAAAATTCGACCCTGTTTTAACAGTTAGAGGTGCCAGAAAGGCAGCTGATTTCGTAACTTTCTGTGATGCTTTTGAAATTCCTGTATTAACTCTTACAAACGTAAAAGGTTTTGAAGCAACTACATGTGCAGAAAAGAACATTGCAAGAGAAGGTGCTAAGCTTACATATGCATTTGCTAATGCAACAGTTCCAAAAGTAAATGTTGTAATTGGTAAAGCTTTCGGTAGCGCATACGTTACTATGAACTCTAAAGCAATCGGTGCAGATATGGTATTTGCATGGGATAGCGCAGAAATCGGTACTATGGAAGCGAAACTTGCTGCAAAAATCATTTGCAATGGTCAGGGTGCTGACAAGATTGATGAATGTGCAAAAGAATATGCTGCATTACAGAATAATGTAGTAAGTGCAGCTAAGAGAGGATATGTAGATGCAATCATTGCAGCTGAAGATACAAGAAAATATGTAATCGGTGCATTTGAAATGTTATTTACAAAAAGAGAAGATCGCCCTGCTAAAAAACACGGCACAGTATAGAAAGGATGATACTTAATATGAAAAAACTTTTATTAGTATTAGGTATGATCACCTGTATGTTCGGATTGACAGCTTGTGGAGGTACTGTTGAAGAAGTTGACAATTATGGTATGACAGAAGAGACTGTTATACAATATGCAAATGATTTAATTGATTTTGTTAATTACTTTACAGTTACCGGACAGCAGCAGCAGATAGAAACTGAAGAATTGGTGTATTACATGATGAGCTCTATGGGAGAAGTTCCGGAAGAGTACGAAGATGTATTATCCGCAGCAGTGACTAGCTATGCAGCAGCTCTTCCTGACATGGGTGATTATCAGTCTGTTACAGACCATGAAATTATTTATGATGACGGTATTTTAATGAATGTTACCGTTCAGGGTAGTTTAAGACCTGCAAAAGTAGAAATTATGTTAAACGAAGATTTAGAACTTCTTAACATTTCTACAAACGTTGTTTATACTTTTGGCGAAACAATGACAAAAGCAGCATTAAATACATTAATGGGCATGGGTACTGTATTTGCAGTATTAATTCTTATTATTGCTTTGATTTCCAGCTTTGCTTTGATTCCTAAGATTCAGGCAGCTTTTTCCGGAAAGAAAGAAGAAAAGCCTGCTGCAGAGGCAAAAGTAGTACAGCAGATTGTAAAAAATGAAGAAGTTGCTTATGAAGACGTAACAGATGACGCAGAATTGGTTGCAGTTATTGCTGCCGCAATCGCTGCTTATGTAGGAAGCGGTTCTGCCGGCGGTTATGTGGTAAGAAGTCTTAAGAGAAGAAGATAAGAGATAAAACTTCTTACAGCTAATAAAAACGTTATAATAAAACAAAAATGTTAATTAATAGAATCCATAGGAGGAAAATTGATATGAAAAATTATACAATTACCGTTAACGGAAACGTATATGATGTAGTAGTAGAAGAAGGTGCATCTACAGGCGCACCTGTAGCAAGAGCAGCAGCTCCAAAAGCAGCTCCTGTAGCAGCTCCAAAAGCAGCTCCGGCAGCTCCAAAAGCAAGTGGCGCAGCAGGAAGCATCAAAGTAGAAGCCGGTGCAGCTGGTAAAGTATTCAAAATTGAAGCTGGTGTAGGTACAGCAGTGAAAAAAGGTGATGCAGTAGTTATCATCGAAGCAATGAAAATGGAAATTCCTGTAGTTGCTCCGGAAGATGGTACAGTAGCTAGTATTGAAGTAGCAGTAGGAGATGCAATCGAAGCAGGTGCTGTACTTGCAACATTAAACTAATTTGTCGGAAGAAAGAAAGTTTCTTTAAATCTTGACAGGTAAAATCCATAGGAGGTCAACGTAAATGGAATACGTAGCAAATACTTTAACCAATCTAGTGCATCAGACTGCGTTTTTCAACTTGACAGTTGGAAACTACATTATGATTGCAGTAGCTTGTGTTTTCCTTTATCTGGCTATCAGAAAAGAGTATGAACCTCTTCTTTTACTTCCGATAGCTTTCGGTATGCTGCTGGTTAACATTTATCCGGATATTATGATTCATCCGGAAGATGCTTCAAACGGTATCGGTGGCTTACTGTATTATTTCTATATTTTAGATGAATGGGCAATCCTTCCATCCCTTATTTTTATGGGGGTTGGTGCTATGACAGACTTCGGTCCGCTGATTGCAAACCCTAAGAGTTTCCTTTTAGGTGCATCAGCTCAGTTCGGTATCTTCATGGCATATTTCGGAGCGATTGCATTAGGCTTTAATGATAAAGCAGCGGCAGCTATCTCCATTATTGGTGGTGCCGATGGTCCTACATCTATTTTCCTTGCAGGGAAATTAGGACAAACATCTTTAATGGGACCGATTGCGGTAGCGGCATATTCCTATATGTCCTTAGTACCAATCATTCAGCCACCGGTTATGAAATTATTAACCACAGAAAAAGAACGTAAAATCAAAATGGAACAGTTGCGTCCGGTATCCAAATTGGAAAAAATTCTGTTCCCGATTATCGTTACTATTGTAGTATGTTTAATTCTTCCTACAACAGCTCCATTGGTAGGTATGTTAATGCTTGGTAACTTATTCAAAGAATCCGGAGTAGTAAGACAGTTAACAGATACAGCATCTAATGCATTAATGTATATTGTAGTTATCTTACTTGGTACATCCGTAGGTGCTACTACCAGTGCAGAAGCATTTTTAAATATGAGTACAATTAAGATTGTAGTTTTAGGTTTGATTGCTTTCGTATTCGGTACAGCAGCCGGAGTATTATTCGGTAAGGTTATGTGCTGGGCAACAAAGGGTAAAGTTAACCCATTAATCGGTTCTGCAGGTGTGTCCGCAGTACCAATGGCAGCCAGAGTATCCCAGAAGGTTGGTGCGGAGGCTGATCCGACAAACTTCCTTTTGATGCATGCTATGGGACCTAACGTAGCAGGTGTTATCGGTACAGCAGTAGCAGCCGGTACATTTATGGCTATTTTCGGAGTATAAGAATTAGAAAATAAAGGATGTATGAAGTTTTAAACTTTGTACAATGATAAAAAAACAAGGAGAATTGGAAATGTCAGAAATCGTAAAAAAACCAATTGGTATTACAGAAACAATCTTACGTGACGCTCACCAGTCTTTAATCGCAACAAGAATGCCTACCAGCTTAATGACTCCTATTTTAGACAAAATGGATAAAGTTGGTTATCATTCCGTTGAATGCTGGGGTGGTGCTACATTTGATGCATCTCTTCGTTTCTTAAAAGAAGATCCATGGGATCGTTTAAGACAGATTAGAGATGGTCTTAAAAATACAAAAACACAGATGCTTTTCAGAGGACAGAACATTTTAGGTTATCGTCCATATGCTGACGACGTTGTACATACATTCGTTCAGAAATCTGTAGCAAACGGTATCGATATCATCAGAATTTTCGACTGTTTGAATGACCTTCGTAACTTACAGGCAGCTGTAGATGCGACAAATAACATCAAAAAAATGGAAGGCAGAGGTCATGCTCAGATCGCTCTTTCTTACACATTAGGTGATGCTTACACACTTGAATACTGGACAACAATGGCTAAGAGAATTGAAGATATGGGTGCAGATTCTATCTGTATCAAAGATATGGCCGGTTTATTAGTTCCTTATAAAGCAACTGAATTAATCAAAGCTATGAAGGAAGTTACAAAACTTCCGATTCAGCTTCATACACACTATACATCCGGTGTTGCAAGTATGACATACTTAAAAGCTGTTGAAGCAGGTGTAGACGTAATTGATACAGCAATGTCTCCATTTGCTTTAGGTACATCCCAGCCTGCAACAGAAGTTATGGTTGAAACATTCAAAGGTACAGAATATGATACAGGTTTCGATCAGAACTTATTAGCTGAAATTGCTGACTACTTCAGACCTTACAGAGACGAATGTCTTGCAAGTGGATTATTGAATCCAAAGGTTATGGGTGTAGATATCAAAACATTATTATATCAGGTACCGGGTGGAATGTTATCTAAC
>JAFXGP010000058.1 GCA_017521195.1 Lachnospiraceae bacterium
TCTATTATAATTGAACGGAAAGGTGATTTGTGCTATAAGCACTTATTACCCACCCGCATAGCAGGTGGTTCTCCGTTTCGCACGTCTCCATTTCTCTGGTGAGAAACTCCGACGAACTCAACTGGCTAAAGCCAATAAAAGTAAGTAAAAAGACCACCGGCATACTACCGATGGTCTTTTTACTATTTATAATATCGAAATACACCAAATACTTTTCCTAAAATCTGACAGTCCTTTACAATAATAGGATCCATAGTATCATTTTCCGGCTGAAGACGAATATGATCCTTTTCTTTATAAAAAGTCTTCACCGTAGCAGAGTCACCCACCAAAGCGACAATGGTGTCCCCGTTATTTGCGGTGCTGCACTGCTGTACAAATACCTGGTCTCCGTTGAAAATACCTGCATTAATCATAGAATCACCCTTTACCTTAAGAATAAAAGAAGGTTCTCCCCTGGGAACAAGATCTGCAGGAATAGGGAAGTAGGATTCTATATTTTCTTCTGCAAGTATAGGTGTTCCGGCAGCAACTGTACCAATAATAGGCAAACTGGCAGTTTCTGTTCTTACCATTTGAAAATTATCATCACAAATTTCAATAGCACGGGGCTTGGTGGGATCTCGTCTGATATATCCATTCTTTTCTAAAGTTTCCAAATGAGAATGTACGGAAGAAGTAGATTTTAGATTTACTGCCTCGCATATTTCTCTTACTGCCGGAGGATAGCCTCTGTTTAAAATCTCATCTTTTATGTAATCCAGGATTTCTTTTTGCTTTGCACTGATTTTGCCGTAAGCCATATAATACCCCTTTCTGTATCTGAGATAGAAATCTCTAAGTAAATGCTTTATTTCAGTAGAATATCTGAAATTTATTCTATTTTATATAGTATAACAAATAAGAATATAAAAAGCAAACATATATTCCAAATATTTGTTCGAATTTATCCTTCTTTAATATTGACTTTAGAATATATGTTCGATATAATGCATATAAGAACAAAAGTTCGATATTTCAATCTTTAGAATTATTCAGAAACTTATTAACCTGTTTTATTATCTATATATTGTAGATGATAACAAAGCATACTAATGAGGATATAAACATGAAAAATAGAAGAAATTATGGAAATAAACGGTATACATCTTATGGCAACAAGTTAAAAAGAAACGCAGCGCTTATGGTTTTCACTCTGTGTACAGCAATAGCTTTATCTTTTACTTTTTTTACTCTGGCTACTAAAGCTCAAGAAAATAAACAGCCAGTACGTTATAAATATTTTACTCAAATTGAAGTGGGTTATGGGGAAAGTCTCATGGATATTGCAGACCGCTTTTATTCTCCTGAATTTAACAGTAAAGCATCTTATATTCAGGAAGTAAGAAATATTAATTCCTTATATCAACAGGAAGTAGCTCCGGGTACATTTTTAATTGTCCCTTATTATGATATCTCTGTTAAATAAGTTATAGTCTGTTTTTTTATTTTCAGCATAGTAGGAATATCATGATAATATTTTGTTAACGTATTTTCAGAGTACCTAAGTAAAAGTGTCCCAATGTTGATTTATGGATTACCCATACAGCAAGATTCTTCAATGGACTTATCTCATAAACACTCTAATCATTTTAAAACGGAATTTCCTCTAGGTGAAGTTCCGTTTTTTTGTGCATTTTTAATAAGATTCTTTGTGTATTTTGATAAATCATAAAATATTTCAATAAATTTGAACCTTTATCTACAGATAATTCGTCTTATATATACAGCGGGTATATTACACTACCATTTTTATGAAAATCCAATGTATATATTACCCAATACAAGATAAAAGGGGAAAAAAATGAAAAAGAAAGCGTTAAAATTAAAATGGAAACGATCATTGTCTTTTATTTTATCACTTGCTCTTGCCGTTCCTGCACTGGGAACTACCGTATTTGCATCTGAAATTTCTAAAGACAGTAATCAAATTGCTTCTTTTGAAGAAACAGTTTACCTGAACTCCTATGGAGGAGATAAAAGAAGCACTGACTTTAATAAAAACTGGAAATTTAATCTGGGAGAAGTTAACGGTGCCCAAAAGCTTATGTTTGATGATTCATCTTGGAAAACCGTTGATGTTCCTCATGACTATAGTATTGAACAAGAGTATACCACCGGAGGAGAAGGAGAGAGCGGATATTTACCCGGAGGAATCGGGTGGTATCGTAAAACCTTTACGTTAGATCCCACACTTTCAAATAAGGTAGTTACCGTAGAATTTGACGGTGTATATATGGATGCCACAGTTTACTTAAACGGACAGGAGCTGGGAAAACATCCTTACGGATATACTGACTTTGCGTTTGTTTTACCTCATGATGTTTTGGATTTTAACGGTGAAAACGTTATTGCCGTAAGAGTTAATCATCAATTACCTTCCAGTCGTTTCTATTCCGGAAGCGGTATTTATCGTGATGTTAAGCTTACTGTAACTGATTCCTTACATATTGAGCGAAGAGGTGTTGTTGTTACTTCTCCTAAACTGCAGGAATCAAAGGGGACAGACGGACAGACGGATATTAAAGTTACTATTGTAAATAAAGATAATACAGAAAAAAATAATATTACGGTAGTAAATACTATTTATAATGATGAAGGAACTTCTGTAGCTACAGTTTCTTCTGACTCCGTTTCATTAGAAGGAAACAGTACAAAAACAGTAACTGCTTCTGCAGCTTTAGCTAATCCTGAGTTATGGAATTCCTGGGATTTGGGGAATCCTTCACTTTATACCATTCGTACAGAAATAAAACAGGATAATGCAGTAATTGATACTATAGATACCATCTTTGGTTATCGTTATTACAGTTTTGATCGTACAAAAGGATTTTCCTTAAACGGAACACCCTTAAAATTTAAAGGTGTATGTATGCATCATGACCAGGGTGCTGTAGGTTCTGAAGCCTGGTATGCAGCCATTTCCCGTCAGGTTAGAATTTTAAAGGAAATGGGATGTAATGCAATTCGTGTAACCCACAATCCTGCAGCAGAAGCATTAATTGATATATGTAATCGTGAAGGTATGCTGGTCATTGATGAGGCCTTCGACGGCTGGAGTCATGCAAAGAACAGCAATAATAATGATTATGCCAGATTCTTTAACGTTAAAATTGAAGAATCAAATCAAATTCTTGGAAAAAGCCAAGATATGACATGGGGCGAATTTGATGCAAAGGCCATGGTAAAAAGAGGAATTAATGCCCCCTCTATTATTATGTGGTCCTTAGGTAACGAAATTGAAGAAGGTTCCTCCAGCGGCGGTTATGTTGAACTGGCTAAGAATATTGTAAACTGGGTTACTTCAACAGATCCCACCAGACCTATTACCATTGGGGAAAATAGAATTAAAAATAATAATCAGACTATGTTAACCATTTGTGATTACATTTCCCAGCATAATGGAATTATTGGATTTAACTATGCTGACTGGGCCACAATGAGGCGTGTTGCCGGCGGTACAGATATCCGCAATAATTGGATTGTTTACGGTTCTGAATTTGCCTCTCATGTTAATTCCAGAGGGGTATATGAAGTTACCGGTGGTAAAAATGATCCAACTTCTGACAAAGCACTGACCTCCTATGATACCAGTAGAGTAGACTGGGGGGCTACAACGGCAAAAGCATGGTGGGAAACCATTCGTTTTGATGGTAATGCAGGTGAGTTTGTTTGGACAGGCTTTGACTACATCGGAGAGCCCACGCCTTGGAATAAAATTGGTCCCAATGAATTTGTTTCTCCCTTTGAAACAGCACCAAAATCTTCTTATTTTGGTATTGTAGATACTGCGGGATTGCCTAAAGATAATTATTATTTATACAGAAGCTTATGGAATGAAACAGACACCACCTTACATATTTTACCTACTTGGGATAGACAGGATGTAAAACTTACCAACGGTAATGTTAGAGTTAATGTTTATTCCAACGCTGCAAAGGTAAAATTATATTTAAATGAAAAGCTTGTAGGTGAACAGGAAATGGTAACTAATTATTCTACCACCGGATGGGATGAGACAAAAGGCCAGTTTACTTACCAAACAGTAAAAGGAGAAAGTGGTGAAACCTCCCTTTACTATAAATTTGATGTTAAATATGAGGAAGGCACCCTGAGAGCAGAAGCTTATGATGAAAAGGGACAGGTAATCAGCAATACTTATGGAAGATCTTTTGTTTCAACCACAAAGGGAGCTTCTAAATTATCTCTTTCCAAAGATAAGGTAGAAATTTCTGCAAATGGAAAGGATTTAATGTATGTTACGGTAGAGATTCAGGACCAGGATGGTCAATTTGTTAATAGTGCTCAAAATCCGGTAACCTTCAAGGTTCAAGGACCGGCTAAGATTATTGGTGTTGATAATGGTGTACAGACAGACCATACCTCTTATCAATCTCTTACCAGAAAAGCCGGAAGAGGAAAGGTTGTTGCCATTGTTCAGTCAACAGAGCAGGCAGGAGAAATTACAGTTACCGCAACTGCCCAGGGACTGGAAAGCGGTGAAATTAACTTTAATTCTGTGGCTTCCTCTGCTGAGGAGAGCAGCGTAAAGCCTGTAAGTATTACCTTGTCTAAAAATTATTATCTTAAGACAGGAACACAAATAAGTCTTCCGGAAAAAATAAAGGTGAATTTTTCCAATGATTCCTCTCAGGAATATAATGTTTCCTGGAATACAGAAAATCTGAATACTTCAACTGCAGGAAATCATTTGGTAAAAGGAACTGTCTCTGTTAGTGAAGAGTTATCCATTATTGCTACAATTAATGTTAAAGTTTTAGATGACATTGCTGCTTTATTAAATTATTCCGGTTATACTTCCTTAAATGGAAAATTAACCTTACCTGAGTCCCGTCCTGCAGTTACTGCTGACGGAACCATATTAGATGCTTATTTCCCTGTTGATTGGGAGGAAGAGAAGTTTGATTCTTCTAAAGAGGGAATACAAATTATTGCCGGTACAGCACAGGTATTTGGTAAAACATTAAAGGTATCCGCCAATATTCGTGTTTCCAACACCACCTATACTAAGGCAAACAATGTAGTAAAAGATGCAGTTAAACTGGAAAGCAGCAGTGATACTAATCTTGAAATTATTAGAGATAATCAATATCAGGATCCCCAAGGCTGGAATGGTATAGGGGATATTCGCCTGGGATATGATACAGCTCAAAGTATTAATGAAATTAAACTTTATTTAGGAAATACCGCTCCTACCTCCGATTCCATAAAATTATATTGGTCCGGAAACGGAAGTAACTGGCAGCCTCTGGATACTGTAGTAAGTAATGAAAAAGGCGAAGGAATGACTATTCGCAGCTTTACCTTTGAGCCTGTTTCTGCTGTTTGGGTTAAACTGGAATTTACAAAACCGGTGAATTTAAGAGAGGTAGAGCTTACCAAGGTTATTCCCAGCTTCCCTATTGGTTCTGAAGCAGCGTTATCTGAATTGGAAGTAGATGGAAGATTTATTGAATCTGACAGCTTGCTCTCTGGTAAATACGGATATCCGCAAACAGATTTAAGCTTAGATAAGATCAAAGCGGTAGGAAAAGATAATGCCAGTGTAACTATTTTAGAAAAATATAATGATGTAATTAAACTTTTGTTGGAAAGTGAAGATCAAAGCACTCGTAGAGTATTTTCCATTAATTTAGGCTCTTCTGATAATTTATCAGGAGCCGGTGATAGTTCATCAGATTATGATTATCGTTTAACCACAGCCACTGCCGGAAGTGAAATGTCTTCCAAAAATGAAGGTGCTTCTAATGTGGTGGATGGAGATGAAAATACTCTTTGGCACAGTGATTGGAACGATAACTTAAAAGATAAAGAAGATAAGCGTTATATTCAGATTGAATTAAAACAGAGAAATGAAAGCGGTAATGCAGTTGCGTTAACGGAAGACGTTAAAGTATACGGTATTCGTTTACTGCCAAGAACAGGCAGCCATAACGGGGTAATTACCAAATATCGTATTGAGGTAAGCTCCACCGGAGAAGAAGGAAGTTTTGTTCCTGTAGAGCAAGGAAGTGGCGATTGGGACTCCTCCCGTGACTGGAAATTAGCTACCTTCACCCCTACCAATGCAAAATTTGTAAGAATTTACGGAGTAGAAACCTTAAGTGACGGAAATGCAAATAAATTTATCTCTGCAAGAGAGGTACGTGTTCTTGTAGAACAAAAAGATTTATTTGAAGTGGCAGACATTACCTTTGATCAGACTTCTTATGATTACAACGGAACAGAAATTACGCCTAAGCCTGTGGTTACTCCAAAAGCTAATTCAGGTGTAGTGTTAACTGAAGGAAAAGATTATCTTATTTCTTATGAAAATAATCAGGCTCCCGGTAAGGCATTTGTTTATGTTCGAGGAACCGGTGAATATCGTGGTACCGCCCGCTTTAGCTTTACCATCAATGAGGCAGAGGTATCCATTTCCACCCTTGCTTCAGAAACAATTTCTACCAAGATTGGTTTTGCCCCTGTTCTTCCCGGTACGGTAACTGCCGTGATGAGTGACGGTACAAGAAAAGAAGTGGAAGTAAACTGGAATTCTATTTCAGAAGATCAATTAGTTCAAGTAGGAGAGTTTCAGATTGAAGGTACAGTAACCGGTACCGCATTAAAAGCAATAGCTTATATTACCGTAGAAGATAATCCTGAAGAAGAACAGGAAGTAAAGAATCTTTCCTTAGAACCGGGAACAAAAGCTTTATCCTGGTTCAGTCACTGGGACTATGCAAATGTAAATAAGCTTGCAAATGCCATTGACGGAAGTAAAGAATTTAAAACCGGTAATGATAAGGTAATTTGGGATGACTGGGAAAGAAATACCTATCACACCGATCAGAACTGGTATGCCGTATTATTCGACTCTACAAATATTATTAATAAAGTAAGTGTAGGATTTACCTTAGAGACTAATGGTGCCCAAAACCGTGTTAACCTTCCCAAGGATTATGAAATCCAATATTATACAGGACCGGACTTTACTCTTGATGAAAGTAATATGCAAAAAGTAAAGAATTGGGCAGAGGATCATCCTTTAAAGGATCCCAACAATTGGAAAACAGTAGTATATACAGGCGATAAACCTGCCGTGCCATCAGAAGAAAATGATGATTTTAAGAGGATGGTTGATATAAACTTCCAGCCTATTGAAGCCAGATTAGTACGTATTTCTTTTGTTCCTCAGGAAAACCAATGGGTAGGCTTGGAAGAATTTGAAGTATATTCCGGCGGAAGTATTACAAAGGAAAATGACAGCTTTGAAGTAGTTTCTGTCACAATAGAGGGAAATAACATCTTAGATCAGCTTTTATCTGACACAGGTTATTCCAGAGAATTAGCAGAAGATGAGATTATCCCTGAAATACTCGTAAGTGCTACTAATAATGCGAAAATAACCATTCAACGTCCGGAAACTGAAGAAGGAATTGTGATAATTTCCATTCTTCCGGAAAATGGCGATCTTACGAAAAAAGTAGTTTACCACTTAGAATTTACAAGAAAACAAGTTATCGCTCTTGTAGAAGAAATACTCCTCACTCCTTCTACTGAAGAAGGTTTAGTTGTTCTTACAGGAAATACACAGCAGTTTACTGCAGTGGTAAAAGGAACCGGAGAATTTGATTCTACAGTTATCTGGAGTGTGGAAGGTGCATTAAGTCAAGGGACAACCATTGATGAAAAGGGACTTCTTACGGTAGACAGCGGTGAAACAGCAGATTCTCTTACAGTTAAAGCTGTTTCTGCTGCAGATAGTTCTAAAACTGCAGTAACTAATGTTACGATTAAAAAAGCAGAACCTTCCGGTGGTGACAATCCACAACAGCCACCTACAGATCCTTCCCAGGGGACAACACCCGGAGGAGATTCTCCTAATCCTTCACCCGGAGGAGATAACCAGGGAGGCAATAATGCAGTAGTGGTGAAACCCTCACAGACACCTACCATTATCTACAAAACAGAAACTATTTATCTGCAGCAGCCTCAAGGTAATGTGGTAGAGACTAGCAGAGTAGTAAATAATATTACTAATCATGAAACAAAAAATATTATAGAAGAAATTATTGAAAGAGTATTTGTACGAGAAACTCCTTCTCCTAAGGTAACAGAAGTTAAAGAAGAAGAAACATCTGAACTTGAAAAAACAGAAGTTTCCACTCCAAAAACTGAAGAAAGCCCTCAATTGGTTGAAACACAGGAGGAAGAAGTTCCTATGGCAGAGCAGACGCTGCCTGACTCTACTCCTCAGCAACCTGCTTGGCTATGGATTGTAATCGGTGTACTCATTGGCGGTATATGTGCTGCAGGTGCTTATTTCTATATTAACAAGAAAACTACTCTTGATTCATAAAACTTTTTTCTTTCTTAAAAGGAGCCATACATAATCATGTATGGCTCCTTTTCCCTTTAGTTACCACAGTTGAATAAAGATAAAAATATGTTATAATATTTTTAATTATCTTATAATTTTAGTAAATTAATGAAAAAATTTCTGATTTCTATGAACTTGTTATTTCCGTTAATATTACTCAAGATAATTATTATATTATGGAAGCACCTGATTTTGGAGTATTCTCTAAACATGCAGTTTCAGGTCCTCTGCATGAAATCGTAGAAAATCTTTGTGAAGCAATACATCCTCAGGAACAGATTCTTTTTCTGTGATTATACTATGGCCAGATGGAGGAATGATGCTCCTGAGAAAATTGAGAGGTGAGAATTAGATGAATATATTAGTTGTTAATGATGATGGAATCAATGCTCCCGGAATAAAAAAATTAGCCTCTGCGGCAAAAAATCTGGGAAAAGTTTGGATAGTTGCACCTGACAAGCAATGCAGTGCCATGTCCCATCGAATCACTATTTTAAGTGAATTAGTGGTAAAGAAAGTAGATTTTGCCCTGGAAGAGGTTACTGCCTATAGTGTATCAGGAACACCTGCTGATTGTATAAAGGTTGCCATGCAGTATATTTTGCCTGAAGTACCGGATTTAGTCTTATCGGGAATTAATAACGGATATAATGCCGGTGTTGATCTTCTGTATTCCGGAACTGTAGGTGCGGCTATGGAGGCTCTTACCAAAAAAATTCCTGCCATAGCTGTTTCTTGTGAAAAAGAATCTGATTATGAAGTCGTAGACCATTATTTGCTGCCTATATTAAAAGATTTGCTGGAACAAAAAATTGGAAAAAATGAAATATGGAATATTAATTTTCCCGGATGCAGTATAGATGAATGTAAAGGAATATTAAATGACCGTATTCCTGCACAAAGTCAATATTATCGTGACAGTTACATAAAAAAATCAGAAGAAGGAAATACCATGATTATGTATATTCCGTTTAAAAAGTGCACTCTTTCCGTAAAATCAGAGCATATAAATCCGATATTTCAGAGCAGGCATTTCCGCCACTGAGTGCAGCCCTCTATAATGAATCCATGCACATGAAAATGTGTAAATTCATTAA
>JAFXGP010000059.1 GCA_017521195.1 Lachnospiraceae bacterium
ACTTCCCAGAAGCTATCTTAAATACATCCTTTGACTGGAATGGAGCAAGAGAACCTTACATTCTTGCTACAGAAAATGACGTACTTAATGGTTTAACAATGTTATTTGGTAAACTCTTAACAAATACAGCTCAGATGTTCGCAGACGTTCGTACATACTGGAGCGGAGATGCTATCAAGAGAGTAACAGGTTACGACGTAGAAGGCGTTGCGAAAGAAGCTGATGGTGTTATCCACTTAATCAACTCCGGTGCTTGCTGTCTTGATGCTAACGCAGAAGCAAAAGATGCTGATGGCAATGCAGTAATCAAACCTTGGTATGAAGTAACTCAGGAAGATCAGGATGCTATCATGGCAGCTACAACATGGAACGCAGCTGACAACGGATACTTCCGTGGCGGCGGATACTCTTCCAGATTTGAGACAAAAGCTACAATGCCTGCAACAATGATTCGTCTTAACCTTGTAAAAGGTATCGGACCTGTAATCCAGATTGCAGAAGGATGGACAGTAGGACTTCCTGAAGAAGTATCTGATACATTGTGGAAACGTACAGACTACACATGGCCATGTACATGGTTTGCTCCAAGATGTGATGGAAAAGAAGGTTCTGCATTCAAGAGCGCATACGAAGTTATGAACAACTGGGGTGCTAACCATGGTTCTATCTCTTACGGACATATCGGTGCTGACCTTATCACAATGTGTTCTATGATGAGAATTCCTGTAGCTATGCATAACGTTCCTGAAGAAAAAATCTTCAGACCTAAGGCTTGGGATGCATTCGGAATGGACAAAGAAGGCGCTGACTACAGAGCATGTGCTACATATGGTCCTATGTACAAATAAACAAATGAATAAATAATGTAATGTAAAATATTAAATATAGAGCTGCTGAATCAGGAAAGATGATAGAAGTAAAGTCTATATAAGATAATTCCTGATTTCAGCGGCTATTGATGTTGTATCAAACTGTATTTAAAATGAAATATTTGGTGAAAACCACAACTACTTTGTAGACTAAGTAATTATAGTTGGGAGGAAGAAAGTTGGAAAAGATTAAACAAAATCCAATCGTCAAGAAAATCGGTTTTAACCGTCTTGTCTTGATTTGCGTTATGATTTTAATGTACCTTATGTTTGGAGCAGTATGTGCTATGATGGGCAGAGCTTCGTTCTTTACCATCAAACGTATTTTTAATGCTTTGAACTATGCGTATTTCTTAGGATTCCTTGCATTAGGTGTAACCTTCGTTATTGCGACAGGAGGAATTGACTTCTCCATGGGTCCGGTAATGTTCTGCTCCGCATTGGTTTCCGGTTATTGCCTTACACAGTATGGTGTTCCGTTGGCATTATGTATCGTAATTTCTATTCTCGTAGGTGCAGTATTTGGTATGTTAAATGGTTATCTGGTTGCTTACTGGAAAATGCCATCCTTTATTACATCCATGGCAAGTATGATGTTGGCAAAAGGTCTTGGGTCTGTATTTACAAAAACACAGTCCGTATCCTGGCCACAGATTACAGACCCGGTAAACGGATGGTACCGTAAACTTGTTAAAATTACTGTAGGTGATGCAACAATTCCTACAGGGTTGATTATTTTCGCAGTAATCTCTATTATTTGTGCTATCCTTTTAAACAATACAAAAGCAGGTCGTTATATTACCTGTCTCGGAAGCAACAAAGAAGCAGTTCGTTTGTCTGGTGTTGATGTAAGAAAATGGGAAGCTTTGGCTTATGTTATCTGTAGTATGCTTGCAGGTGTGGCAGCTATCTTCTACGTAGGTTCTTACTCTGTTGTTCAGCCGGGTCTTGGAGATACCTTCAACAACGAAGCGATTGCAAGCTGTGTAATGGGTGGTACATCCATGGCAGGTGGTATTGCTTCTATTGGCGGTACTTTTATTGGTGTTATGATTGTTGCTTTACTTCAGGAAGGTATCCGTGCAGTTGGTTTACAGATTGATTATCAGTATGTAGTTACAGGTGCTATCGTATTGGTAGCTGTATATGCGGATATTCGTAGTAGAAAGAGAAGAAATTAATAACACAATTATAGAGAAAGGATTAAGGTGTGAACATGGGTGAAGTTATTTTAACCATGAAGGGTATTGATAAATCCTTCCCGGGTGTACATGCATTGGATCATGTAGATCTGGAAATTCGTAAAGGCGAAGTATTGGCACTTATGGGAGAAAATGGTGCCGGTAAATCTACATTAATGAAAGTTCTTACAGGTATCTATAAAAAAGACGAAGGTACCATTACATATGAAGGTAAGGAAATTGAATTTGAAAATCCAAGCGCTGCTCAGGAAGCTGGTGTAATTATTGTACATCAGGAATTAAATATGTTAAGTCATCTTACCGTTGCCCAGAATATTTTCATTGGCCGTGAAATCATGAAAGGAAGCATGATTGATGATGCTAAGATGAATGAAGAAGCTGCAAAATTATTTAAAAAGTTAAATATTGATATCGATCCTGCAGAAACTATGGGTAACTTAACTGTAGGTAAACAGCAGATGTGTGAAATTGCAAAAGCGATTTCACATGAAGCAAAAGTTATTATTTTTGACGAACCATCCGCGGCTTTAACAGAAACAGAAATTGAAGAATTATTCAAAATCATTCGTGACTTAAGAGATAAAGGAATGGCTATGGTATACATTTCCCATCGTATGGATGAAATCAAAGCCATTACTGACCGAGTAACTGTTATGCGTGACGGTACATATGTAGGAACAATTATTACAAAAGACTCTACAAAAGATGATATCATTAACATGATGGTAGGTCGTGTAATTTATGAAGATCCTAAGACACAGAGCAATGTACCAAAAGATGCACCTGTAGTTCTGAAAGTAGAACATCTCAATGCAGGTAAGATGGTAAAAGATGTAAGCTTTGAACTTCATAAAGGTGAAATCCTTGGTTTCTCCGGTTTAATGGGTGCCGGCAGAACAGAAACAGCCAGAGCTTTATTTGGTGCAGATCCAAAAGACAGTGGTGACATCTATATTAACGGACAGAAAGTGGATATTAAGAGTCCTCAGGATGCTGTTAAATATGGTATCGGATATTTGTCAGAAGATAGAAAACGTTACGGTGTTGTTGTAGGTAAGACTGTAGCAGAGAATACAACAATGGCTACCATGGAAAAATTCATGAAGGGTCTCTTCATTAATAAGAAAAAAGAAGATGAAGTTGCTTGGACACATGTAAAAGCATTGAAGACAAAGACACCTACTGTAGATACAGAAGTTGTTAACTTATCCGGTGGTAACCAGCAGAAGGTTGTTATTGCAAAATGGTTAACCAGAGACTGTGATATCCTTATCTTTGACGAACCTACTCGTGGTATTGATATCGGTGCTAAGAGTGAAATTTATACTTTAATGAATGAATTAGTAGCACAAGGTAAGTCCATTATCATGATTTCTTCTGAAATGACAGAAGTTTTAAGAATGAGTGACCGTGTTATCGTAATGTGTGAAGGTAGAAAAACAGGAGAAATTGATATCTCTGAAGCTACCCAGGAAAACATTATGCATATGGCAACATTGAGAAAATAGGAGGAGAGAACGATATGGCAGGAAATGATAAAAAATCTAAGAATTTTCTGGTGTCCAAAATTGGTGGTCAGCAGTTAATTGTATTAGGTGTAATCGTTGCTCTTTTTGCATTCTTTTGTATTAAGAGTGATATTTTTAGAAGTTATACTACAATTTTAAGTATGTTGGATTTTTCCTACTTTGTAGCATTTATGGCAATTGGTGTTACCTTTGCATTAATTACCGGCGGTAATGACTTATCCATTGGTACCGGTATGGTATGTTATGGTATCATCGGTGGATTCTTTGTTACAAAATTAGGATTACCTGTAACAGTTGGTTTTGTTATTACAATTTTATGTGGTGTTTTAATGGGATGCTTTAACGGATTCTTAGTAGCAATTTTGGAATTACCTCCATTTATTGCAACATTAAGTACCATGATGATTGCCAGAGGTCTTGGTTCTATTGTAACCGGTGGTTCCAGTATTACATGGCCGGCAGATGCTTGGTTTAAAAATATTTTTAAAATCAGCATTGGCGAAGCAAAATATCCATTAGGATTTGTATGGGTAGTTTTAGCAGTTACAATTATGACCATTTTCTTAAGACACACTAAACCGGGACGTTATATTATTGCTATCGGTAGTAATAAAGAAGCTACTAGACTTTCCGGTGTAAATGTGATAAAATGGCATATGTTAGCATATATCATATGTGGTATGTTTACTGGATTTGCAGGTGTAGCATATTCCGCAACATTCCCTACTATCGCAGCAGGTAGCGGTGCAGGTCTTGAATTGGATGCTATCTGTGCAGCTATTATCGGTGGTACTTCCATGTATGGTGGTTCCGGAACTATCTTTGGTACATTACTTGGTGTATACGTTATGTCTATTTTGAAAACCGGTCTTCCGCTAATCGGATTACAGGCTAACTGGCAGCAGATTATTACAGGTATCGTTTTATTAGTAGCGGTATTCATTGACGTAGTAAGAGGCAAAAAGAATTAAGTTTGATATGTTACTACATAAGTAGTTTCATATAGAAAAAAAAGGAGGATTTTTAAAATGAAAAAGAAAGTCTTAAGCGCACTTTTAAGTGTAGCAATGGTTGCAACTCTTTTAGTTGGATGTGGCGGAAGCAAAGAAGAAGCTGCAGCTCCAGCACCAGAAGCAACAACAGAAGCTCCAGCTGAAGAAGAAGCTGCAGCTCCTGAAGCAACAGGTGAAGCTCTTCACTTCGAAATCGTATCTAAAGGTTTACAGCATGAATACTGGCAGGCAGTAAAAAATGGTTGTGAAAGCAAAGCTCAGGAATTAGGTGCAACAATCAACTTCGTTGGTCCAGCATCTGAATCTGACATCCAGCCTCAGGTAGATATGTTAAACGCAGCTGTAGAAGCTAACCCAACAGCTATCGGTTTAGCAGCTCTTTCTACAGAAGCTTGTATGGATGCTATTATCGAAGCTCAGAGCCAGAATATTCCAATCGTTGGATTTGACTCTGGTGTACCAGGTGCTCCAGAAGGAGCTATCCTTGCTAACGCAGCAACAGATAACTACAATGCAGGTGTTATGGCAGCTGTAGAAGTATTCAATTTAATCAAAGACAAACTTGCAGCTGGCGCTGTTATTGGTGTTATGTGTCAGGATGCTACAGGTGAATCTCTTATCAACCGTGGTTTAGGTTTCATCGACAAAATGGCTGAATTAGTAGCAGCTGAAGGACTTACAGTTACTGTACAGGGTAATGACAAATATGTTTCTGACTCTAAAGTAGAAGTTACAGAAGGCGCTGATGTTACTCTTGAAGTTAAAGTTCCTGCAAGCGTAGATAACACAGCTTCTGCAAATGATGCTACAGCATTATTACAGACTCCTGGTATCATTGCTATTTACGGTTCTAACGAATTCTCTGCAAACAACTTAGTTACAGCTGATGGTAACATCGGTAAATTAGGTAAAGAAGTTGTTGGTGCTGGTTTCGACTCCGGTGAAACAATCATCGCAGCAGTTAGAGACGGAAGATTAGCAGGTGCTATTACTCAGGCTCCAGTAGCTATGGGTGAAAAACTTATCGAAATGCTTTATGCAGCAGCTAATGGCGAAACTGTAGCGGACGTTGATACAGGATGCCAGTGGTACAATGCAGAAAACATTGATAACCCAGAAATTTGCCAGAACTTATATGGTTATACAGCAGCAGAATAATAACTACATAGTTATGTAATGGGTGTCATTTATTGAACATTCATAAAGGAAGTGCCCCTTGAATTAGGGGCACTTTTTGTTACTATAATATTTTAAAAATCTACTTTTGAATTTAAAAGATGTATTTATGAGAAGTCATAAATAAAATAATATATATAAAAAATGAAGGAGGCAGTGAATATGTTAAAAGGTATTCCTAAAATTTTATCCCCAGAATTATTAAAGGTATTGGCTGAAATGGGTCATAGTGACAGATTGGTTATTTCCGATGGAAATTTCCCATCAGAATCTATGGGTAAAGATGCAATCGTAATCCGTATGGACGGACATGGTGTTCCGGAAGTATTAGATGCAATTTTACAGGTATTCCCATTAGATACTTATGTTGAAAAACCTGTTAACTTAATGGAAGTTATGCCTGGTGATACTGTAGAAACACCTATCTGGGATACATACAAAGAAATCATTGCAAAACATGATGCCAGAGGAGCAGCTACAGTTGGTAACATTGAAAGATTTGCTTTCTATGATGAAGCTAAAAAAGTATATTGTATTATTGCTACGGGTGAATCTGCATTATATGCAAATATCATGCTTCAGAAGGGTGTAGTAGTAGATTAAGATTTCTTAAAATAAAGTATCATGGAGGAGTTTATGTTAGAACAGAGTGCGTCCATGTTTGACAATATGAAACCGATGTTGAAAAAATTGAAAAAGAAATCATATGAGCAAAACATGAAAGATTTCAAGCATCAGTATGGTATCTGTATTGATGATATGTTGGTATATATTGAAAAACAGGAAGATAAACAAAAAGCAGCAAAGGAAATATCTGTGGAATTTTGCGAAAAAGTAAAGGAAAGATTTTCTGTAAATGGTAAGATCCGAGGCGTGGTTCAGATGGATATGAACATGTTTGCTATATATTACATATTCCCGTCCATTCTTTCCAGTTATCGTGATAATACCAAATTGCTTGCGGATACTCTGTGCGAAACATGGGGAAACGTATTCAAAGACAGTAAAATTGGATATACGGATTATGATACTATCTATAACTCATTTAGTGAGAAGATTTTTGGAATTATATAAAGAGGGTGAAAACTATGAGTAAATATTTTTTGGCAGTAGATATTGGAGCTTCCAGCGGACGTCATATTTTAGGAAGCTATGAAAATGGTAAAATTGCATTAGAAGAAGTACATCGTTTCTTTAACGGTATGGATAACGTTGACGGAACTCTTTGTTGGGATACAGAAAGATTATGGAACGAAATCCTTACAGGTATGAAAAAATGTAAAGAAATGGGAAAAATTCCTTCTACTGTTGGTGTAGATACGTGGGGAGTTGACTTTGTTCTTTTGGATAAAGACGAAAATATTGTTGGACAGACTGTTGGTTACAGAGACAGCAGAACAGATGGTATGGATGCAGAAGTATATAAAATTATTTCTGAAGAAGATTTATATGCAAGAACCGGTATTCAGAAAGCTATGTACAACACTATTTATCAGTTAATGGCATTAAAAGTACAGAATCCTGAATATTTGGAAGCAGCAGATGCTATGCTTATGATTCCTGATTTCTTCCATTACAAATTAAGTGGTAAAAAAGTGCAGGAATATACAGAAGCTACTACAGCTCAGTTAGTAAATCCTGAAACAAAAGATTGGGATTATGAATTAATAGATATGTTAGGTTTCCCAAAAGGAATCTTCCAGAAAATTCTTATGCCTGGTACACCAATCGGCAACTTAACACCTGAAGTACAGGAAATCGTTGGTTATGATTGTCAGGTTGTATTACCTCCGACACATGATACAGCTGCTGCAGTTATGGCTCTTCCTACAAATGCAGAAGATACATGCTACATCAGTTCCGGCACATGGTCTCTTATGGGCGTTGAAACAAGTACACCTAACTGTTCTGAACAGAGTAGAGTTGCTAACTTCACAAATGAAGGTGGATATGGCGGAAAAATTACATATCTTACAAATATCATGGGTCTCTGGATGATTAACTCTGTACGTAATAAACACGTTCCGGAAATGTCTTATGGCGATCTTTGCGAACAGGCTTCTCATGAAACAATTGCTTCCTTAGTAGATTGCCAGGATGAATGTTTCATGGCTCCGGAAGATATGGCAGAAGCAGTAAAAGAATACTGTAGAGCACGCGGACAGGAAGTACCTGAAACTATTCCTGCAGTAGCAAGTGTAATCTATAATTCTCTTGCAAAATGTTATGCTGAAAAATTAGAAGAAATCCAGAAAATCACAGGTGTTAAATACGAAAGATTAAACATCATTGGTGGCGGTTCTAACGCAAAATACTTAAATGAATTAACAGCAAAATACACAGGAATTCCTGTAGTTGCAGGTCCTGGTGAAGCAACAGCTATCGGTAACATCTTAGCCCAGATGATGGGTGAAGGAACATTTGCTGATTTGGCAGAAGCCAGAAATTGTGTTGCAGAATCCTTTGATGTTAAGATTTTTGAGTAAAAGAATAATTTTTAATGGTTAGGCAGATGTATTTACATCTGCCTAACAAACAAATAATAGAGGTATGGTAAAGGCATGAGTAACAGTAAGACGAAAACAATCTGCTTTACAAATAATAAAGGTGGCAGTGGGAAATCTACAGCATGTGCTAATCTGGCATATGAACTGGCACAGGCAGGAAAAAAAGTATTATTAATTGATGGTGATATGCAGTTGAATCTTTCTCTTTCCTTCTTTGATGAAGAGAAGGTTTTAGGTATGGCAGAATGTGAGAGTAATCTCTACTATGCTATTCGTGGAAAAAAGGATTTGAAAGATTATATTGTATCCACACCGTATGAAAATCTGGATTTGGTTCCTTCGTCTACCTTGATGAGTCAGATTGAATATGAATTGTTCACAATGATGCAAAGAGAATATGTATTAAAAAAATGTCTGAAAGGTGTCTATGAATCTGAAGAATATGATTATGTTCTGATTGATGCACCACCAACCTTAGGAACTTGGGTAATCAATATTCTGTGCACTGCAGATTATGTGATTGTACCGGTAGAAGCATCCCCATGGGGCTTGTTTGGTCTGGCGAATATGTTTGATTTCTTAACCGGAATGAACGAAATGACAGAAGCAAAAATCATGGGTGTTTTGATTACAAAAGTAGATGAAAGAAAGAACTACTATAAGCAGACAAGAGAGATTCTTGGAAGTTATGAAAATATCCATGTATTTGATTCTTTTATTCACGTAGATTCTTCTATTGAATGGGCGCAGGATGCATCTGTTCCTGTAGCGGTTTATAAGAAGAGTACAAGAAGTGCAAAAGAATTTGAAAATCTGGCGAAGGAGGTCATTGAATATGGCAGTAGGTAAAGGTAGTATGGCAAGAGCTTCTAAAGCAGCAGCAACAAAAAAAGGTGAAGTAAAAGCTGCAGTGGTTGCGAACCCTGATGAAAAAGTAGTAGAAGCAGTTGTGATAGAAGTAAAAGAAGAAGCGCCAAAAGCGGAAACAAAGAAAACAGCTCCTAAAAAAACGACAACAAAGAAAACTGCTACTAAAAAAGCAACTTCTAAGAAGGCAGAAGCTAAAGTAGAAGCTGAAGTAAAAGTTGAGGCAGAAGAAAAGGTTGAAATAAAAACTGAACCTGAAGTTGAAGCAAGAGGAAATGAATTCTGTTTAATCGGAGAAGAAATGCCGGTTTACTTAATGTAATTTTTAAAATGAGATAATGTAATATATGAAATGTAAAAGTGCTGTTTGTGAAAACAGCACTTTTCTATTTTATAATTTCTCCAGAATCTTCCATAATAAATCGGGCTGATTATTGATAACCAAATGTTCAGGGAAATCACATTCTTTCAATAAAGGAAGTACATACTCTATATTTCCAATATTTTTGGCACCATGACTATCACTGGAAAGAAGTACCGGCAAATTAATCCTTTTGCAAATCTCCAAAATTTTGCGACAGTTTTCCTGTCCGCCTTTACGGTAAGCATCCGGCATCAAAGAACCGTTATTGATTTCCGGATAAACACCTTTTTCTTTGGCAATAGAAAGAAGTCGTTCAAAATCTACCGGAAATCTGGCATCATCAATATGTCCCAGAAACCTGATGTTAGGGTGTTCCATGGCATTGATATAAGCATTTGTAAGATCCTGATGTTCATAAGGATTCAAAGTTGGTGGATGAATACTTACAAGAGCATAATCCAAACCGGATAAAACATTGTCATCTAAGTCTAAAGCACCGGCAGGGGTTATAATATTTACCTCGGCTCCAAAAAGAAGTTGCACACCAAAACGATGGCGATTTGCCAATTTCAGACTTCTGAAATAAGAAGGTTTGGCAGAACCTGCAGTGGCAGGTCCGTGTTCGGAAATTCCCAAAATTTTGACACCTGCGCAAGCGGCTGCTTTTGCCATGTCATTTACAGTATCGGTGGAGCCGTGACCACTGCTGAGACTATGTGTATGAAGATCTATTAGTATAGAAGAATTAGCTAAAACTTGCATAGGATTATTAAAAGTAGCCAACATAAAAACTCCTCTGTTTTTGTATAAAATGTATATAATTAGCTAAAAAAACAGCTTTTTGTTGTTATTATACTCTATAACAATAAAATGCTAAAAAAATCTTTTTATTATTATAACCTATAAATGTGGGTTTTCCAATATGTATTTTATGAAAAACAAAGACAACAAAACAAAAACAACATAAAAAAATCTAAAAACCACACAAAACGTAAAGATATAGAAAAAACATAAAGAAAATAAAAAATAAAAATGTTGTTTTGTGTTGACTTAAAGAGTGAAACATAATATAATCTATCTATCGAAATAGTTATAATTGTCATTTCGATGGGCAAAGAGAGGTAGAAGCATGGAAAATAAGCAAAGAATCATCCAGGAACTGGTTCCCGGTAAACAGATTACTTTGGCACACATCATTGCTAATCCGGATCCGATTATGTATGGTAAGCTGGGGTTAGATCCTAAAGTGGAATATTCCAAGGCTGCCATAGGAGTTTTAACGGTAAGCCCTGCTGAAACAGCTATTATCATGGCTGATATAGCAATGAAGTCTGCAGGCATTGAGTTGGGATTCGTGGATCGTTTTTCCGGATCTGTTATTGTGACAGGAACGGTATCAGAAGTGGAAGCTTCCGTAGATGCAATTTTGCAATATGTAAGCAATACACTGGGATACGCAGTAACACCAATCACAAGAACATAAAGGACCGCAGTGTATGCAGAAGATTATTTTGATGGGTCGCAGTGAAGCCGGAAAAACAACGCTGACACAGGCACTTAAGGGTGAAAAGATTACATATAAGAAAACGCAATACATAAATAATTATGATGTAATTATAGACACCCCGGGAGAATATCTTCAGACAGGAAGGCTTGGCAGAGCATTGGCTTTGTATTCTTATGAAGCTGATGTGGTAGGACTTTTGGCATCAAGTACGGAACCATTTTCATTATATCCTCCAAATATAACATGTTTGGTAAACAGGGATGTAATTGGAATTGTAACTAAGATTGATAAAGAGGACGGAAATGCTGAACTTGCTGCCAGTTGGTTAAGGAATGCAGGATGTAAGAATATTTTTTATGTTAATTCTAAAACCGGGGAAGGAGTATCCGATATCTTGGAATACTTAAAAGAACCGGGAGACGTAATGCCTTGGGAAATACAAGACGGTAACTGTTAACATGTATCTATTCAGAGAAGTGTGAACTCTGAATAAATATAAAATATCAACAAAAAAGGAGAACAAAAAAATGGCACTGAACGAATACGAAATTAAGAAAATGATGTGTGACGTAGGTAAAAGAATCTATGACCGTAACATGGTAGCAGCAAACGATGGTAACATCTCTGTAAAATTAAATGACAATGAATTCTTATGTACACCTACAGGTGTTTCTAAAGGTTTCATGACTCCTGATTACATTTGTAAAGTAGACGCACAGGGTAATGTTATTCAGGCTAACAAAGGTTTCAAACCTTCTTCTGAAATTAAAATGCATATGAGAGTATATGCTAAGAGACCTGACGTAGGAGCTGTAGTTCATGCTCATCCTACATTTGCAACAAGCTTTGCAATCGCTGGTATTCCTTTAACACAGCCAATCATGCCAGAAGCAGTTATCGCATTAGGTTGTGTTCCGATCGCTCCTTACGGATGCCCATCTACAATGGAAATTCCTGACAGATTAGAACCTTACTTAGAATACTTCGATGCAGTATTACTTGAAAGCCACGGTGCTTTAACATGGTCTACAGACCTTATGGCTGCATACATGAAGATGGAATCTCTTGAATTCTATGCTGAATTATTATACAAAGCTAAACAGCTTGGCGGACCAAAAGAATTCGATAAACAGCAGATTGAACAGTTATATGAAATCAGAAGAAAAATGGGTCTTCCAGGACGTCATCCTGCAAACCTTTGCTTAAACAAAGGTAAAGAAAACTGCCATAACTGTGGTGGAA
>JAFXGP010000060.1 GCA_017521195.1 Lachnospiraceae bacterium
CCTTTGGCATGTGGCCGCAATGGCATTTTAGTGTCATACATAGGGCTATCGCCAAGCGGTAAGGCACAGCACTTTGACTGCTGCACTCGCTGGTTCGAATCCAGCTAGCCCTGTTAGGGTGTTTTACCACTCAATTAAATACATGGGATATTAGCTCAGTCGGTAGAGCACTTGACTTTTAATCAAGTTGTCCGGGGTTCGAATCCCCGATGTCTCATTGGTAAAAGCAGAGAAAACGTTGAAAAATCAATGTTTTCTCTATTTTTTTGTCTGCGTACTTTATAAGGTTCTAAGTCCTCTTTTGCGTTTAACGTCCTGCAGACTTGCATGACGTTAACTGGACTGTAAAAGCTTCCCGCGAGGCAGATTCCAAACCATTTTTCCAAGTGTCTCCGCGACCAAAACCAAAACAAAAGACCAACTAATCTAAAGTTCAGCCAACCATCAGCTTGTTTCACTCAATTTATGGTTTACAATCATTCATAAATAACATATAATAAATAGGAAGTTAGTCATAACTAACAAAAATACAGGTGGGTGATGATATGAATATGGTATTACTTACTGCGGTAGGGGTTGGCGGAGCAACCGTGGCAGGTGCAGTAATTGGATTTTTGTTTCAAGATATTTCTCATAAGTTTTCGGATATTATTCTCTCTTTTGCAGCAGGAGTTATGTTGGCGGCAGCGGTGTTGGGATTGATAATTCCTTCCTTGGAATACGGAAATGTTTGGATTACGATACTTGGGATATTTGCAGGTGCAGTTTTTTTGAATTTGGTGGATAAACTGGTTCCGCATCTTCATAGTATGGCAGGTGGGGATACAGAGAGTCACAATAATGCGAAATTGAACAAGGTGCTTTTGTTTGTGCTGGCAATCGCCATACATAATCTTCCGGAAGGGATTGCGGCAGGAGTAGGTTTTGGAACTGGAGATATTTCTCATGCCATGATTATTGCAGCAGGAATTGCATTGCAGAACATTCCGGAAGGAATTGTTATTATTGCTCCTATGCTTTCGGCGGGGGTTAGTAAAAGCAGAACCTTTGCTATTGCCATGATGACCGGAGTGGTGGAAGTGTTGGGAACTATTATCGGATATATGGCGGTGGGAGTAGCTTCGGCGGTACTGCCTTTTGCTCTAAGTTTTGCGGGAGGTACCATGCTTTACATCATCAGTGATGAGATGATTCCGGAGACTCATGCCCATGGAGAAGAGCGGGGAGCAACTTATGCTTTGTTGGCTGGGTTTTGTCTGATGCTTTTTATGGATACTATGTTGGGATAAAAATATGCTTCGCTGAAAAACGGCGGAGCATATTTTGTATATAATGAAACTGTAAGAAAATAATATTGTATTCTAATAAAAAGTTTGATAAATTTATATGTAACAAGGCAATTATGGACGAAAAAACCAGTTGCATAAAAATAAAATAAAGAAAAAGGGGGACACGAACATGAAATATTGTTTTGGTGTTGACATCGGTGGTACAACCGTAAAATTAGGCGTTTTTGAAGAAGAAGGTAAAAACATTGATAAATGGGAAATTCCTACATATACAGAAAATGAAGGTGCGAGAATTTTACCTGACATTGCGGCTTCTATTAAAGCAAAAATGGAAGAGCGCGGAATTGCAAAAGATGATGTTATCGGTGTAGGTGTAGGTGTTCCTGCGCCTGTAACAGCAGAAGGTGTTGTAAACGGAACTGCAAACCTTGGCTGGAAATACAAAGAAGTAAAAAAAGAAATGGAAGAATTAACCGGTCTTTCTGCTGTTATTGGTAACGATGCTAATGTTGCTGCTCTTGGTGAAATGTGGCAGGGTGGCGGAAAAGGTCAGAAAAATATGGTTATGATTACACTTGGTACAGGTGTTGGCAGTGGATTTATCGTAAATGGTAAATTAATCGTTGGAGAACACGGTGCCGGTGGTGAAGGCGGACATGTAACTGTAGATTACGATGAAACAGATTGCTGCGGATGTGGTAACAAAGGATGTTTGGAACAGTACGCATCTGCAACAGGTATTGTAAGACTTGCTAAGAAAAAATTAGCAGTGACAGATAAAGCTACTGTGTTAAATGCAGAAACCGTAACAGCAAAAGATGTGTGGGATGCAGTAAAAGCAGGAGATGAAGTAGCAATTGAAGTAGCAGAACAGTTTGGCAAATATTTAGGTTCAGGTCTTGCTATTATGGCAGCAGTTGCGGATCCTGCGATTTTTGTAATTGGAGGCGGTGTTTCCAAAGCAGGAGAGGTTTTGTTGTCTTATGTAGAAAAGAACTACAGAGAAAGAGCATTCTTTGCCCATAAAAATGCAGAATTTGCTTTAGCTGCTTTAGGAAATGATGCAGGTATCATTGGTGCGGCAAAACTTGCATTGGATAATCAGTAAAAATCAAGCTTATTGTGAGGTATCAGGGTATGATAATATGATAATACCCTGATATCGTGTTATAGACGTAAAGGAGCATAAAGTATGAAAAAACCTGTATTGGTAATTATGGCGGCAGGAATGGGAAGCAGATATGGCGGTTTGAAGCAGATTGATAAAATTGATGCGGCAGGTCACATTATTATGGACTTTTCTATTTTTGATGCAAAAAGAGCCGGATTTGAAAAAGTAGTATTTATTATTAAAAGAGAAAATTTGGAATTGTTTAAAGAAGTAATCGGAGATGCAGTTTCTGCTCAAATGGAAGTAGCATTTGCATTCCAGGATATTAACAATATTCCGGAAGGTTTTGAAGTTCCTGCAGATCGTGTAAAACCATGGGGAACTGCGCATGCAGTATTGAGTTGTATTGATGAAGTAGATGGACCATTTGCGGTAATTAATGCAGATGACTATTATGGGGTGGAAGCTTTCAAAGAAATTTATAATTTCTTGAGTACTCACGAAGATGACGATAAATATCGTTTCGCAATGGTAGGTTATGAAGTTGGAAAAACTGTAACAGATAATGGTTATGTATCCCGTGGTGTTTGTGAAGTGAATGATAATCAGGAATTGATTTCTGTGACGGAGAGAACCAGAATTGAAAAGAAAGATGGCGGCATTGCTTTTACAGAAAATGATGGAGCAAACTGGACATTTATCGATGAGAAAACTCCTGTTTCCATGAATATGTGGGGATTTACTAATAGTATTTTAAAAGAAATCAAAAACAGATTTCCTGCTTTCCTGGAAGAAGGATTAAAAACAAATCCTTTGAAATGTGAATGTTATCTTCCGGCAGTAGTAAGTGAACTTCTGGCAGAAGAGAAAGCTACCGTAACTGTGTTAAAATCTTCTGATCAGTGGCACGGAGTTACTTATCAGGAAGATAAACCGGTGGTGGTGAAAGCGCTTCAGGATTTGAAAGACAGTGGATTATATCCGGAATATTTGTGGAAATAAAACTATGAGAAAAAAACTAAAGATAACCTTTAATTCGCCCGTTACACTGGGTTTTGTGGCGATATGTCTGTTAGCAACAATTCTTAGTTATGTAGCCGGTGGAGTTATAAATCAGTTATTGTTTATGACATATCGTGCCCCTATGAATTCACCTATGATGTATATACGGTTATTGCTTCATGTTTTTGGACATGCTGATTTTGAACACTTCATGGGGAATGTATGTTACATTTTATTGCTGGGTCCATTATTGGAAGAAAAATATTCTTCTAAAGTGCTAGTGATTGTAATTGCAGTAACAGCGGTTATTACCGGAATTGTAAACAATGTGTGCTTTGCAAATGTTGCTCTTTGCGGGGCCAGTGGTGTTGTGTTTGCCTTCATACTGCTTTCTTCTTTTACCAGTTTTAAAGAAGGGGAAGTGCCTTTGACATTTATTCTTGTGGCATTATTTTTTATAGGACAGGAGATTGTACAAGGTTTGTTTGTGGTAGACAGTATTTCTAATATGGCTCATATCGTAGGAGGTATGGTTGGAGCCGCATTGGGATTTAAATTGAATAAGAGATAACAAAAAAACTGTCGCAAATACAATTGGTTTGCGATAGTTTTTTGTTGTAAAAACGATAAAATGTTTGACAAATAACAAATGAAATGATATCGTAAATACGAAAAAAACATATATTGAAATGCAGAAAGGCATTCTTTGATACTCTTCTTAATTCCATTATCAGGAAATCTGCCGTATTCCACGTAAGGAATGTCAGGCAAAATGTCTCAAAATTTAACAAAATTTTAATCAGAATCCGGAAAGCTTTATTAAGGTGTTTTTGTGTACATATAAAGTTATTACGGATGGAAAGGAAACAGTATGATAAACGAACAAGTGAAGAAGCAGCAAAGGGAGGAAATTATCTCTGGGAAAGAAAATGAAAGAAAAGAAGAAAAAGAAGGAATGAGCAATTCTAAAAGGAAAGATTCCTTTGGTAAGATGATTTTTGGAAACAATGAATTATGTGCTCAGTTTTTAAGAGAATATACTAATATAGAACAGCTAAAAAATGTGCAATCGGCTGATATAGAAGATATATCCAATCGATTTACACATATGTTTGCGGAAGAAAGAGAAGCAGATGTTATTAAGAAAATCAATATAGAAGCAGACGATATGACGTTTTATTTAATTTCGCTGATTGAACATAAATCCAATGTGGATTATAATGTTGTTATGCAGATACTTCGTTATATGGTATTCATATGGGAAGATTACGAGAAAAAAGAAAATGGCAGAACAAAAGGAATATCCAAGAAAAAGCAATTCAAGTATCCGCCAATTCTTCCGATCATATATTATGATGGAATTGTCAATTGGACATCATCGCTTCATTTGAAGGAAAGAATATATTTAAGTGAAATTTTTGGGAAATATGTTCCGGATTTTGAATGTATGCTGATTCCGCTTCATAAATACAGTAATCAGGAAATTATGAAGAATAAAGATGAGTTGGCGGTGCTATTACTCTTAGATAAGCTGAGTGATGTATCTGATTTTAAAAAGTTAACAGAGGAGATTCCGCCGGAGTATTTTGCAAAGGTAACAGAAAATACGTCACAGAATGTCATGGACATTATGATAAGTGTGATGAGAGTGTTGCTCTCTAAATTGAAACTTTCTGAAGAAGAAATCGATAGTTTCATGGAGCGGATAAAAGAGGAGGACAACGTGGGAGGATGGTTTGAGCATTTTAAGGAAATAGACTTGCCGGCAGAGAGAATAAAAATGCGGAAAGAAGTACGGGAAGAAGTGCGGGAAGAAGTGCGGGAAGAAGTACGGGAAGAAGTGCGGGAAGAAGTACGGGAAGAAGTGCGGGAAGAAGTACGGGAAGAAGTACGGGAAGAAAGTGTAAAAATACTCATTGAGGCTATGAAAGATTTGGATGTATCTCGTCATTTTGCGATAGATAAATTAAAAGAGAAATATTCTCTGACGCCAGAACAGGCAGAAGAAAAATTAAGTAAATATTGGTAAGGTTCGGTTCCCCACTTGAAATAACGAGAGGGGAACTTTTTTTTACTGCACTTTTAACAATTTAGATATCTTGGTATCAAAGGCGAAAATGCATAGGAAGGGATCTGCGATGCATTGACTACTTATGTGCACGAAATGTGTCATATATTTGGCGGTGACGCACCAGATTCGTTTGGTTTAGCACTGACAAAAGCAATGGAAATCTTAATGCTTAACCATGATGTTAAAACCTACCTGTTTTGCTTCCGGTATTCCGTAGGAGAAATTCCTTTTTGCTTCTTGAAAATCTGAGCAAAATAACTGGAAGAAGAAAAACCGGTGGTATTGCTGATTAAGGATAGAGAAAAATCGGTGGTTGTCAGCAAGTGCTCCGCTTCGGCAATTCGCTTGGAAATCAAATAATTAATAGGAGAGATTCCATATTCCTCTGCAAAGGCATGGGCAAGATGGTATTTGGACACATGATTAATCTCAGCCAGTTGATCCAGAGTAATATTCTCCTGATAATGGGTGTCGATGTAACGTTTGGTGGAACCGCACAGGCGGGAAGTTTTCTTGCTGATAGGAGTCAGTATGGTAGAAAAATTGGTCTGACGTCCCAGAAGAACAATCAAAATTTCCGTTAAATCCTGACAGACTACATCATAACCGGGTTTCTTAGTTTCAATCTCAGCCAGCATATTTTGCAGATAGTGTAATACAGTATCTTTGATGCTTTTTAGATTAATGATACAAAAATTAGTATCATTTTCTTTGGTAGAGGCAGACAACTCCAAACCCTCAATTCCAAGAACAATGTATTTTAGCGGAGAAGCATTTAAACTGACTTCGGTATGTAATACATTGGGATTTACAATTACCAAATCATTAACGGATACGGGATAGGTCTGGTTTTCGATTAAAAATTGTCCCTGTCCTTCAATTACATAAAAAAGTTCGGAGCAATTATGGGTGTGCTGTACACTATGCCAGTCACCGCCATATTTTGCAGAACTGATATATAAAAGCTTCGCGGTTTTGCGTATGGAATTCCCTTGTATTAATTCGTATTTATTATTACTCATAGGAAAGATACCTCTCTTTTGGTAGGTTTGTTTGTGAAAAAACAGAATCATAAAAACAAAAATATAAAAACAAATCTGATTGGATTGTATGTTTATTGCTGAAAAACAAGTATGCATACAACAAGATAATTATAGCAACTTAAAATAAATGATTCAATATTTTTGTGAAATAGGAAAAGATAGTGCAAGAATGTTATTGATGATTAACAAAAATGACAAAAAAGGACAATATATTTTAGAAAAATGTGACAACAAAAAGAAAACGATTTCCTTGAAAATATGCAAAAAATCACTAAAATAGCAAGATATATAAAAAAGATAGCAATAATAAACTTGAAGCAAATTTCAGAAAGGATATACTTAGATACATAAGGCAATGAATTGCCAAAGTAAAAAGGAGGAAACTTAAAATGAAAAAGAAACTTTTAAGCGCACTTTTAAGTGTAGCAATGGTAGCTTCTTTATTAGTTGGATGTGGCGGAACTACAACAGAAGCTCCAGCAGAAGAAGCAACAACAGAAGCTCCGGCTGAAGAAGCAACTACTGAAGAAGCAGCTCAGGTTGTTAAAGTAGCAGCAGTTGAAACAGCATATGGTGCTGAAATCTGGACAAAAGTTGCAGCTGAATTCGAAGCAGCAACAGGTATCAAAGTTGAACTCACAGTAGACAAAAACCTTGAAGATGTTATCTCTCCGGATATGAAAGCAGGTAACTTCCCAGACGTTATCATGCGTGCGGTAGGTGCTGAATCCGGTTTAACAGAAACATTTATCAAAGACAACAACTTAGTTGACTTAACAGATGTTATGGATTTAACAGTTCCTGGTGAAGACGTAACTGTAGCTGACAAAATGTTAGGCGGTTTCACAAGCAACACAATTACACAGCCATACGGTGATGGTAAAATCTACCTTATGCCTATGTTCTACTCTCCATGCGGATTATTCTACAATGCCGGTCTTTTTGCAGAAAAAGATTGGGAAGTTCCTACAACTTGGGATGAAATGTGGGCTTTAGGTGACAAAGCAGCAGAAGAAGGTATTGCATTATTTACATACCCAACAGCTGGTTACTTTGATGCTTTCCTTTATGCTTTAATGCATGAAGCATTTGGCGACAACTTCGCTGATGTTCTTCAGTATGGTGAAGGTGCTTGGGAAACAGCAGAAGCTGAAGCAATTTTCGCAATCTTAGATAAATTAGCTGATTATACAGAAGTTACAACACCTGCTAATGCAAATGACGATAACTTCCAGAAAAACCAGCAGTTAGTATTAGATAACAAAGCATTATTCATGCCAAACGGTAACTGGGTAATCGGTGAAATGGCAGAAGCGCCAAGAGCAGACGGATTCGAATGGGGATTCACAGCACTTCCAGCAGTAACTACAGGTGGAGAAAGAGCTTCCTATGCTTGGTTTGAACAGGTTTGGATGCCAGGTCCGGCTGCTAACGTAGAAGCTGGAAAACAGTTCATCGCATTCCTTTACTCTGATGTAGCAGCAGCAATCTTTGCAGAAAAAGGTGCTATTCAGCCAATCAATGGTTTAGCTGATACATTAGAAGGCGATGCAAAAATCTACTACAGCATCTATGATACAGGTGCAGTTGCAGTATTAGATGCATTTGCAGCAACAGAATCTATCGAAGGAACAACAATCCGTGGTACATTCTGTGATCCAATTAACTCTTTAGTATCCGGCGACAAAACAATCGACGATTGGAAAGCTCAGATTATTAAAGACAATGATACATTCAGAGCAAATCTTAAACAGCAGTAATTATTTGTTTGTTTAGTTTGAAAAACAGGGCTGGTGTTCGGAAGAGCACCGGCCTTTTTCAAAAATATAAGACAGCAAGTCCGGTGACAAGCTGTTATAAAATTGTAACATGGTAGGACAGATGAGTTTTCTGTCCGCAGTCAAATGGAGGTTTAACTATGCGACAAACCAAAGGAAGAGGAGCTTTCATATTTTGCTGTGTAGCTCCGGCTATTGCATTATTTGTTATCTTTATGATAGTACCTACAATTGACGTTTTCCGTATGTCCTTATATAAATGGGGAGGATATACTGCGAATAAGACATTTGTAGGATTAAAAAACTTTAAAACATTACTTGGAAGTGAAAAATTTATCCGTTCCTTCCAGAATCAGATTTTACTAATTGTAATTGTTACGATTGTTACTATGACATTGGCGTTGGTTTTTGCAGCGATATTGACAAGAGAAAAAATCAAAGGACAGAATTTCTTCCGAGTTGTATTTTACATTCCTAACATTTTATCTGTTGTAATTATCAGTGCAATTTTCTCCGCTATTTACGATCCAAATCAGGGGCTTTTAAACTCTATCCTTGGAATTTTCAGAGGTGATAAAGATCCTATTCTTTGGTTGGGAAGTCAGAAAATTGTAATTTACAGTATTGTAATTGCCATGATTTGGCAGGCAGTTGGTTATTACATGGTTATGTATATGGCAAGTATGTCTGCTGTTTCTGAAAGTTTATATGAATCTGCGGATTTGGAAGGTGCGGGAAAAGTGACTCAGTTTTTCCAGATTACACTTCCTTTAATTTGGACAAACATCAGAACAACATTGACATTTTTCGTTATCAGTACAATCAACATGAGTTTCCTTTTTGTAAAGGCCATGACAAACGGTGGTCCTGACAGCGCATCCCATGTATTCTTAAGTTACATGTATCAGGAAGCTTATACAAACTCATCTTATGGATACGGTATGGCAATTGGTGCAGTGGTATTTACATTCTCATTTGCATTATCTGCTATTTTAAATGCGGTAACCAAACGAGATCCAATCGAGCTGTAAGGAGGAGGATAAGATATGGAAAAAAATAAAACCTCATCATTAAGCAAAATTTTAATTTACATACCATTGATTCTGTTGGCCATTACTATTTTAGTGCCGGTGGCATGGGTATTCATGGCATCTATCAAAGAAAACGTAGAGTTTTACAGAAATCCATGGGCATTACCTGCAGGGGTATATCTTCAGAACTTTGTAGATGCTTGGACAAAGGCTGATATGGGTTCTTATATGCTTAATTCTGCAATTGTAACAGTATTGGCATTACTTATTTTAATTGTAGTTTCCTTACCTGCATCCTACGTTCTTTCCAGATTTAAATTTTTTGGAAACGGATTTTTAAACACTTTGATTATGGCAGGGTTGTTTATCAATGTTAACTACATTGTAGTACCGATTTTCTTAATGTTAAGTGATGCAGATACATTTTTAAGAAAAACAGTAGGAGAGCCATTCTTCTTAAATAATATTTTTGTTTTAGCAGTAGTATATGCAGCTACAGCACTTCCGTTTACAATTTATTTGTTGGCAGGATATTTCAAAACTGTAGCAAAAGATTATGAAGAAGCTGCTTATGTAGATGGTGCGGGATATTTCAGAACCATGATTCAGATTATTTTCCCAATGGCAAAACCAAGTATTATTACTGTAATCTTATTTAACTTTTTGTCTTTCTGGAATGAATATATCATTTCCATGACATTACTTACAAAACCGGAATTGAAAACATTACCGGTAGGCCTTATGAACTTAATGGCAGCGCAGAAATCTGCTGTTCAGTACGGACAAATGTATGCAGGTCTTGTAATTGTTATGTTGCCAACATTAATCTTCTATATGCTTGTACAGAAACAGTTAACAGAAGGTATGACTGTAGGCGGTCTGAAAGGATAGGAATATGAACGAACAGAATAAAAAAGTAATTACCGGAATTATTGTAGCGGTAGTATTTTGTGTCTGTGTAGCGCTTGTAATTATCGGGCATAAAAATATCGGATTAGCAGGTTTAGGTACACAGTTATTAGGATTGGCAGGTTTGCTTTGTCTGTTAGGATTATATAATAATAAATATAAATAACAGGTGCTTATTATATTATGGAATATAAATTGCATTTCAAAAAAACAATTAAAAAGTGGGATGAAGCGGTACCATTGGGAAATGGCAGAATGGGTGCTTTGATTTGGGGAGAACCCGGAGAACTCAGATTTAGTCTTGACAGAACAGATATCTGGGATAAAAGCCAGCCATTGTATACAGATAGGGAAGAGTTTACCTATGCCCATATGGTAAGTCTTGCAAAGACGGGAAACACAGATGCCATAAGGGAGCTTTTTGATGCTCCCTATAACCATCCTACACCAACAAAGTTACCGGCAGGTAAATTAATTTTGCATTTTGCCAAAGGCAGTAATGTAGAATCCATTCTGGATTTAAATACGGCAGAAGTGAAACTGATTGTTTCGGAGAAAGCAGAGGCAGGAAGTATTGCAGATGCATCTAAGCAGCAAGCAATAGAGATTAGAAGTATTTGTCATGCGGTTACCGGCAGTGGTATGGCTTTAGTAAATGTCGGTTGTCGGGATTTTCAAATAGAGTTGGTAAATCCTGAATTTGGTCTGGATGATGAACAGGAAGAAATTCACTATAATCCGGAAGAAAGGGAAATCTCTCAAGGTAGTTTGAAGAAATTGCATTATCCCCGGGCAATCAGACAGGAGGTAATGGGAAATCCTAAGTTTATCTGGTTTAAACAGCAGATTAAAGATGAATACTTCGCGGTCATAGCCGGAATAAAGGAAGAGAGAGAGCAGACTTTGATTGGCTACAGGGTGGTTCGTTCTACAGACGGAGAAGAACCATTGGAAGAAGCCCAAAAGCAACTACAGGCGGAATTGGAATTGGGATATGAGAAGAATTTAATAAGCCACGAAAAATGGTGGAAAGAATTCTGGGATAAGAGCAGTATTAACCTGCCTGATAAGTTTTTTGAAAAACAATGGTATCTGACTAATTATTTGTTTGCCTCCTGTTCCAGAAAAGGGGAATACCCAATGCCTCTTCAGGGAGTATGGACGGCAGATGATGGGAATCTTCCTCCGTGGAAAGGGGATTACCACAATGATTTAAATACCCAGTTGAGTTACTCACATTTTTACAAAGCAAATCATCTGGAAGAAGGCGAATGCTTTATTGATTATTTGTGGAATATGAGAGAAGCGGCAGCGGATTTTGCAAAGAAATTCTTTGGAACGGAAGGGATTTGTCTGCCGGGTGTCATGTCTATTGATGGAAAACCATTAGGTGGTTGGCCGATGTATTCTTTGTCACCAACTCAGCAGATTTGGCTTTGTCAGTCCTTTGAGCAGTATTACCGTTATACTTTGGATGAGACCTTCTTAAGAGAAAAAGCATGGGTTTATCTGGAAGAAACGGCAAAGTGCATGCTTGGTATTTTAGAAGAAAGAAACGGATTTTATTACTTACCGGTTTCCAGTTCTCCTGAGATTCATGATGATGAAAGGGAATCTTGGGTGACACCTAACAGTAATTATGATTTGGCACTTTTACGTTATCTTTTTAAAACTCTGACGGAGTTTGCTAAGATTTTGGAAAATGGCAGGGAAGAGTACTGGAGAACGGAGTATGAAAAGTTACCGTCGTTGGCAGTAAATAAAGAAAATGTGTTGATGTTATCTCCGGACGAAAGCCTGAGGGAATCTCATCGCCATTTATCCAATGCCATGGCGATTTGCCCATTAAGATTACTTTCTTATCCGGAAGATAAAGAAGTCATCGATGCCACAGTTCTGGATTATGAAAGATGGGGAAGTGGTATGTGGGTAGGATTTTCCTTTGCGTGGATGTCCCACTTGTATTCAATACAAAAGAACGGGGAAGGTGCTTTTGAACAATTAAGAATCTTTTGGGAGAGTTTTTGTTCGCCAAACGGATTTCATTTAAATGGGGATTATAAAAAGAAAGGATACAGTACTTTTCATTATCGTCCGTTTACGTTGGAATCCAATATGTATGCTGCAGATGCTTTACAGGAGATGCTGCTGCAAACCAAGGGAAATGTAATTGAAGTATTTCCGGCAATTCCGGAGCATTGGCAGGGAGAAGAAATCAGCTTCAGAAGTCTGCGTGGAGAAACGGGAATTCTGGTATCTGCAAAGCGGATACCTCATCATGGATGTGAGATTTGTCTGACATCACCTGTTACACAAAGTGTTTTAGTAAAAACAGAACAGATACAAATGGAGATTGAGTTGGAAGCTATTGAACCTAAAAATGTATTTATTCCGTTTTAAGCAAAAGATATTGCAAGAAATTTAAGTATAAGTTTTGAATATTTATTTAATATTAAATTAAAGAGAGGAGATCCTCTGGTATTATGAGTAATGAAAAATTAACCGGAAGAGTTACCATTCCGACAAACTTAGACGTAGTTCCGGAAACTATTGAAATTTTAAAACGCTGGGGAGCAGATGCCATCCGTGACTGTGATGGAACTGAATTTCCGGAAGAATTAACTAAAGTCGGAGCAAAAATTTACTCCACATATTATACCACCAGAAAAGATAATGAGTGGGCAAAAGCGAATCCGGATGAAGTGCAGCAGTGCTACATTATGACAGGATTCCATACTGCAACAGAAGATACTCTTTCCATCGCATTAATGAAAGGTATTTCTCCTGAATTAATGCAGGTAAATAATCATGATGATATTACACGTTGGTGGGAAGTAGTTGATCGTACTACAGGAGAAGTAGTTCCTGTAACAGATTGGGAGTACTGTGAAGAAACAGGATGTGTTGTAATTAAAAATCCTGTGAAGTTCCATGAATATACAGTAAGCTTTTTAGCTTACCTTATCTGGGACCCTGTACATATGTATAATGCAGTAACTAACGATTGGAAAGATTTTGAACATCAGATTACATTTGATGTTCGTCAGCCAAAAACACATAAATATTCTATGGAACGTCTTCGCAAATTCTGTAAAGATCATCCATATGTAAATGTTATCAGATATACAACTTTCTTCCATCAGTTTACTTTGATGTTTGATGAGTTGAAGAGAGAAAGATATGTTGACTGGTACGGTTATTCCGCATCTGTAAGTCCATATATCTTGGATCAGTTTGAACAGGAAGTTGGATACAAATTCCGTCCGGAATATATTATTGATCAGGGATACTACAACAACCAGTATCGTATTCCAAGCAAAGAATTCAAAGATTTCCAGGCATTCCAGAGAAGAGAAGTAGCTGCTCTTGCAAAAGAAATGGTAGATATTACACATGAATGCGGAAAAGAAGCTATGATGTTCCTTGGAGACCATTGGATTGGAACAGAACCATTTATGGAAGAATTTGCAACTATCGGATTAGATTCCGTAGTAGGTAGTGTTGGAAATGGTTCTACACTCCGTCTGATTTCCGATATCGAAGGTGTGAAATATACAGAAGGAAGATTGCTTCCATATTTCTTCCCGGATACATTCTATGAAGGCGGTAATCCGGTAAAAGAAGCAAAAGAAAACTGGGTAACAGCAAGAAGAGCTATCCTTAGAAAACCTATTGACCGAATCGGTTACGGCGGATATTTGAAACTTGCATTAGATTTCCCTGAATTCATCGATTATGTAGAAAGTGTATGTGATGAATTCCGTGAATTATATGAAAATGCAAAAGGTACAACAGCTCATTGTGTGAAGAAAGTAGCAGTTCTTAACAGCTGGGGTAAAATCAGAAAATGGGGTTGCCATATGGTACACCATGCTTTATACCAGAAACAGAACTACAGTTATGCCGGAATCATTGAAACTCTTTCCGGAGCACCTTTCGACGTACAGTTTATTTCCTTTGATGATATCTTAAAGGATAAATCCGTACTTGATGATATTGATGTTATTATCAACGTAGGTGATGCTGATACTGCTCACACAGGTGGATATTACTGGGCAAATCCTGAAGTAGTATCTGCTATCCGTGAATTTGTATATAACGGCGGTGGATTTATCGGTGTAGGTGAACCATCCGGACATCAGCATCAGGGACACTTCTTACAGCTTGCAAGCATGTTGGGTGTTGAAAAAGAAACAGGCTTTACATTAAACTATGATAAATATAATTGGGAAGAACATCCGGAACACTTCATCTTAAAAGATACAACAAAAGATGTTGACTTCGGTGAAGGTAAGAAGAGTATCTTTGCTTATGAAGGAACTGAAATTCTCGTACAGAGAGATAGAGAAGTTCAGATGGCAGTTAACGAATTTGGTAAAGGTCGTTGCGTATATATCAGCGGTCTTCCATACAGCTTCGAAAACAGCCGTATTCTTTACAGAAGTGTATTCTGGAGCAGCCATAGTGAAGATGAATTAAACAAATGGTTCTCTACAAACTTCAACGTAGAAGTTCATGCTTATGTTAAGAATGGTAAATACTGTGTTGTTAACAACACATACGAACCACAGGATACCACAGTTTATCGCGGAGACGGAACAAGCTTTGATTTACATATGGAAGCTAATGAAATTAAGTGGTATGAAATCTAAATATTACTTTCGGTAAGAAGGAAAACTTCGCTGTTGAGTAAAAAAATAATGTTAAGGAATAAATCTTTGGATCTATTCCTTAATTTTTGCCCATTTTCAGTTGACAAAATAAAAATATGATGGGGATTTTTAAAAAATGCAAATGAAACAGGGAAAAAAATGAATGTAATGGTTTATTTTATTTGAAAAATATATTAGAATAGGGAATGAAATTTATAAACTACAAATAAAAAGGAGATTAAGACTATGAATATTTCTTCATTACAGAAAGCAAGATATGAGTATACTCCAAAACTTCCGGGAATGTTAAGAAACGGTATTTCCGAAATTTGTGTTAAAGAAGGCGGAGCAACTCAGAGTGTTGCTGATCAGGAAAAAATCCAGGCACTTTTCCCAAATACATACGGAAAAAGTGAAATCACATTCCAGAAGGGTGAAAACACTTCTGAAGCAAGAACACACAAAGTAGGTGTTATTCTTTCCGGTGGACAGGCTCCTGGTGGACACAATGTTATCTGTGGTTTGTATGATGCTTTAAAAGCAACAAACAAAGAAAACGAACTTTACGGATTCAAAGGCGGTCCAAGCGGACTTCTTGAAGATGATTATGTAATCTTTGATGATGCATTTATCGATGAATACAGAAATACAGGTGGTTTCGATATCATCGGTTCCGGCAGAACAAAATTAGAAACTAGCGAACAGTTCGCAGTTGTTGCAGAAGTTTGTAAAAAACACGGTATCACAGCTGTTGTTATCATCGGTGGTGACGATTCCAACACTAACGCAGGTGTTCTTGCTGAATACTTTGCAGCTAATAATACAGGTGTTCAGGTTATCGGATGTCCTAAGACAATCGATGGTGACTTAAAGAACGAAGATATTGAATGTTCTTTCGGTTTCGATACAGCAACAAAAACATACAGTGAAATTATCGGTAACATCCAGAGAGATGCTAACTCTGCTAAAAAATATTGGCATTTCGTAAAAGTTATGGGACGTTCTGCTTCCCACGTTGCTTTGGAATGTGCTTTAAAAACACAGCCAAACATCTGCTTAGTATCTGAAGAAGTAGCAGAAAAGAAAATGTCTCTTTCCCAAATTGCAGATTACATTGCTGATTCTGTTGCTAAGAGAGCAGCTAAAGGTATGAACTTCGGTGTAGCTATCATTCCTGAAGGTGTAGTAGAATTCGTTCCTGAATTCTCTGTATTGATTCACGAAATCAATGAACTTCTTGCAGGTAGCAAAGCAGATGCTTTCAATGCTCTTCCAACATGGGCAGATAAATATGCTTTCATCGAAAAAGGTTTAACAAAAGAATCTATGGAAGTATTTGCAATCCTTCCTGAAGCAATCCAGCAGCAGTTATTCTTAGAAAGAGACCCTCATGGAAACGTACAGGTTTCTTTGATTGAATCTGAAAAATTATTCTCTGCACTTGTAAAAGATAAATTAGATGCAAGAAAAGCAGAAGGCACATATACAGGTAAATTCGGTGCTCTTCACCACTTCTTAGGATATGAAGGAAGATGTGCATTCCCATCTAACTTCGATGCAGACTACTGCTACTCTTTAGGATACAATGCATTCATGTTAATTCAGTATGGTTACAACGGATACTTATCCAAAGTTTCTAACCTTTCTGCACCGGCAAATGAATGGGTTGCAGGTGGTATGCCAATCACTAAGATGATGAACATCGAAAGAAGACATGGAGAAGACAAACCTGTAATTAAGAAAGCTCTTGTAGAACTTGACGGAGCTCCATTCAAATATTTCGAAGCTCATCGTGATGAATGGGCAGAAAATACATGTTTCGTATATCCTGGTGCTATCCAGTACTACGGACCAGCAGAAGTATGTGATATTACAACAGTAACACTTGCTCTTGAACAGGCGTAATTTGTGTAACTTCAGAGCCAAGCGAATATAATAAAAAAGGAGGTGGCATTTATGTTGACCTCCTTTTCTTATTATATTCATTTGGCGAGAAGCCGACTGCGAGGAAACCCAAAGGGTTTTCGAGCCGGCTTCGAATTTACACAAAAAAGACCCTGCAATTCATGCAAGGTCTAAATCACTGCGGGTGACAGGAATCGAACCTGCACGGTCTCCCACTAGATCCTAAGTCTAGCGCGTCTGCCAGTTCCGCCACACCCGCTTATAGCCTAATCATAGTATCATTAAAGAAAAAGTTTGTCAATGGCTGAATTTGTCAGAAGGTTTGCAGTTTAACGAATTCATTCTTGTATAATAAAGTGTTTTCTGCTATAATTCTAATGGAATTTTCTCGAAAAAAGGTATATGGAAAAAGTTGGTATTCTATACAATTAACGCAGGAGGAATAAGACATGATCGCAAGTATAGTAGGAAATTATTTAAAAGATGTTGGATTACTTACGGAAGAACAGTTGCATGATTTATTGGCTGAACACAGAAAAGTACGTGCAAAATTAGGTATTATTGCTGTGGCGGAAGGACTGATGACTCAGGAAGAAGCAGAAAGAGTAAACCGTTTGCAGGCGATTATGGACATGCGTTTTGGTGATATCGCAGTGGAGGAAGGTTATCTTACTGAAGGTCAGGTGGAAACTTTACTGAAAAAACAGGGAAATGCATATTTGGCATTTGCACAGGCTTTGGAAAACCAGCAGTTAATGTTGATTGAACAGTTGGAACAGCTTTTAATTGATTTCCAGTATGATAACAATTTTACAGCTTCCGATATGGAAATATTAAAAAGTGATGATATAGACCAGATTTTGACACTCTTTTTACCTTTAGAGGGAGAAAAATACGAGAAAATAGCCAGTATAGCCGTAAGAACCATTATGCGTTTGATTGATTTGGATGTATGCGTGGGAAGAGGTTATTTGGCAAAACGAAGAGAGATACAAAATGGGGCACTTCAGGAAGTAGAAGGAAAAATGGGATTTACCACAGGTATGGTAGGTCGTGGAAATGCTTTATGTAATTTGGCTTCTACCTTTGGTCAGGAGATTTTTAACACAATTGATGAAGATGCTCTGGATGCGGTTGGTGAAGTAGTAAACTGTATTAATGGTTTGGTGGCCACCGGCATGGAATATTTGGACAACACATTAGAACTTTGTCCGCCAGAGTATTCTGTAAATGCGGAAGCGGTTTCGGCAGAGGAAATGTTGATTTTACCACTTCGTGTTTTAGGTAAGAAAATTGATTTTGTAATTACCATTGGTAACAAGTTAGAATTAAAATAGGTGAGGAAAATTATATGGCAAACATATTAATTGTAGATGATTCCAGAACTTCCAGAAAGATTTTAAGAAGAATTTTGGAAGAAGCAGGACATACTGTTTTGGGAGAAGCAGTAAATGGTGAAGACGGATATTTAAAGTATCAGGAATTGAAGCCTGATGTAGTAACTTTAGATATTACCATGCCTAAAATGGATGGTTTGGAAGCACTTCGTTTGATTAAAAAATATGATGCAGATGCTACAGCAATTATGATTACTGCAGCAGGACAGAAAGAGAAAATGATTTTGGCAATAAAAAGCGGTGCGGCTGACTTTATTGCAAAACCATATGAACCTAATGATGTACTTTGGGTAATTGACAAGTGCATGAAATAATGAAAGGCATATAGAATGACATCAATTAAAGATGTGGCAAAACATGCAGGAGTAGCGATTTCGACGGTATCCAAAGTTTTAAACAATTACCCTAACATTAGTGAAGCCACCCGTGAAAAAGTTAATAAAGCAGTAGAAGAATTGAATTTTGTACCAAATTCTGTAGCGGCAGCGCTCTCATCTAAAAATGCAGGAAGAGTGGCCTTAATGATTGATCTGAATGTAAAGACTCAGGCTATTGACGAAATGGCAATGCGATATATTTCGGGTGCAATAACCAAGGCTATGGAGCTGAATCTGGATGTAATTACGGTGTTCGTATTTATGTTTCAGGATAAAACTACAGAAGAACTGATTCGTTATTTACAGTCACAGAGTATAAGCGGAATTATCATATACGGAGCAGCTGAAGATGATTTAGTGTTACAGGAATTGATTGCCAGTAAGAAGTTTAAGTGTGTGTGTGTGGATCAGAATTATGTGGGAGATGGTATATCCTCCGTTACCATTGACCATAAAAAGGCCCAATATGAAGTGGCTAAAAAATTGATAGAAGAGAGTCAGGCAAAGAAGATTTTATATATCAGTGGATATGAGAAGAGTTATGTAACCCGAAGCCGTTTGCAGGGGATTAAAGAGGCCGCTTTGGAAAATGATGTAGAGTTAATTATTAAAGATGCAGATTTTTTGGAAGAGAAGGCCGAAGAAGTGGCTATGCAGTATGGCAGGGATGTAGATGCTATTGTATGTGCCTCTGACTTAATGGCTCTGGGAGCACAAAGTGCCATGAAGGAATTACATCTGGAAAAGCCGATTTGCGGTTTTGATGGTATTTCATTGATGGGGTATGTAGGTCAGGGAATATATACTATCGGACAGAATTTTTCACAGATTTCGGCCATTGCTATGGAAGAGTTACATCGTCTGATGATGGATGAGAAAGGTCAAATCATCGAAGTAGAATATTCTTTGATTAGAAATTAATATGTAAAATATTATTTTAAAATATAGATAAAGTCCATGGCAATAGTCATGGACTTTTTAGTAATAAATGTAGAGAAATTAAGAAACTCTATTGTTGAAAACGTTTTCATGTGATAAGATTTTAATGTGAATACAAAAACACAGAAACAATAAAAAGTTAAGTATTGAGTTATATAAAAGCAATGAAAGTATAGATGATACCGTAGTACAGAAGGATGAAAATATGTTAGCACAGGGTAAATTGCTGAGAAATGTTCTTATCATGAACATGGACTCTCAGTTGGAAAGTATTTCGCAGTCTATGTACGAAAAAGAGATTGCAGCCTTAAATCCGGAACAGATATATATTGTTGTTGTTTGTATGGTAAAAGGGCTGGTAGATACTTTTGTAAGAAACATAGGTGAAAAGAAATTTTATTATATTTCTACGGCTTTCCAAAAAGGTGAATTTTTAGAAAATAATTTAATAAATTTAGGTATATATGAGATTCTGGAAAGTATATTATCCAGTAAAGGTCAGGAATTAGCTGCGTTAAAAAGAGTGGAAGAAGAGTATATGGGGGCAGTAGATTCTTTTGAGCAGACATCGAAGAATTTTTTTAGAGAGTGCAGTAAGAATGGTTTGACGGCGGAAGCTATGGGAGTACGCTATATCAGACCTTTTGAGGATAAGGATAAGGAGATACATAATTACGATAAGAAAAAGTCCTGGTTAATAAAACAGGATATAAATCATGAAGTGGTTTTTAACGGAGTCAAAGCAAAGATTGTTTTCTATTGTATGGATGTTGTAGGAAAAGACAAAGAAATTTATAAATTTCATTTACATGACATAGAAATAGAAAATGAGATTGAAGAAGCGGAAAAGCAGATTTATTATGACTATTTTCTTGTAAATAGTTGCGTGAAGCAAATTTTACAGGAAATGCGTAATAATCAGTATGATTTACGTAAGATGGATCATTATGCCAAGATTGGTATTGAGGGAAAATATGTGGCATTTGTGATTCCGGAATTAATTCGAATTATGGTGGATGAAAAGGCAATTCCTATGGAAGAAGCTATCCAAGTGGTTCGTAAAGTTTGTGGTTATGATGATTTGAATGTAATGATTGAGGTTGTGAAAATGTGTCCGACAGAATATGTTGAAAAACTGGTACCACAACTGATAGACAAAATTAAAAACGTGGAAATGAAAAAAAGGGGATAAAAAACTATGAGAAGAAGTGGGATTTTAATGCCGGTTTCCAGTATTCCGGGAGGATATGGAATTGGTTCGTTTTCCAAAGAAAGTTATAAATTTGTAGATTTTTTAAAAAAAGCAAATCAGAAAATTTGGCAGATACTTCCTTTGGGACCAACAGGATATGGTGATTCGCCATACCAGTCATTTTCAACTTTTGCCGGAAATCCATATTTTATTGATTTGGACCAGTTAATAGAAGAGGGATTACTTACAAAAGAAGAATGTGATGAGTTTTCTTATGGAGAAAATGAATGCAGTGTAGATTATGCTGCAGTTTATAATAGTCGTAAAGTGTTGTTGAAGAAGGCATACGAAAGAAGTGATATTGCATCTTGTGAAGCCTTTGCTGAATTTGTCAGGGAAAACCAATTTTGGTTAGAAGACTATGCTCTTTATATGGCTGTGAAGGATGAGTTAGGTGGTTGCAGTTGGACATCCTGGGATGAAGATATTAAATTAAGAAAGCCGGAAAGTGTAGCTTTTTATCGTGAGAAGTTACAGAAGGAAATTGAGTACTACAAATTCCAGCAGTATTATTTCTTAAAACAATGGATGAAATTAAAAGCATATGCTAATGAAAACGGTATTGAAATTATCGGGGATATTCCAATCTATGTATCCCTTGATAGTGCAGATACATGGGCAAATCCGGAATTATTCCAGTTAGATGAAAATTGTAATCCAAAGGCAGTGGCAGGCTGTCCTCCGGATGCTTTTTCAGCAACAGGTCAGTTATGGGGTAATCCTTTATATACTTGGGAATATCACAAAGAAACAGGTTATGACTGGTGGATAAAGAGAATTGGTTATTGCTTTAAGTTATATGATATTGTGAGAATTGATCATTTTAGAGGATTTGATGAATATTATTCTATTCCTTATGGTGAACCTACTGCGATGAATGGTCATTGGGAAAAAGGACCGGGAATGAATCTGTTTAATGCTATAAAAGAAAAACTTGGAGATAGACAGATTATAGCGGAAGACTTAGGCTTCTTGACAGATACTGTAATTCAGTTAGTAAAAGATACCGGATATCCCGGAATGAAAATTGTACAGTTTGGTTTCGATTCCAGAGAGGAAAGTGAATATTTACCACACAGCTATATCAGAAACAGTGTGGTATATACAGGAACCCATGATAACGATACTACTAAACATTGGTATGAAGTATTGGATGAACAGGACAAGAAGATGGCTGTGGAATACATGAATCTGAAGGATGATGCAGATGCTTGTAAGGAAATGATTCGTATGGCATATGCCTCAGTATCAGATACCTGTATTATTCCGATTCAGGATTTCTTGGAATTGGGTGATGAAGCAAGAATTAATACTCCATCTACTTTAGGTAAGAACTGGACCTGGAGAATGGAAGCAGGAGCTCTTACAGACGAATTAGCAACAAGAATTCGTGAATTGGTAAGAATATATAAGAGATAAATAAAATGATTGGCGGGGAAATCTGAAGAGATTCCCCGCCAACTTTTTTGCTTATCTCTTATCCGCTGGTTTTCTCTGCGGGAGTTATCTGCTGAATTTGTTATGGGGAGAGTTTTGGCGGATTGATTTGTTATTTGGCGCAAGGTAGGATGATTACTCCTGTAACATGAGTGGAATTTGTAGGTTTAAGGCATATGAATTTAATTCAATAGAAGATTTAAGTTGTTTCATATGCCAAATACACATTATGAACATCTATAAAGAAAAAACAATTTCGAATTAAGACTAGCATAGCCGTTAACAATGCTTTATAATGTGTAGAAAATACAAATCTTGGTGATTATTAATTCACATATTCTAATATACTTTTACAAAGGGGATACCAATGCTTGCAATACAAATCAAAGATGTGAAAACATTTATGTCTAAATTACTTAGCGGAAACACTTTTGATTCTTTTCTTTTAGAAGAAGCTCAGATTCATACATTTAATACATTTACTATAGACGGACACCAGAATCGGGAATTTTATACGAAAGAGGAATTAGAAGATGCGGAACTATTTTCCTATGAATACTCAGAATGGAAAAATATGAAATCCATTTGTTTCCAGCTTATTAAAGGTAAAAAAGTTCCTACGTTTATGAAAATCATTCTCCATCAAAAACCTGAAAACAGTTATACATTATTGGAAGAATCCGATGCACTGGAATTTGCCAAACCATTGAAAGCATTTGTTGTTACCATTCGATTTGATTCCAATGGATTGCTGCTTACCACCGGGACTTCCTTCACCACATTTGTGATGGACAAAACCCCGGATTTGTTGTGGGACAATGCATTCCGGAAATTTTTAGTAACTGAGGAAATAGACTTTGAGGAGGTTTAACTATGGAAATCGAACGTAAATTTACTGTAAAAGAATTACCGGATTTATCCAAATATCAATATCATACCATGGAGCAGGGATACTTAAACACAGACCCCGTAGTCCGTGTCAGAAAAGAAGATGAAGAATACTATTTGACTTATAAAGGGAAAGGACTTCTTGCCAGAGAAGAGTACAATCTTCCTCTGAATAAAAATGCATATTACCATCTGGTAGAAAAATCAGATGGCATTATCATACGAAAAAAGAGATACTTGATTCCATTCGAAAAATATACCATTGAGTTGGATGTCTTTGATGCGCCTTATGAAAATCTTGTTATTGCTGAAGTTGAATTTGATTCTGAAGAAGATGCAAATGCTTTTCAGGCACCGGAGTGGTTCGACGAAGACGTAACAATGAATCGTAAGTACCACAATTCTAATCTGAGTCAGGGATTATTTTAAATAATAATGAAATATGTAAAGCAGATGCTGTATTTAATATTTACTGTGTTTTGGTGTCTTGTAGGGTATTAAGGGTATGTTAAATTGAATTTTAATGTCTCACAGTGTGTTGATAATATTTTTAATTTGATATTTAAGTTAACATATGCATACTAGAATGTTTAAATACACTTTGCAATCTGCTTTATATATAGACTCTTTTTTTGTCCGACAGCTAAGCGCAATTCAATTTGCATTTTTATCTGCTTATATTCCCAAAACTAATCTTGAACAAACTAAAAAACACAGCCTAGAAGAAACAATAACTGTTTCTCGTCTGCTTATATTCTGAAATCAATCCAAAACAAACTATGAATGAAATCAAGAAAACCATGGAAGAAAGAAAAAAATATTTGTTAAAGCTTAAAGTGGAAAAAACAAGAGCAACTAAAAACACGTTAAAAGGAAGACTACGTATCAGCTGTCACGGAAATAGAGTTCAATATTATTGGCGAAAAGGCCCGGAAGATATAAACGGAACATACCTCAAAGATAAAACCATTGCCCACGAACTTGCTCAAAAGGAATACGATGCACAAATAATCCGCCTGGCAGAAAAAGAAATACAGGCAATTAATAAATATTTTAATGTTTATCCAACGAAAGATATCGAAGAATTTTACAGTACACTACATCCTGAACGTCAAAAATTGTTACTTCCGATAATGGAAACACAAGAACAATTTGTTGCAAATTGGAAAAATGTCACTTTTGTAGGGAAAGATTTTTCAAAAGAAACAGCAGAATATTATTCTGTTAACGGAGAACGAGTCCGTTCCAAATCCGAATTAATTATTGCGGATTATTTAGAAAGAGAAGGTATCCCGTATCGTTATGAATGTCCATTGTATCTTGATGGTTTTGGAAATGTTTATCCCGACTTTACTGTTTTAAATATAAGAACAAGAAAAGAAATGTATTGGGAACATTTTGGTATGATGGATAATCCGATTTATGCAGAAAAAGCAATTCAAAAAGTTGCCACATACGAAAAAAATCACTATTTCCAAGGTGAACACTTGCTTATTACCTATGAAACTCAAAACTCACCTCTAAATCAAAAAAATCTAAAACTAATTGTTGATCATTATTTAAAATAATATTTTAAACAGATGTATCTTAAAACATTCCTTTGTTTGAAATTATCTGCTCAAAAATAAGAAATTATTCACATATTACAGGAATAGGCATCCGAAAATTCTTTAGAAAATAAATCAAGCTGCTCGAAAGTTACGTAAAACTTAGTATAAAGCTTCTTGTGACAGCCTGATTTGATTCTTCTAATCTATTAATCTGCTTTGAGTGTATAAAGCACAGCAGATTACTATATAATTAGCATCCTATTCAGTAGAGAAAAATTAATTAGGATGTAAGTATCCAAATTATAGTACAAAAAATCAAAAAAAGTCATCCAAGATAGGTACTAATAAACAACTAGGATGCAAATATCAAAACCAAAACCCTCAAAACAAAAAAATTCATTCAACCGGAAGATAAAAACCAAGAAAAAGGCACAATATACTTTACTGTTGCTTGTAAAAATGTTAATATAAGTAGTAATGAAAACTACGTTGACAAGTGGAGGAATACAATGAGTTATAAAATTGTAGTAGATAGTTGTTGTGAATTACCTGAAGAATATAAAAAAGATGCCAGATTCCAAATAATTCCTTTAGGATTGCAGGTGGGAGATTGGCACATTATGGATGATGAGAATTTTAATCAGGCAGAATTTTTGCAAAAGGTGGCAACAACGCCGGATTGTCCAAAATCTTCTTGTCCATCGCCTGAAAAATTCATGGAAAGCTATAATGATGATGCTGACCGTGTATATGGTGTAACATTAACCGCTAAATTAAGCGGAAGTTATAATAGTGCTGTGTTAGGAGCCAGTCTTTACGAAGAGACATACGGAGAAAAGAATATTCATGTGTTTGATTCAAAATCAGCTTCCTGTGCCGAGTCTTTGATTGCATTAAAGGTAATGGAATTAGAAGAAATGGGAAAATACACTTTTGAGGAAATCGTGAAGAAAATGGAAGAGTACCGTGACAAAATGGAAACATATTTTGTGTTGGATAACTTGGATTTCCTGAAGAAAAACGGAAGATTGACGGGGCTAAAAGCCCTGGCAGCAACAACTTTGAATATCAAACCTGTATTAAAAGCGATTGATGGTGAGATTGCACAGGCAGGTCAGGCTGTTGGTGTAAAAAAAGCATTGGCGAAACTGGCAGATATGATTGTTGAAAAGATGGACAAAAAAGATCATGATACCATGGTAATTACTCATTGTAATAATGTCCAGAGGGCAGAAACTGTCAGAGATTTAATTTTGAAAAAAACAGATTTAATTAAGAAAGTCATCATTATGGATACGGCCGGTGTTGCGAGTTTGTATGCAGCAGATGGTGGAGTGATTGTAGCAATATAAGAAGAGATAAAAAGATTCAAAAACCATTGTTTTTGAATCTTTTTTTGTAATATAATAACTATAATTGGGGGTAGTAGAATCTATAACCTGTAAAAGAAGTAGTAAAAGGTGTCTCGGGGCACATAAAAAGGCGAAAACGAAGCCGGGAGGAATTATATGCAGTGGACAGAATTGTTTCAGTTTACCATAGAGAATACATCAGAAATGGTGATTGTTTATGAAACAGGGGGACAAATATTGTATGCGAATCCCGGGGCGGAAGTATTGTTAAAATATAAAGAGGATTTGAATACTGTAAATATAACAGAAATTTTTCCTATGGAAGAATCCCGGATATGGGAACCGGGGAATCAAAAAACTACCGAACAAGAATGGATGGCATATAGAGGAAACAGAACCTGTTTTCCGGTAAAAGGCAAAATGTTTGCTTTTCCTTTAAATGATGGAGAAGAAAGGGAAGTTTATTTGTGCATTGCCAGAGATGTTACCATGGAAAAATTTCTGGAAAAGAAAGTAGAACAGGTAGAGGAAGAGGCAAAAGAGGCGGCGAAAGTCAAATCTGAATTCGTGGCAAATGTAACCCATGAACTTCGTACTCCTGTCAATGGAATTCTGGGAAACATCAGGGAATTGATGAGTTTGGAAACGGAAGTTCAGAGTCAGAAATATTTGCAGATGATAGAACGCGGTTGCCGGGATATGAATAATCTGATTAATAATATTCTGGATTTTTCTAAGTTAGAAGCCGGAAAATTTACTTTGGAGAAACGCAAATTTAATTTCCTTAATATGATGGAATATATTAAAGGAAACCATAACAAACGCATGATTGAAAAGGGACTGGAGTTTACAGTAACAGTTTCGCAGGATATTCCGGAATATGTGATAGGAGATGAGTTACGACTTATGCAGATTTTAAACAATCTGCTGTCCAACGGATATAAATTTACCACTGTAGGAGGTGTCCATCTGGAGGTAATCAAAACTGCAGGAACCGAAAAAAGGGCGGAATTGTTTTTCATGGTATCGGATACAGGGATTGGGATTTCCAAAGAAAAACAGGATAAGTTATTCCAAAGTTTTTCACAGGTAGATATGTCTATTTCCAGAAAATATGGAGGTACCGGTCTGGGGTTAAATATTTGTAAGCAATTAGTTGAACTTATGGGAGGAACTATTCAGGTAGAAAGTGAATATGGACAGGGGACCCATTTTTCATTCTATATATGGTTGGATTTGCCGGAAGAAGACAAAACGGAAATCTCTGTAAAAGCTAAGGAAAATATAGAACGGACGGAACAAGATTTATTGGACAAGTTAAAACAGGTAACTATAGACAGGATGACAGAAAATGTTTGGCAATACGGAGAGACTGAGAATCGGGAAGAAGTCCGGAAGAAATTAGGAAAATTAATGCTATGCATTTTAATGGAAAATTGGGAAAGAGCAGAAATGTTAGCAGAGAGCGTAAAACAATTATTAGAAACGGCTCCGAAAGAAATAAAGAATACAGCATTCCGGATGAAAATGGCAATACAAAAGGAAGATGTACAGAAAGCAACAGAATGCCATGAGCATTTGGTGGCGATGATGGAGGATAAAAATGGATGCGTTGAATAAAAATGTTCCCCGTGTTCTGATTGTAGATGATGTGGAAACAAACCGCTTCATTTTAAGAGATGTGATTTTGGATATGAATAATTATCCGATTCTGGCAGAAAACGGTTTACAGGCATTAAAAATTGTACAACATATTAAACCGCAGTTGATTATTTTGGATATTGCAATGCCGGAAATGGATGGGTTTGAAGTGTGCCGTAAATTAAAAGAGGATCCTCTTACAAGAGATATCCCTATTATATTCATTTCAGCATACGATGAGCCGGGAGATATTGTAAAAGGATTTGAAATCGGTTGTGAAGATTATATTGTGAAGCCATTTATTCCGGAGGTGGTAAAGGCCCGTGTTGGTGCTCATCTAAAACTTAATGATGTAAGTACCAAGATGAAAGAGGTAAACAGGAAGCTGCAAATGTCTATACAGGAACAGAGAAAATTGGTAGATACGGAACGAAGACGAGTGTTGTATGCCCTGCTCCGTGTGGCAAGAGAAAATGCCTGTTACGATAAATTATATATGGAGAGATTACAATGTAATTGCCGTATTTTGGCAGAGGCCATGCAGTTATCTACTCGTTTCGGACATCTGATATCGGACCATTTTGTGGATATTATAGAATTGGCAACACCTTTGTGTGATTTGGGAAATCTGGCAATTCATACCAGTATTTTACAAAAACAGGAACCCTTAAATGAGGATGAGAGAAAAATAATACAGGGGCATACCAACATCGGAGCCAGAATTCTTCAAGATGTAGAGGCCTTAGGAGATGAAAACGGATTTATACATATGGCAAGAGAAATTGCCCATTACCATCATGAAAACTGGGATGGCAGCGGATATCCTGAGGGAATAAAGGAAGAACAGATACCGCTTGCGGCACAGATTGTGGCAGTAGTTAGCGGTTATTGTGCTTTGACGGAAAAGCGAATTTACCGTGATGCGTACAGTAGGGAGGAAGCCATTTCCCTGATGGAAAAAGAATGTGGGGAAAAATATAATCCGGAGATTTTCTGGATTTTGAAGAAGATTGTAAAACAGATGCAGTAAGAGAAGGAGAAGGAAAACATGAGAATTCTTTTGGCAGAAGACGATTACGTAACAAGAAAATTTATGATAGGGTTTTTATCAAAATACGGAGAATGTGATGTTACGGTGGACGGTATGGAAGCCGTAGATGCATTTATGATGACATTGGAGGATGAAGAACCCTACGATTTAGTATGTTTGGACATTATGATGCCTGTAATGGATGGATATCAGGCACTTATGGGAATCCGTAATCTGGAAAAAGAACGGGGGATTTTGGAAAAAGACGGGGTTAAGATTATTATGACGACAGCCTTAAATGATGAGCAGAATGTTAAGATGGCATTTGATCTGGGGTGTACGGTGTATTCCGGAAAACCTATTGACCAGGATAAATTCGAACAGGTATTAGTAAAATTCGGGTTGATATAGAAAGATGGAGAAAAGGCAATGACAGATAAGATTAACGCACAGGGAATGTTAGATACATATCTGCTCGAATGTGAGCAACTGTTAGAACAGATTCAAACGATAGTTTTACAGGAAAAGGATAAGACTTATTTTGAAAAAGAAAGCATACATGAAATCTTCCGAGGAATCCATACCATAAAAGGAATATCTGCCATGATGATGTATGATGAAGTGACGAAGATATCCCATAAATTAGAAGATGTACTTTATTGCTTGAGAGAGTCAGAAACTAAGCAGCCTCCGGCAGCGGAATTGGCAGAACAGATTTTGAAAGTGACGGATTTTATCAGCAATGAAATGACTAAGATTGGCAGTGGTGAAAGTGCAGACGGTAAGGCAACAGAACATTTAATACAGTTGAATTCATTTCTGGATAAAATCCGGGATGATGACCAAATGGAAAAGGCAGAAGTAAAAGAAAATATGTATGAGGAACCGCAGCAATTCTATATTCCGCCTAAAGTAAGCGGTACCAGTTGTTTTTATAAGATTCATCTTACTTTTAGGCCCGGACTGGATTTAGCTAATGTACATGCTTATAAAATTGTATATGCATTGAAAGAAATTGCTGAGGACATGATTTATGAGCCGGAAGATATAATTTCTGATGATAATACGGCAGAGGAAATTCTGAAGAAAGGTTTTGATATTTTATTACAGACACAGAAAAAAGAAGAGGATTTACATAAAATATTAAAGACAGGATATGCCTTAACAGGAGTGGAAATTATATCCGGTACTGCCCGTGAATATTGCAAAGGATTTACACCGGAGGAAGAAAAAACAAAAGAAGCAATGCCGGATATAAATATCGGAAGAACTTATGTACCGGGTGACTTCGTTATTGAATCCAAAGAGCCGGGCAAAGGGAAAAAACTTGCAAAAGACAGAATGGAAAGAACCTCCTATATTCGTGTAGATGTGAAAAAAATGGACATGCTCCTAAGATTGATGGAAGATGTGAAGAATTCTCAAAACGCACTTTTAGGAAATAAAGATCTGAGAGTGGAAGGGTTGAATTTGGAGAATTTTGATATGGCAGCAGAGCAGATGTTAAAAGCATCTGCAAAATTACAAAGTGCGATCATGGCAATGCGTATGATGTCTTTGAGCAATACATTTCAAAGAATGAACCGTATTGTATTCGAGACTGCCCGTCAGTTGGGAAAAGAAATTGACTTTGAAATGGTAGGAGAAGAAGTTCAGCTGGATAAAAATGTGGTGGAACATCTTTTGGCACCATTAATGCATATTGTGAGAAATTCAGTAGATCACGGAATTGAAATGCCGCAGGAGAGAGAAGCAATCGGCAAGGAAAAACGGGGAAAGATTATTCTTTCTGCAAAGTTGGAACCGAGCAGAGTGTGTATTAGTGTGGAAGATAACGGCCGGGGGCTGAGTCGGGATAAAATCTTAGAAAAAGCAAGAAAACAAGGCCTGATAAGTCAGTGGGAAAAAGAGGAAGATTATACCGAAGAAGAGGTATATCGTCTGATTACACTTCCGGGATTTTCTACCAAAGAAGAGATTACCGAATATTCCGGACGGGGAGTAGGAATGGATGTGGTAATTTCCAATTTGCAGGAAATTAACGGAAGCCTGGAAATTGAAAGTGAAGAAGGTGTGGGAAGTAAAATGACAATGTTCGTTCCCACCACCATAATAAAAAATATGGAAGTGTGAGTTAATACATGGAAAAGATAACCTATTGGGGAAGTCCTACAAAAATGGAAATATTTCTGTTGGTGATGTATACCATTTATACAGGTGGTATTATCATCAGCGGAGCCAGACCCAGTTTGGAAAACTGGACGGATTTTATGCTGATTGCTTTTTTGGCAAGCAGTTGGTTTTTGCGTATATGTAACTATAAAAACTACAGATTCCGTGCTACCTATACATCGGTTATGATGCAGCTGAGTCTGATTTTGTATGCCTGCCATGAGCAGGAACTGCGACATGCATTGCCGGTATTTATTGTGTTTGTGGTTATGGTAGGTTTGTATGGAATTGCAGAAAATATCTATATCACGTTAGTTACAACCATAATTGTATTCGGATATCATATTCTGATAATCCGCACGATTCCATTGGGGACATTAAGAGATGTAGTTAGTTTAATCCAGAGACTTACCAATGTTTTGTTTGTAGAATTTCTGGTTTTTGTATGGACCAAACGTAATTATGAAGATAATAACAAACTGGTTGGAATGATTGAAGAACTGGAAAAGGTAGAAAGCAGCAAGGATGATTTTGTGGCAAATGTAAGTCATGAAATCCGCACACCGATTAATACTATTTGCGGCATGAGTGAGATTCTTTTAAATGAAGAACTTCCGTTGAGTGTGCAGGAAAAGGTGATGGACATCCAGAGGGCAGGCAGGAATCTGATGGGAGTAGTAAGTGATATTTTGGACTTTTCCGAGTTGCAGTCTGAAGAGATTAAAATGGAAGAGGAATCTTACCATTTAAGTTCTACCATAAATGATGTGGTAAATATGGCCCTTGCATATAAAAATGATAAAAAGATTGATTTAATTGTAGAATGTGATCCGGAGATTCCGAGTGGGCTGTTGGGAGATGAAAAGAAGATACGAAGAGTCATCATTAAGCTGATGAATAATGCTATCAAATTTACGGAATCAGGATGTGTTACTTTAAGTGTAGGCTATCGGAAAGAGGAATACGGAATCAATTTATCTTTTGCCATAAGAGATACCGGAATCGGGATGCGGGAAGAAAGTCTGGAAAAATCATTCACCACCTTTAGTCAGGTAGATTCCAGCCGGAAACGTCAGGCAGATGGATTAGGGTTGGGACTTGCTATTTCCCAAGCTTTGGTACAGAAAATGGGAGGTACCATTACGGTAAAAAGTCAATGGGGAAAAGGAACTCTGATCAGAGTAGTGGTACCTCAAAAAGTGGTAGATGAAACACCTATAGGAGTTTCTCACAATCGCAGATATACAGCAGAAATAGGAGCTCAGGTAGAACAGAAACAAAAAGAAGAACTTATTCCGAAGAAAAAAATTGAATCCGATAATGTCCATGTCCTGATTGTAGATGATAACAGTATGAATCTGCGTGTGGCGGAAGAAATGCTGACAACTTATGGAATTAAAGTGACGAAAGCATACAGCGGAGAAGAAGCTTTGGATAAGATTACTTCCATGGATTACGATTTTGTTTTTATGGATCATATGATGCCGCAAATGGATGGAGTGGAGACATTACATCATATCCGTAAAAAGGTAGGCACCTATTATCAGAATGTACCGATTATTGCAGTTACCGCCAATGCAGTGGCAGGAAATCGTGAAAAATTATTAAAAGAAGGTTTTGATGATTTTCTGGAAAAACCTATTGAGCGTTCCGTATTGGAGAGAGTTCTCAGGAGAACACTTCCGGAGGAGAAATTTGCTACGGTTATAAATGTGGGAGCAATAGATTATAAACCTTTAACGGAAAGCAATTCCGGATGGCTACGGATAGTTCAGGAATGTGGTTTAGATGTAAAGAAAGGTATTTTATACTGTAACGGAAAGGATGCCTACTATAAAATTCTGAAGGGGTATTGTCTGGAGGGGGACAAAACGGAAAGACAACTGGAAGAATTATATAGAAAACAAGATTGGAAAAACTATACTATTGCGGTACATGGACTGAAAAGTGCCATGCACAGTGTTGGTGCAACAAAAGTATCCGAAATTGCCAAATTATTGGAAATGGCAGGAAAAAAACAGGATATTGATTATATCTTAGAACATCACGATCAGTTGATGGTGGAATTTAGATATTTATTTACTAAACTTCAAATACAGATATTTAAAGATGAGGAAGAAAAACCAGGCATACTTAAAGGTGAAATATCGCCAAATGAAAATGTCTTGGAAAAAGAAGAAAAGCTTTTGATGGCTGCTGAGTTTGAAGAATTATTGGCAGAAATGGAAAATGCCGTATTTTCTCTGGACAGTGACTTGCTGCTTAAGATTACAGGTGAACTCAAAGGTTGTAATTATGCAGGAAAATCAATGGAGGAAGTTATAACGAAAGCAGAGAGAAAAATTGAAATGTCGGATTTCTTTTCTGCAGTGGAAATGATTACACGTTGGAAAGAGAATGCAGAGATTGGAGATACTTGAAAATGTGGCAGAAATTGTTGCAATTAATTAACAGTACAGAATACGATTTGAAAGAGAGAATGCTCCGTTCCATTATTCTGGTGGGAGAGTTGGCTTGTATTTTTGCCAGTGTGGAAATCTTTTTAGTTATGGATGTCAATAATGTAATGCTGACAATCATTATGTTAATGATTCTTTTCATGATTGGTATTTTCTTTGTAACCTTTAAATATAAACGATATGAATTAGCATCTACCCTTTTAGGAGGGGTCATCATATTTTTGGTAATGCCACCTATGTTTATATTAAGCGGAGGAATTGAAGGCGGGGCTTCTGTCTGGCTGGGGCTGGGTGTATTATACATATTTGTTATGTTTAGCGGATTGAAAATGTATCTTTTTTTGGCAGCCTGTACCATCACATATGCAGGGACCTTTTATTTTGCTTATGCATATCCACAGTACATTGTAGAGATGCCGAGTGTGGAGATTGCACATTTTGATGCATGGTTTTCTGTTTTGGTAGTGGGAACCATGGGAGGAGTTATTTTAAAAGCTCACATGAACGTTTTTGAAAAGGAGCATGAACTGAATATACAGCAAAAGGAAGAGCTTAAGAATAATCAAAACTCCAGAAATGTATTTTTTGCCAATATGAGTCATGAAATCAGAACACCGATTAATACGATTATAGGATTAAATGAAGTCATTTTAAGAGAGAGTCAGGATCAGAAGATAAAAGAATATGCCAGGGATATTCAGATTGCCGGCAACATGCTTCTAAATCAGGTAAATGATATTCTGGATTTTTCACAAATGGAAATGGAAAAGATGCATATTGTACCTGCCAAATACAGAACCGGAGAACTTTTGAGAGATTTGGTGGATTTAATCCGTCTCAGGGTGGAAAGAAAGAAACTGGAATTATGTCTGGATATTGATCCTAATATACCTTCTGTTTTATGGGGGGATGAAAAAAGATTAAAACAGATATTCCTAAATCTGTTGGATAATGCAGTAAAATACACTCAGGAAGGTTCCATAACCCTAGGGATGAAAGCAGAAGAGTATGAAAAAGGAAAAATATATCTGAAGGCTACAGTGGCAGATACGGGAATCGGAATCCGTAATGAAGATTTGGAACATATTTATGATTGTTTTGCCAGAGCAGACGAAAGTAAAAACCGTAGGATTATGGGAACCGGTTTGGGGCTTTCCATTACCAAGGAACTGGTAACCTTAATGGGCGGCGACATAAATGTGGACAGTATTTACACCAAGGGAACTATATTTACAATTATCATACCTCAGGATGTGGTGGAAAATTCCCCTATCGGCAAGGTGGATTTTATGCAAATGTCAGCAGATGTATCTGAAAAGTATAAGCCCGTGTTTGAAGCTCCGGAAGCAAGAATTCTGGTGGTAGATGATAATCCTATGAATTTAATGGTGACTGCCAAGTTGTTGGAGGGAACCGGAGCGCAGGTGGACACAGCCACCGGTGGAACAGAATGTCTGAAAATGACGAAGAAAAAGTTCTACCATGTAATTTTATTGGATTATATGATGCCGGATATGGATGGACAGCAGACCATGAAAGAAATCCGAACTCAGGAAAACGGAAGATGCCGGGATGCTTCTATAATAGCTCTTACCGGGAATGTTTTGTCCGGAGCCAGAAAAATGTACTACGAGCAGGGATTTGACGGTTATGTGGAAAAACCTGTAGAGGGAAAACTTTTAGAAAAGGAAATTTTGGGAGTTCTGCCGCCGGAAATTGTAAAATATTATTCTGAAGAAAGTACATCTTTAAAAACAGAAAGCCGTATTTTAGAGATTATGAGAAATAAGCGTAAGAAGATTCTGATTACTTCCGATTGTGCCTGTGATCTTTCCCAGGAATTGTTGGAAGAATATGGCATTGAGATTATGCATTTATATGTTAAGACCCCTTATGGCCGTTTCAAAGATGTGGTAGAAATTGATTCTGATAATCTGACCCAGTTTATATCCAAGGACAGAAGCCAGGCTGTTCCGGATAGTGTAACTATAGAAGAGTATGAGGAATTCTTTGGTAAGGTTTTGACCATGGCAGAACAGGTAATTCACTTTGCAGTTTCTTCCCGTTGCGGAGAAAGTTATAATGTGGCTGTAAAAGCGGCCAAAGGATTTGACCATGTACGTGTAATTGATTCAGGACAAGTTTCCGGAGGACAGGGATTGTTGGTTGTACAGGCAGCCAAAATGGCAAAAGAAGGTTATCGTGTAGAACAGATATGTGAGGAGATAGAGAAGATAAAAGCCAATGTACGGATATCTTTTTTAATGCCTTCAGCATATATTTTCGCCCAGAGAGGACGTGCAGCAGCTATCACTGCTCAAGTTTGTGAAAAATTGCAATTGCATCCTATGGGAGAAGTGAGACAAAATAACGCAGTCTTATCCATGTTGTGGGGAGGTACTCTGGAGAGTACCAGAATGAAAGCAATCAGATGGAGTCTCAGACATAAACGGAGGGTGAATAAAAGTGTTCTCTATATCATTCATGCAGGCTGCAGTGTAAAAGAATTGGAAAGTGTCAAAAATGAAGTATTCCGGCATGTGAAGTTTGAACATGTAGAGGTGTTGAAAGCTTCCTTTACTACCGCATGTAATGCGGGAGTGGGAACGTTGGGATTGGCCTTCTTCGAAAATAAACGATAATGTAAAAACAGTCTGCTGATTTAGGTCAGCAGACTGTTTGCTTATTATAATAATCTGATTTCAACCGGCATTACAAATAAGACAATAATACCAATAATCTGTAAAATCAGAATCAGGGGCATTCCGTATACAAAATGCCAGTGTCTGGTCTTATGACGGAAGGTATACATGCCTGCGATGCAGCCAATGCTTCCTCCGATAACAGCGATTGCAAAAAGAGTAGCTTCCGGAACCCGGAAAGCTCTTTTTTTAGCTCTTAGTTTATCTGTATACATGGCATAAAAACCAAGTAAGTTAACTAAAAGAAAATAAATCAGTAATACAGGTATAACATTCATATATTATTTTTCAGCTTCCTGCAATTTCATGGCACGTACTTTGGAAGAAAGACCGAATAAGTTGATAAAGCCGTTTGCATCGTGGTGGTCATATAAGTCACCTGTTGTGAAGGATGCAATGCTTTCATTATATAAGGAATATGGAGAGGATGTTCCTGCTTTTGTGATATTACCTTTATATAATTTGAATTTTACTTCACCTGTTACGTACTGCTGTGTAGACTGGATAAATGCTACTACCGCTTCACGAAGTGGTGTGAACCATTTTCCTTCATATACAATCTGAGCTAATTTATTACCCATATCCATTTTTAATGCATATGTTTCGCGGTCTAAGATTAATTCTTCCAACTGCTGATGTGCTTCATAAAGAATAGTTCCGCCGGGAGTTTCATACACACCACGGGATTTCATACCAACAACACGATTTTCTACGATATCAACGATACCAATACCGTGTTTGCCGCCAAGTTCGTTTAAAGTACGGATAATGTCGGAAACTTTCATTTCTTTACCATTAACAGAAGTAGGAATTCCTTTTTCAAATGTCATAGTAACGTATTCCCCTTCATCAGGCGCTTTTTCCGGTGTTGTTCCAAGTACTAATAAGTGATCGAAGTTTGGTTCTAAAGAAGGATCTTCTAATTCCAAACCTTCATGGCTGATGTGCCATAAGTTACGGTCACGGCTGTAGCTTGTAGCAGCGGAGAACGGTAAAACAATACCATGTTCCTGACAGTAAGCAATTTCATCTTCACGGGATTTTAAAGTCCACAAATCATGTCTCCAAGGAGCAATGATTTTCAAATCCGGAGCAAGGGCTTTGATTCCAAGTTCAAAACGGATCTGGTCATTTCCTTTACCTGTTGCACCGTGGCAGATAGCAGTTGCACCTTCTTTACGTGCGATTTCTACCAGACGTTTTGCAATAACAGGACGAGCCATGGATGTACCAAGTAAATATTTGTTTTCGTATACGGCATGAGCCTGTACGCAAGGAACGATGTATTCGTCACAGAATTCATCAATAACATCTTCGATGTACAATTTGGCTGCACCACAGGAAATAGCACGTTCGTGTAAACCATCTAATTCTTCTCCCTGTCCGCAGTCAATACATACACAGATTACTTCATAGTCAAAATTTTCTTTTAACCATGGAATAATCGCAGTTGTGTCTAAGCCGCCTGAGTAGGCTAAAATAACTTTTTCTTTCATAATATTTCTCCTCATGTCTTTATATTGGAATACTATACACTAAGTATTCTTATGTACCAAGTTAATGCATAGAAGTAAAATTCTATGATGCTTAATAATATACACCCAGAATTATTAAAATGCAAGCAAAAAGTATAGAAATATGCAGAATAATGCATAAAATAAATAAAACATGCATAAATAATAAACAATAACAAAATAAGTTGCATAATATACACAAAAGGTGTATAATCATAAAAATTTCACAAAATTACAGATGAAATTAGAGAAAACTTGAAAACAACGCGGTTTTGGTGTTATACTATCCAGATAGTGTCTAAAAGCATAAAGAAAGAAGGACAATACATATGATTAGAGTAGGAATCGTAGGGGCAACCGGTTACGCAGGCGGTGAGCTGGTTCGAATTTTAATGGGACATAAAGAAGTAGAAATTAAATGGTATGGTTCCAGAAGTTATATAGATAAGGAATACGCAGCTGTTTATCAGAACATGTTTCAGATTGTAGATGATATTTGTAAAGATGATAATTTAAAGGAAATGGCAAAGTTGGTAGATGTGATATTTACCGCAACACCACAAGGCTTTTTGGCGGGTCTGTTGGACGAAGAAATATTATCACAGGTAAAAGTGATTGATTTAAGTGCCGACTTTAGAATTAAAGATGTGGCAACATATGAAAAGTGGTATGGCATTGAACATAAAGCGCCACAATTTATTGAGGAAGCAGTTTACGGACTCTGTGAGATTAACAGGGAAAAGATTAAAGAAGCGAGATTAATTGCCAATCCGGGATGTTATCCGACTTGTTCTTTCCTCTCCATTTATCCATTGGCAAAAGCGGGAGTAATTGATATGTCCACCGTAATCATCGATGCCAAGAGCGGAACCAGCGGAGCAGGAAGAGGAGCTAAGGTGAACAATCTCTACTGTGAAGTAAATGAAAATATTAAAGCTTATGGAGTAGCATCCCACAGACATACACCGGAAATCGAAGAACAGTTGGGTTATGCTTCGGGGGAAGAAGTTGTACTTAATTTTACTCCACATCTGGTTCCTATGAACCGAGGAATTTTGATTACAGCATATGCAACATTGAAGAAAAAGGCAGATGGTACTTCTTATAATAAAGAAGAGATTCGGGCTTTTTATGAAGAAGCATACAAAGATGAAAGATTTGTCCGTTTTCTGCCGGAAGGAAGTTGTCCGGAAACCAAGTGGGTAGAAGGCAGCAACTATGTGGACGTAAATGTAGTTGTGGATGAACGTACTAACAGAGTGATCATGATGGGAGCTATGGACAATCTTGTAAAAGGTGCAGCAGGTCAGGCAGTACAGAATATGAATATTATGTGTGGCTTACCGGAAGATACAGGATTACAGTTAGTTCCGATGTTTCCTTAATGAGAGAACAAAAGGTAGTGAGAACAAGTGCTATAGTGCATATGTGATAGGTAATGAAGCAGGAACTATAGTGCATATAAAGGAAAGAAAAATGGATGCAGTAATAAGAACCATGACTATAGAAGATTATGATCAAATCTATGGATTATGGATGAAAATAAAAGGTTTTGCCATGCGAAGTATTGATGATTCCAGAATCGGAGTAGAACGGTTTTTGAAAAGAAATCCGGATACCAGTGTGGTTGCCGTAAAAGACGGAAAAGTTGTGGGTGCTATTCTTTGCGGACATGACGGCAGACGGGGATGTTTGTATCATGTATGCGTGGACCCGGAATATAGAAAACAGGGAATCGGGACAGCCATGGTAGTGTTTGCCATGAATGCTTTGAAAAAAGAAGATATCAGCAAAGTATCTTTGATTGCATTTACACAGAATGATATAGGAAATGCTTTTTGGAGAAAGATTGGATGGACTCAGAGACTGGACCTGAATTATTATGATTTTACATTAAATACGGAAAATATTATTGCTTTTAATGAATAAAGCAGAGGTGGCAGGGAAAGATAAAAGATTTTATTTTGAACAGCCATGAATGGAGGAAATATTATGAAAGAAATCCAAGGCGGCGTAACAAGTGCAAAAGGTTTCAAGGCGGCAGGTGTAGAAGCTGCTATTAAATATCAGAACAGAAAAGATATGGCAATGGTTTACAGTGAAGTACCATGTCAGGTGGCAGGAACTTTTACTGCTAATGTGGTAAAAGCAGCTTGTGTTTTATGGGACAAAGAAGTGGTAGCACATTCTGCATATGGTCAGGCGGTAGTTGTAAATTCAGGAATTGCCAATGCATGTACAGGACAGCATGGATATGATTATTGTAAAAAAACAGCGGAGGCTGCGGCAACCGCATTAAACATTCCGGAAGAATCCGTATTGGTGGCCTCCACAGGAGTTATCGGTATGCAGTTACCGATAGACCGTATCACTGCCGGTGTAGAAAAATTGGTTCCTCTTTTGGCAGATACTAAAGAAGCAGGAACTTTGGCAGCAGAAGCCATTATGACAACGGATACCCGTTCCAAACAGGCAGCTGTTACTTTTGAAATCGGTGGAAAAACAGTGACTTTGGGCGGTATGTGTAAAGGGTCGGGAATGATCCATCCTAACATGTGTACCATGCTTGGATTCTTAACCACAGACATTGCAATTTCCAAAGAATTATTGCAGGAAGTATTAAGGGAAAATGTACAGGATACTTTTAACATGGTTTCCGTAGACGGAGATACTTCCACCAATGATACTTTATTAATTTTTGCTAATGGTTTAGCCGGAAATGAAATGATTACCTGCAAAAATGAAGATTATTATAAGTTTATGGAAGCTTTAAACTATGTAAATACAAAAATGGCGAAAATGATGGCAGGAGACGGAGAAGGTGCAACTGCGCTTTTGGAAACTAAGGTTATCAATGCAAGAACAAAAGAGGAAGCTAAGATTTTGGCAAAATCCGTAATTTGTTCCAGCCTTACTAAAGCAGCGATTTTCGGTCATGATGCTAACTGGGGAAGAATCCTTTGTGCATTGGGGTATGCAGGAGTTGATTTTGACCCTGAAAATGTAGAATTATTTTTCCAGGGAGAAAATGGTACTATTCAGATTTTTAAAGATGGTGTAGCCTGTGATTACAGCGAAGAAGAAGCAAGTAAGATTTTAGCAGAACCGGAAGTAAGAATTCTGGTAGACATGAAGTCAGGAGATGCACAGGCTTGTGCCTGGGGTTGTGATTTGACTTATGATTATGTAAAAATCAATGCTGATTACCGCTCTTAATGAAGGATAAAATGTAAGGGAATAGCTAAAAAGTCTGCTCCTGATTACAGGGAAAGGAATGAGTGATAAAAATGGAACAAAAAGATATGCAGGAAGTATTAAGAAAAGCAGAAGTCTTAATAGAAGCACTTCCATATATTCAGAAGTTTAATCGGAAAATTATTGTTGTAAAATACGGCGGTTCCGCTATGAGCAATGAAGAATTGCAGAGAAATGTAATTAAGGATGTAACATTGCTTAAACTGGTAGGTTTCAAACCTATTATCGTTCATGGCGGCGGAAAAGAAATCAGCCGTTGGGTAGGCAAAGTTGGAAAAGAGGCACAGTTTGTGAACGGTCTTAGAGTGACCGATGATGAAACCATGGAAATTGCAGAAATGGTATTGGGACGTGTAAATAAACGTCTGGTTACCATGGTAGAAGAATTGGGAGTAAAAGCTATCGGTTTAAGCGGAAAAGACGGGCAGATGCTTCAGGTAGAAAAGAAATATTCCGAAGGTCAGGATATAGGATATGTAGGAAATATTACATCTGTAAATCCTAAGGTTTTATTTGATTTGTTGGAAAAAGGATATTTGCCGATAATTTCCCCTATTGGTCTTGATGATAATTTTGCTACCTATAATATTAATGCAGATGATGCGGCCTGTGCTATCGCAAAAGCTGTTGGAGCGGATAAACTGGTATTCTTAACAGATATCGAGGGTCTTTATAAAGACATTAATGATAAGGAATCGTTTATTTCCCGGATTACAGCAGCAGAAGCTGACAAGTTAATTGAGGAAGGATTTATTGGCGGAGGTATGCTGCCAAAACTGAATAACTGTACTTCAGCAGTAAAAAATGGTGTAAACAGAGTGCATATTTTGGATGGAAGAATTCCACATTGCCTGTTGTTGGAAATCTTTACCAACGAAGGTGTGGGAACTGCAATTGTCAGAGATGAGGACTAAGACATGGAATTGATGCAAGAATATATTGATGAGGCGGAAAAAGCTCTGCTTCATACATACAACAGATATCAGATTGTATTTGAAAAAGGCGAAGGAGTATATCTTTACGACTTAAATGGTAAGAAATATTTGGATTTTTGTGCCGGAATTGCAGTATTTGCTTTGGGATATAAAAATGAAGCTTATAATCAGGCATTAAAGAATCAGATTGATAAGGTAATACATACTTCCAATTATTACTATAATGTTCCGGCAGTGGAAGCGGCGAAAAAACTGCAACAGGTATCCGGAATGGACAGAGTATTTTTTACTAATAGTGGTGCGGAAGCTGTAGAAGGAGCTATTAAGGCTGCCAGAAAATACGGATATTTGAAAGATGGTCGGACAGACCATGAAATTATTGCCATGGAACACAGTTTTCATGGAAGAACTATGGGAGCTTTATCCATTACAGGAAATCCTAAATATAGAGAAGCTTTCCAGCCAATGATTGGTAATATCCGTTTTGCCACTTTGAATGATTTTGACAGTGTATTAAAGCAGGTGACAGACAAAACCTGTGCAATCATTTTTGAAACCGTACAGGGAGAAGGTGGAATTTATCCTGTAACCGAAGAGTTTATTCATCAGGTAAAACAGTTATGTGAGAAAAGAGATATTTTACTGATTCTGGATGAAATCCAGTGTGGCATGGGACGTACCGGAAGTATGTTTGCATGGCAGAGATATGGTGTAAAACCGGATATTATGACAACAGCCAAGGCTTTAGGGTGTGGTGTGCCGGTAGGAGCCTTTTTAATGACAGAGAAAGTTGCACAAAACTCTCTGGTGCCGGGAGATCACGGAACCACTTACGGAGGCAATCCATTGGCAGCAGCTGCCATCAATAAAGTGCTTGATTTATTTGAAGAGAACCATATAATAGAAAATGTAAACGCCGTAAGCAAATATCTGGAAAAACGTCTGGATGAGCTTGTGGAAAAATATGATTTTATAGAAACAAGACGAGGATGTGGGTTAATGCAGGGATTGGTATTTACCTGTCCTGTAGCACCTTACATTCAAAAAGCTTTGGATGCAGGTTTGGTACTAATTAATGCCGGCGCGAATATTATTCGTTTTATTCCACCCCTTATTATTAATGAGGGACATGTGGATGAAATGATTGCTATTTTGGATTCCTGTTTTCAACAGCAGTAAAATCAGCGACAGATGTTAGTTGATTGCTATTTCGTTTTTCGTAGCAGAAAGAGAAGAATAGATGAGTTTAACAAAGAGAGTTATATCAGCATTTTTAGTTTTAGTAATGCTTTTTTCCGTGCTTTATTTGGGAAATCAGAAAAAAGAAGAAGATAAAATGGCAGTGTTTGATAATGCCAGAACATTACATGTTTGGTATACGGATGAAGCATTGACCGATTATATCAGTAGTATGGCTGTAAAATATAATGAAGAACATGGTGTGCGTGTTATTCCTACGTTACAGTCAGGTTTGGAACTTTTGCAAAAAATTAATGAAGCATCTTTAACTTCAGAATATTATCCGGATCTTTACATTGCAAGTAATGACAATATGGAAAAAGCATATCTTGCAGGACTTGCTATGGAAATTTCTGATGAAGAAGGAGTTGTAAGTCTTCAGAATTTCCCGGAAAGTGCCATGCATGCGGTAACTTATCAGCAGAAGATTCTGGGGTATCCTTTCTATTATGAAACCAGTGCCCTGTTGTATAATATGACCTATCTGGAAGAGTTGGCTAAGAAGGAAATTCAGGAAGAAATGCATGTGACTGTTGAGGCAGCAGATGAGTCGGAGGCAGAAAACGAAGAAGAACAAGAGGATACATCCGGAGAAGAACAGGAAGAGACACAGGATGTAACCATCATTTCTGAGGAAGAAATGGCAGAATTGGTACATGAGAGAGTGCCTTCACTTATTCCCACTACCTTTGAAGCATTGTTGGAATTTGCAGACAGTTATGATGCACCTCAAAACGTAGAAGCCGTTTTCAAATGGGATGTAGAAGATATTTTCTTTAATTACTTCTTCGCAGGTAACTATATGGATATCGGTGGTATGTGTGGTGACAGCAAAGATTCCGTTGATATCTATAATGAGGAAGCAATCCGTGCTTTGATGGTGTATCAGGATTTAAGCGATTATTTTGCGATAGATGCCAACAACGTAGAATATGATTCTGTAATTCAGGAGTTCATGGAAGGCAAGATTGTTATGACTACTGCAACTACAGATATTATCAAAAAGTTGGATACAGCCAAAGAAAACGGGGAATTCGTTTATGATTATGGAATTGCTCCAATCCCAAGACTAAATGAACAGATGGATACTAAGAGTTTATCTGTAACCAATACCGTTTATATTAACGGGTATACACAGATGAAGGAAGAAGCCAATGATTTTGCCAAATATATGGTAATACAGCATGCAGAAGATTTGTATACGGCAACCGGTAAAGTCCCGGCTAACAAGAATATAAGATATGACAATCCAAATCTGGATATGTTCATGGACGAATATCAGGATTCAGCACCAATGCCCAAATTAATGGCAATCAGTAATTTCTGGGTGAAAATGGAGATTATGTTTGAACGAATCTGGAACGGGGAAGAGGTTTCAAAGGAACTTAAGAAATTATCTGAAGATATCAAAACTCAGTTAACCGGTAATGTATATGAAGAAACTTATATTAAAATTGAGGAAGAGGAAGAAGAATTTATCGATTATTCCGATGACTAAATAAGGATATATGTGTACAAGGAAGCTTACAGATAGGCTTCCTTGTTTTATGTTTTGGTAAAAATGACTATTGTGCTGTCATGGAAAGTAGCATAGAATAGGACTACAGCAGGGAAAATGGGAATTCTCCGAAAGGAGAATTTATGCAAATTAAAAATTATATTTATAAGTTAATAGGGATTAGCATTTTGTGTTCATTCCTCTTAGGATGTTCAGAAGAAAAGTTTCTGCTACAGGAGGAAACTGCAGATATAATCGAAGCAACAGCTACAGAAACTGCTTCTGATACGGAAACAGCCAAGGAAGAAATGACGATTGGGAATAATGAATTACCCAAAGAAGATATTGTGGTTCATATTTGCGGAGCGGTAAACCATCCGGGAGTATATTATCTGACAGAAGGTCAGAGATTGTATGAGCTAATCCATAAAGCAGGAGGTTTCCGAGAGGATGCCAATGAAGATTATTTGAATCAGGCGATGTCTCTGGTGGATGGAATGAAGATAACAGTACCTACCATGGAAGAAACAGCATCGGAAACAATGGAAGAGGAAATGGTAACGATATCTGAGACATCAGGACAGGGGCAGAAGATAAATATCAATACCGCAGATGAAACTCTGCTATGTACTTTACCGGGAATTGGAGAGAGCCGGGCAAAAAGCATTATTGCTTATCGTCAGGAATATGGAGATTTCCGGAAAACGGAAGATATTATGAATATTCCGGGAATAAAAGAGGCAGCATTTGCCAAAATCAGGGATTATATAACCGTATCGGACTAAGAATAGGAGTAGGCATGGGAAAAAAAGTTTTAGTGGTTGATGACGAAAGGTTAATTGTAAAAGGAATTCGTTTCAGTTTAGAGCAGGAAGGAATGGAAGTAGATACTGCTTTTGATGGTGAAGAAGCAGTAGAAAAAGCCAAGGAAAAAGAGTATGACATTATATTATTGGATATTATGCTTCCTAAATTGGATGGACTTCAGGTATGTCAGCAGATAAGGGAATTTTCCAATGTTCCAATTATTATGTTAACTGCGAAAGGTGATGACATGGATAAGATTATGGGATTGGAATATGGAGCAGATGATTATATTACCAAACCTTTTAATATATTGGAAGTGAAAGCAAGAATTAAAGCGATTATGAGAAGAACTGTTTCACAGAGCGGTAGTAACAAAGAGATGATTCTTGAAGCGGGAACCATGAAGCTGGATTTAGATGAGAGAAGAGTTTATATTGAAGAAAAAGAAATGAATCTCACATCCAAAGAATATGATGTGCTGGAGCTTCTTGCTAAAAATGCCAACCATGTTTACAGCAGGGAAAAATTATTACATATGGTATGGGGAGTGGACTATCCGGGGGACGTAAGAACTGTGGATGTGCATATCCGTCGTCTTCGTGAAAAAATTGAGAAAAATCCCAGTGAACCCAAATTTGTTCATACAAAATGGGGGGTTGTGTATTATTTTAAAGCTTAACCGGGTGGTTTTATGTTAAAAAAAGTAAAAGATCAAATCATTAAAAGTTCATTATTTCGGAGCTTGAGAATTCGTATTTTTTTTATTTTACTGATTATGGGTATGATTCCCAGTTTTATTACAAGGACAGCTCTTCTTCAAAATTATGAAGAACGAGCTGTGAATGTAAAAATATCCGAAGTATCTAATCAGTTCAAGATTATTGCCAATCATTTGCTTAATTATAACTATCTGCAGGATGCATCTTCTGAAGTTATCAATGCGGAACTAAATCAGATTTCTAATTTATATGATGGACGTGTTTTAATTATAGATAATAATTTTAAAGTTATTAAAGATACTTATGGAATCAGTGAAGGAAAAACCATTATTTCAGAAGAAGTATTGAAGTGTTTCAAAGGTGAAAATACCACCTATTATGATAATGAAGATGGTTTTATAGAAATGACGATTCCTATTGTGGACAGCAGTAATGTAAAAGAGGATGAGACTCCTAAAATAGAAGGAGTTTTGTTAAGCAGTATTTCTACAGATACCATAGCACTTACTATTAGTATTCTGCAAAGAAAAGCTTTTGTTTTGGAAGTGCTTATCACTATTTCCATTCTGGTAATGAGTCTGGCTACGTCACATGTATTAATTAAACCTTTTAAAAAAGTTACTACGGCCATTAATGAGGTCAAGGAAGGGTTTACGGACGAAGCTATTTCTGTGCCGGACTATGATGAAACGGAACATATTGTAGATGCATTTAATAACGTATTAAGAAGAATGAGAACTTTGGATAAATCAAGACAGGAATTTGTATCCAATGTGTCACATGAATTAAAAACTCCGTTGACTTCTATGAAGGTTCTGGCAGACTCTCTGGTTATGCAGGAAGATGTGCCGGTGGAATTATATCAGGAATTTATGATTGATATAGCAGCGGAAATTGACAGGGAAAATAAAATTATTAATGACCTTTTAACCTTGGTTAAGTTGGATAAAACAGATGGAGAGTTAAACGTAGAATACGTAGATATTAATGCTCTCTTAGAATTATTGATGAAACGTTTACGTCCTATTGCCAGACAGCAGAATATAGAAGTGATTCTGGAAAGTAATCGTCCTGTGCAGGCTGTAGTGGATGAGGTTAAAATGACATTGGCATTATCTAATCTGGTAGAAAATGCGATTAAATATAATAAACAAAACGGATGGGTAAGAGTAAGTCTGGATGCAGATCACCAGTATTTTACAGTTACGATAGAAGACTCCGGTATGGGAATTCCGGAAGAAGCTATGGAGCGGATTTATGAACGTTTTTACAGGGTGGACAAATCTCATTCCAGAGAAATCGGAGGAACCGGTCTTGGTCTTGCCATTACCAGAAACATTATATTAATGCATAGGGGTACCATTCAGGTATCCAGTGTAGAAACGGAAGGAACTACTTTTGTAGTTAAAATTCCGTTAACATATAGTAAATAGGAGAACAAATCCATGAGAAATAAGCTGATATTAGGCTTTGTGTTGATGGTTTTGGTTTTATTTGGAATAGGGTGTGCAAACAAGGAAGAGAGTACGATAAAAAATTACAGGATATATTATCTGGATAGAGATGAAAATCATATTATCTCCTTACCTTATGAAACCGAGACTCCAAAAAAAGAAAAAGATTTTCTTGTAAAAGAACTTTTAATGCAGTTGGGAACACAAAGAGAAGAGATAGAATACAAACCTGTAATGGTAGATTTTAAGGTTAAAGATTGCATAGTGCGTGAGAGCCAGGTAACCCTAAATTTAAGCAGGGAATACGAAGCAATGGAATTTACAAAAGAAGTTTTGGTTAGAGCTGCGATTGTAAAAACATTGACACAGATAGAAGGTGTGGAATTGGTTAAATTTCAGATTGAAGGAAGAGATTTAACGGATTCAGACGGAAAATCCATCGGGGTAATGTCTGCAGATACATTTATTGATAATACCGGTGAAGATATGAAAAAGTACGAAGAAGTAACACTGACTTTATACTTTGCCAATGTTACGGGAGATAAATTAATAAAAATGAATCGTACTTTACACTACAATACCAACATTGCATTGGAAAAGCTTGTAGTAGAACAGTTGGTGTCCGGTCCTTTGAACAATAAAGGGAAAGAGGATATTCAAGTACTTCCAACGATAAATTCTGGTACTAAAATTATCAATGTAAGTATTAAGGATGGTATCTGTTATGTAAATTTGAATAATACATTTCTTACTTTAAACAGTAATGTAACAGCAGATACAACTATATATTCTCTGGTAAATTCTTTGACGGAATTACCGGGTGTGTTAAAGGTACAGTTGGCAGTAGATGGTGAAACGGAAGTTGCGTTGGGGGACAAGACACTGTCTGCTTTATTTGAACGAAATCAGGAAATGGTTCAAATCGATAACTGATAAATGTCTGTAAAATGGCAATGGAATATATGGATTGATGAAGTAAAAAAGGAATTAAAGATTTTAAGAAAAAGACCTATGTGCTGGCTGGCAATAGGTTTTCTTCTTATCATCTGTATATTTCTTGTAGGGAGAAGCTATAAAGAGGTTTTATATCAGGAAAATGTAGGTAACGTATATTTGGAAGGATATATTGCAGATAAGCAATACAAGGAGTCAGGATACGGTGCCTATTGGCAGATTACATTAAAAAAAGTCAAAGTACAAAATGATGAAAAAATAGAAACTTTGGACGGAAAATATTTGTGTCAACTTTCTTCTGCGGAAGATACAGAGTTAAAAATAGGGCAGAAGATTCTTCTCTCGGGAAACTACACACCATGGGAAGAGCCATCCAATCCGGGTCAGTTTAATTCCGGGAAATATTATTGCTCCCAGGGGATTTGGGGACAGTTCAAAAAGTGTAAAATTATAAGGCAAAGTGTGTCCTATTCTAAATTCAGAGAGGACATGTGGAATTTGAGGCAGCAGATTAATGATTTTCTATGTAAAGAACTGGGGGAAGAAGAAGGTGCATTGATTGCAGCCATGGTTTTAGGAGAGAAAGGTGGTCTTAAGGAGGAGGATAAGAGCCTTTACCAAAGAAACGGAATCTCACATATATTGGCAATTTCGGGGTTACACCTGATGTTGCTGGGGATGGGTGTGTTCCGAACATTAAAGGTGATACTTGGAGGTGATAGGCAGGGGGCTGTTGCCGGTATCATAATCATGTCATGTTACTGTGTGTTCACAGGAAACTCTATTTCAACTATCAGAGCTACCATTATGTTTGCCCTATCTTTAAGTGCGAAGATACTGGGACGTAGTTATGACAGCTTATCTGCCCTCGGTCTGGCAGCTATTGTTCAATTATTTGTTAATCCTTATGTGTTAAATAATAGTGGTTTTTTACTTTCCTTTTTGGCGGTGATAGGGGTAACTTTTCTGGCACCAAGGTTACAGGAAATTGTGGGAGCAAAGAGGAAATTTACAAAATCTATATGTATTAGTTTAGCTTCTGTCATAGCTACATTGCCGGTCCTTTTGTGCAATTATGGGACCTATCCATGGTACAGCATTTTTCTAAACATGCTTATTCTGCCGGCAATGTCTGTACTGTTGTTATTGGCAGTAGTGTTGGTGCTTACAGGAATTCAGCCATGGTTTGGAAGGGAACTTATCATTGTTGGGATTAAATTTATTCTCAAATACTTTGAAATCTGTTGCAAACTATTTGAGAAAATTCCTTTTCAGGATGGATACTTGGGAGCACCCGGTGTGTTGCAGATAGTTCTTTATATAGTTCTTGTGATAACGGCTATCAGCCGGTGGTTTAAGTATTCCGTATTTATAAAGAAAATGATGTTAGTGTCAGCACTTGTGATTGTTACATTAAGATTTAATTTTGGAACAGAAATAACTATGTTGGATGTAGGACAGGGTGACGGAATTGTCATCCGAAACAGTAATGGTAATGTCTACATTTCTGACTGTGGCAGCAGTTCCGTAAGTAAGGTTGGAAAGTACAGGTTGATTCCTTATCTGAAATATAAGGGATATGGTAGAATAAAAGGAATTTTTGTCAGCCATTTGGATCAGGATCACATGAATGGAATAGTGGAAATATTACGGATGGCACCGGAAGAAAGGATTAGAATAGAGTATTTGTTGTTACCTCGAAGTGTGTTAATGATAGAAGAGGATGAGGAACTTTTGGAAGAATTGCAGTTACTGGCAGAGAAAAATAAAACGAAATTAATATATCTTGCTCAAGGGGATAGAGTTCGGGATGGTCATATGGAATTCTTGTGCTTGTATCCGGAAGTCAGTAATATAGCAACAATAGATTGCGAGAGTGGAAAAAAAGAGAAGTTGTCTTCATCTGAGCGCAATAATCAATCACTGGTGTTATTAATGAAGTACCATGATTTTGATATATTATTGACCGGAGATGTTGAAAAAGAAGGGGAGAAGAAGATTTTAACATATATTGACCGAATGGGTCTATGGCCTGATGGAGTGGATGTTCTGAAGGTGGCACATCATGGTTCTTCCGGCTCTAGTGCTGAAGAATTTCTGGAAATATTTCATCCTAAGCTTAGTTTAATTTCCTGTGGAAAATATAATTCTTACGGACATCCTCATGCAGAAACATTGGATAGGCTGGAACATGTGCAAAGTGAAATTAGGACTACAGCAGATGAGGGAGCAATTACCATAAATGTAAATAATTGTAATTTCAGTAGCATTACCCCCGGTAGAGTTAATGAAGGCAGAAGGAGCGGAAATTGTAATTACGTTGGCAGTCAGTATATTGATTATTTATATTTTGACTCATTTGATTGATTGGTTTCAGAACTATACTACCGCAAAACAAATATTACAGAAAAAGTGTGATGTGGTGATTCATGCAAATGGGAAATATGCACCATACATTGCGTTACGGAAAACATGATTTGTTTAAAGTGTTTACCTATGGGGACATTACTTTGGAAGAAAAAGCTACCTTTGCACTGATAGTCCAAAGAAATGCATTAAATGACGGATACAAAAAATCAGAAGTGGTTGTTTTGAAGTCTTTTGATGAATTGCAACAAAAACTGGGCTAGTACATGTTTATGGAAATTCATAATGCGGGAATGATTTTGAAATAATTCAAAGATAATGATAGATGAAGATTTCTCAGTGTACAAAAATTTTTTGTGGGAGGGGAAAAAGTAAAGGAAACTCTGAAAAATAAGCAAGACTATGACAGAATTTTTGTAAAAGAAGCAACCTCATTTGGGGAGGCGGCATAGGCATTGGCGGAGGAGTTATGCTAAATGTCATGCGTATTGTATTTTATGTGCAGGTAGGGATTTTATTTTTAAATGTGAAAATAAAAATTGAAAAAATTCGTAGGGTTTATTACAATAGTAACAACACAAATTTGAAGGAGTAAATCATGCAAAAATTATTGCAGGATATTAAAAATCAGGAATATAGTCAGATTTATCTTCTACATGGTGAAGAGTCCTACCTGAGAAAGCAGTATCGGGATAAGCTGAAGGCAGCACTGGTGGATGACGGTGATACCATGAATAACCATTATTATGAAGGAAAAGACACCAAGGCGGAAGAGATTATTGATTTGGCAGAAACCTTACCTTTTTTTGCAAGCCGAAGAGTCATTGTTATAGAGAACTCAGGGTGGTTTCAAAAAGGAGGAGATAAAATGGCAGAGTATCTGCCCGGTTTACCGGATACTACCTACTTGGTTTTTGTGGAACCCCTAATTGATAAACGTTCCAAATTATATAAAGTGGTAAATAAGCAAGGACGTATTAGTGAGTTTGTGCATCAGGATGAACAGACTCTGAAGAGATGGGTTCTGGGAATGTTAAAAAAGGAAGGTAAGAATATCACGGCGGCAGACTTGCAGTTTCTTTTGGAGCGGACAGGAACGGAAATGGCACATATTAAAACCGAGATGGAAAAATTATTGTGCTATACCATGGAAAAATCGGAAATCACAAGGGAAGATATTGAAGAGGTATGTACAAAACGTGTACAAAACCAGATTTTTGATATGATTAATGCTATTGCAGATCGTAATCAAAAGAGAGCTTTGGATTTATATTATGATTTATTGACTTTAAAAGAACCACCTATGAGAATTTTGGCACTGATAGGACGTCAGTTTAATCTTTTGCTGCAGGTAAAAGAACTTAAGAAAAAAGGATATTCACAGGTAGTGATTGCGGAAAAAACAGGATTACATGGATTTATTGTTGGAAAATATGAAAAACAAGCAGCTCAGTTTTCCACTGCAAAATTAAGGGAAGCATTGGAAGCCTGTGTGGAAGCAGATGAAAATGTTAAAACAGGTAAAATGAATGATGTCATGAGTGTAGAAATATTGATTTGTAGGTATAGCAGCAATGAGAAAAAGTAGAAAGGACGAGAGATGAGGATGGAAATATTTGGATTACTGTTTTATGTAATTATTTTTGTTATTTTTGTCAAAGCAAAGAAATCAGCAGAGTCCGGGAAAAATCATAAGAGAAGTTATAATATTCCCAATATACCTAAGAATGGAAGAACAATAGTTCCCAATGCACCTAAAAATGGAAGAACAATAGTCCCTAATGTTCCTGTGAAAAAGGTAGAAAAGAATTTTATGGAACCTCACAGGGAAGAACAGGTTCAGCCAAGAATCAGAAACAATAATCTTTGGGGTGAAGATGAACATGCTCATCAGAGGATTGTAGCCCTGCGTCTTATGGAAGGAGATGCGGTGCCGTCAGGATACGTAAGAATAAAATGTCCTTATTGTAACGCAGATAATCTGGTAACAAAGGATTGCAAGCAGTATCATAGCTGTTATTTTTGCAGAGTACCGATTGATTAATTACATTAGAATAATTTTTAAAGGAGAGAATAAACATGGCAATAGCAGTATTTTTTGCAAACGGATATGAAGAAATTGAAGCCTTAACCGTAGTGGATTTAACAAGAAGAGCAGGAATTGAAACATGGATGGTATCAATTACGGATGAAAAGGCAGTTACGGGTTCTCATGGAATTACCGTTTCCATGGATAAAACTTTAAAAGAAGTTGATTTTAACGAAGTAGAGATGATTGTTCTTCCGGGAGGAATGCCGGGGACTTTGAATCTGGAAGCATGTGATACTTTGATGGAAAAAGTAAAAGAATTCGATGCTAAAGGAAAATATATCAGTGCCATTTGCGCAGCACCTACGGTATTCGGCCATTTAGGTCTTTTACAGGGTAAGAAAGCATGTTGTTATCCATCCATGGAAGAGGGTTTGGTAGGAGCAGAGGTAACTTATGAGTCTACAGCAGTGGCAGACCATATTCTTACCAGCCGTGGTATGGGAACAGCGATTGACTTTGGTTTGCAGATTATTGCAAGATTCCAAGGCCAGAAAGCTGCAGATGAAATGGCAGATAAAATCGTATATAAAAAATAATTTAAATTAAAATTTGTATAAAATTAAAAAGGATAGTAACGAATAAAATAAAAACCTTCTACAGATACTCTTATTTACATGGGAAACTTGCAATGGCTGTTTTCTTATGAATGTAAAATGTAAATAGGAGGGCGATGGAATGTCAACATTAACGGAAAAAGAGTTAAGTACAATCAAAGATTTACTTTCCGCAGAGGAGCTTTTGGTTAAAAAATTCAAAATGCTTGCAGAGCATGCCGAGAAAACAGAAGTAAAGAATCAGATGGAAAGTATTGCGCAAAAACATCAGGGACATTTTAATGAACTTTATCAGAAATTGTCTTAGGAGTAAAAAGCAAAGAGCAGACATTCAGGAAATAGAAGGAGGTTTCAATATGCCGGGAATTTATACAGAAAAAGAGATTTATGGTGATGCTTTAGCTGCACAGAAAGCATGCACAAGCCAGTTTAACTTGGCTGCCAATGAATGTACTCACGAAGATGTGAGACAGACAATGATGAAAATTTTAAATCAAGAACATGATATCCAGAAAAGTGTGTTTGACAATATGCATGCATCCGGATTTTATCCTACACCTGCAGCAGAAGAAAAGAAAGTGCAGGAAGCAAAACAGAAATTCAGCCAGTGTGCAAAATAAAATGAAAGAAAGGTATGGAAACATACCTTTCTTTTTCCAAGGAGACTAATTATGAAATTTGCCCATATTTCAGATCTTCATCTGGGAAAGAGAATTCATCAGTTTTCCATGATAGAGGAACAAAAATACGTATTGGAAAAGATAGAGAATATTGTAAAAGAAGAGAAAGTAGATGGTGTTCTGATTGCCGGGGATGTTTATGACAAAATATATCCAAGTGCAGAGGCTGTAGCTTTGTTTGATCTCTTTTTGGTTCATTTGGCAAAGGAAGAAGTTCAAGTCTTTGTAATCAGCGGAAATCATGATTCTCCGGAGAGAATTGCCTTTTTAGGTGAACTTACCAAGAAAGCAGGAGTTCATCTGTCTCAGGTATATGACGGACAGATTGAAGGGATAGAGATGGAAGATGAATTTGGTAAGATATATATACATTTATTACCTTTCATTAAGCCTGTTCATGTGCGTCATTTTTTCAAGGAAGAGACAATTTTGAATTATACGGATGCAATGGCAGTGGTTGTAAAAAATATGAAGATTAATACAGAAGAACGGAATGTTTTGGTGGCACATCAGTTTGTAACCGGAGCATCACGCAGTGATTCGGAAGAGATTTCCGTGGGTGGACTGGATAATGTGGAAGTTGATGTGTTTGGTGATTTTGATTATGTAGCCCTGGGGCATATTCACAGAGCTCAGAATATGGGAAGCAGAAAGGTACGATACAGTGGAACACCTTTGAAATATTCTTTTTCCGAATGGCAGGATGAAAAGACGGTTACGATTGTAGAGTTAAAAGAAAAAAACAATGTTGAAATTAAAGAAATACCATTAACACCACAGCATGATATGGTAAAAATCAGGGGAATGTTTATGGAGGTAATGAATCCTTTAAACTTCCATGGAATGGATGTTAACAGTTATCTGCATATTACATTGTTGGATGAAATGGATGTACCGCAAGCTTTTCACAGATTGGCAGCCGTATATCCTAATCTGATGCAGATGGAATATGACAATCTTAGAACCAGAGAAAGAAGAGAAGTACAAGTCAGGAAGGAAGTTGCTAAAATTTCACCACAGGATATTTTTGCAGGCTTGTATGAAACTATGAATAATCAGCCTTTAAGTGAGGTGCAAAGAGAATATTTATTAGAAAAAATAGATAAAATCTGGAAAGGGGAAGTGTAGATGAGACCAATAAAATTAATCATGTCTGCATTTGGTCCTTATGCAGATGAAATTACTTTGAATTTTGATGAATTGGGAGAAAATGGTCTGTACCTGATTTGTGGTGACACGGGAGCGGGAAAGACTACTATTTTTGATGCCATAACATATGCTCTTTACGGAGAAGCCAGTGGGGATAACAGAAAATCCGAAATGTTTCGCAGTAAATATGCCAAAAATAATGTGCAGACTTTTGTGTATTTAAAATTCAGGTGTAAAGATAAGGAGTATGAAGTGCACCGTATTCCCAGGTATGAACGTCAAAAAGAACGTGGTGAAGGAATGACCCGACAGGCAGAGAGTGCAGAATTGGTTTGTCCCAATGGAATTATTGTAACCAAGACTACAGAAGTTACCAAAAAAATCATTGAAATTCTGGGAGTGGACCGTCAGCAGTTTACTCAGATTGCTATGATAGCCCAAGGAGATTTTTTAAAATTGCTTTTGGCATCCACGGAAGAGAGAATGAAAATTTTTCGACAGATTTTTAATACGGAAAAATACGAACTTTTGCAGAGACAGATTAATGAAGATTTCAGACGGTTATGGAATGAATGTGAAGATTTAAGAAAAAGCATTTTGCAGTATGCTTTAGGGACAGAATGTTGTCCGGAAAATGATTTGTATGAAGCCTGGTTAAAGGGGATAGAAGGGAAAGAGATTTCCGAAGAATTAATCAAGATACTGGATAAATTGTGTGAGGAAGATAAACAGCAGAAAGAAAGTCTGCGGGAAAAAATGAATTCTCTGGATGAAGAATTACAAGACAGAGCGGCCAGAATCAGTGAAATTAAGACTGCAGTAGATATTCAGAAAGAACTGGAACAAAAAGAAAAACTGTTTTGGGCTAATGAAGAAGCTTTAAGAATTAGTCTTATGAAAAAACAGGAGACTGAAAAACAAGAACCTATTATCCGGGAATTGACGGAAAAAATGGTGATTATGCAGGAAAAAATTCCTATGTATGATAAACAGGAGAACTTATCCTGTCAGATAGAGGAAGCTGTTAAAGAGATTCAAAAACTGGCAGGAAAAATAGTTTCTAATAAGAATAGTTATGAACTGTTGTCGTCAGAACTGCAAAGGGATAAGACAGAAATTGATACTCTCTATGAAAAGGAGTTGAAATTTGAACAATCGAAAATAAGAGGGCAGGAGTTGGACGGAAAATACCAACAGTTGTCACAGTTACAAAAAGAGTTAAAACAACTGAAAAAGATAAAAGAGGATTATGAAAATGCAGTTTCTGAGTATCAGCAGATACAAAAGAAAGTGTACGGGATGCGAGCTGATTTTCAGCAGTTAGAACAGGAATTTATGGATGGACAGGCGGGAATTTTGTCCGGTCTGTTAAGGGAAAACAATCCATGCCCTGTATGTGGTTCCATTAATCATCCGAAACCGGCAGTGCCGTCTCCAAATGCACCTACAAGAGAAGAATGGCAGACTGCAAAGACCGTTTTGGAGAAGAAGGAGCTTGGATTACAGGAAAAGAATTCTATTGCAGCAGTTTTGAGAGGCCAGGCAGAGGAAAAACAACAACAGATAAACAAAGCATTGGAGACATATTATGGAAAATCCGGGGAAAAAACGGCTACGGATATTGCTTTGGATATGAATGTGCTGGAATTGGAAAAACAGGAAAACCTGACTTATCAAAAAGCATATCAGCAGCAGATTGAGAGTTTGAAAAAGAAAAAAGAAAGTATTCCGGAACAGGAAAATAAATTGCAGGAAATTCTGGAAGCTGTAAATGTATCGGAAAGGGAAAAGACCGCAAAAGAAGCATCTTTGAAGGAATTGGAAAAGCAAAACGAAGAGCTGAAAATGACATTGGAATTTCCTGATAAGGATGCATTGAAAACAGAAATAGACAGAATCATTCAGCAAAAATCAAGATTGCAAAGCAAAACAGATAAGGCAAAACAGGACTATCAGGATGTGTTACAGGCGAAAGCATCCTTAGAGGGAGAAATGACTGCCTTAAAGGCACGGCTTGCCCATAGTAAACCGGGAGATTTGCGACAGGAACAGGATAAGGCAGAACTTTTGCAAAAAGAAAAAATAGATTTGCAAAGACAACATGAACAGATAAGTAACCGGGTGGAAAAGAACCATAGTGCTTTAAAGTATATCCGTGAGAAGAATCGGTTGCTGCAGGAAAAACAGATAGAATATGGCTGGATGAAAGCATTAAATGATACTGCCAACGGAAGACATAACGAAAAAGGTAAGGTTATGCTGGAGACTTATGTACAAATGGCATATTTTGAACGTATTCTGGATTATGCAAATCTCCGGCTGGAGACTATGACCGGTGGGCAGTATACTTTAATCAGAAAAAAAGATGCGGAAAACAATAGAAGTCAAAGCGGACTGGACTTAGAAGTGATTGACCATTATAATGGTTCCATCCGCCATGTGAAAACTTTATCCGGAGGCGAGTCTTTTAAAGCCAGTTTGTGTCTTGCCTTAGGTATGGCTGATGAAATTCAGGCGACTGCCGGAGGCGTACGTTTGGACACCATGTTTGTGGATGAAGGATTTGGTTCTTTGGACGAAGAATCTTTGGCTCAGGCTTTGCAGGTGTTATCTTCCTTGAGTGGAGAAAATACAGGTTTGCAGACGGATTCGGGGGATGGCAATAATGAAACAGCAGGGAGAAAACGTCTGGTGGGAATCATTTCCCATGTGGATGAATTGAAACTGAAAATACCGCAACAAATTCAGGTAACCAAAACCAGAACCGGATTCAGTAAAGCGCGGATAGTGAGTTTGTTATAATATGGAAGTTTGCGGTATAATTAACATAAATTTTTGTTGATTTTTTAAAATATTAATGTAAGAAAGTATTGAAGATAGATGAAAAATAAAATTATTCTTTTGATATGTGTAATGATGCTCTTTCTCACCGGTTGTAGTGAGAAAAGAACGAAAATAGTTCTTCACACAGGTTTTGCCAAAGATGAAGTATTCCGTATAGAAGAAATGAGCTGTTCTCTGCCGGAGATGATGGTGTATTTGACCACTACACAATCCAGATATGAAAAGGTATATGGAGAACGTATTTGGGATACTAATCTGGAGGGAATAACACTGGAAGAAAATATGAAAGACATGGTGTTGGCACAGCTTTCCCAGATTAAAGCCATGAATCTGTTGGCAATTCAGGAGCAGGTGGAATTAAATTCAGAGGAAAAAGGTAAAGTGAAAGAGGCTGCAGAAGCTTTTTATGAGACCCTAAGTAAAGAGGAACGGAAGGTTCTTGGCGTAGATAAAGATTTGATTGAACGCCTTTATAGAGAGTATGCTGTTGCTAATAAAGTGTATTATCATATTATCAAGGATGTGAATCCGGAAGTAAGTGATGACGAAGCAAGAACTATTACCGTAGATCATATTTTGATTAAAACTTATTCTTTGGATGAAAATAATCAAAAAGTAGAATATGACAGTGAGAAAAAACATGAAGCCTTTTTGCGGGCTCAAGAGGTTTTAGCCAAAGCACAAAGCGGAGTTAGTTTTGATTCTTTGATTGCAACTTACAACGAGGATGATCAGAGTCAGTATTCCTTCCGAAAAGGTGAGATGAACATTGGGTTCGAAACCACGGCCTTTAACCTTGGGAAAGGTGAAATCAGTGATATAGTGGAAACAGAATATGGCTATCACATTATTAAATGCATCACTACTTTTAACAGAGAAGAAACAGATGCCAACAAGATTGTTATAGTAGAGAAAAAAAGAGAAGAGATTTTTGGAGAAAGGTACACACAGTTTGCATCAAAGCTGACAAAAGCAGTAAATGAAGAATTGTGGGAAAAGATTACTTTGGTAAAAGATGTGGAAATAGATACTTCAGAATTTTTTGAAATTTACCGGGAATACTTGCAGGATGCATTTAGTATAGAATGGGAATATTAAAGAGGTGTTTTATCTACTGAAAATTGGTTTTAGAAAAATTTAAGAATTATAAAACCCTGATATTATAAGGGATTGAAGAAAATTATTAGCACTCGAATTAAACGAGTGCTAATTTTGTATTGACTTTTAACAATAGGGGGACTACAATGTTTTTCAGATGCAAAATGCATAGTCAGAATTCTTGTAGAAACACAGGAAAAGAAAAAAGAAATGACGAAAGGAACAAAAAACGATGACAAACAGACAAGGAAGCTTATCTATTAATAGTGAAAATATTTTTCCTATTATAAAAAAATGGTTATATTCCGACCATGATATCTTTTTTAGAGAATTAATCTCTAATGGTTGTGATGCGATTACTAAATTAAAAAAATTAGATATGATGGGAGAATACACATTACCGGACGGTTTCAAAGCCAGAATCGATGTAATTGTTAATCCGGAAGCAAAAACCTTAACATTTATTGATAACGGTCTTGGTATGACAGCGGAAGAAGTAGAAGAATATATTAATCAGATTGCTTTTTCCGGTGCTACCGATTTCATTGAAAAATATAAAGATAAAACCAACGAAGACCAGATTATCGGTCATTTCGGTTTAGGTTTTTATTCTGCATTTATGGTTGCAGATGAAGTGCACATTGATACACTTTCTTATAAAGAAGGTGCAACACCGGTTCACTGGGAATGTGATGGTGGTACAGAATATACTATGACGGACGGAGACAAAGCGGAAGTTGGTACTAAGATTACTTTATTCTTAAACGAAGATGTTTTAGAATTCTGCAATCAGTATAAAGCAAGAGAAGTAATTAAAAAATATTGCTCATTCATGCCAACAGAAATCTACCTTTCTAAGGCAAATACAGACGAAACAGAAACTATTAAAGCAACAGAAAAATTAGATTCAGATGTGGTTGTAGAAACTATTCCTGCAGAAAAGAAAGAAGACGGAACTGAAACCGAAGATAAATTAAAAATTAAGAGACGCCCTGAGCTTTTAAATGAAACACAGCCGCTTTGGACGAAACATCCAAACGAATGTACCAAAGAAGATTATCAGGATTTCTACCGTAAAGTATTTATGGATTACAAGGAGCCTTTATTCTGGATTCATTTAAATATGGATTATCCGTTTAATTTAAAGGGTATTCTTCATTTCCCTAAGATTAACATGGAATATGAATCCATCGAAGGAACCATTAAGTTATATAACAATCAGGTATTTATCGCGGACAATATCAAAGAAGTTATTCCTGAATTCTTATTACTTTTAAAAGGTGTAATTGATTGTCCTGATTTACCGCTTAACGTTTCCAGAAGTGCATTGCAGAACGACGGATTTGTTAAGAAAATTTCTGAATACATTACCAAAAAAGTTGCGGATAAATTATCCGGAATGTGCAAAACAGAAAAAGAAGAATACGAAAAATACTGGGATGATATCAGCCCATTCATCAAGTTTGGTTGCTTAAAAGATGATAAGTTCTGTGAAAAAATGACAGACTACATTCTGTTCAAGAACTTAGACGGTAAATATATGACTTTACCGGAATGTCTGGAAGTAAAACCTATCGATGTAGAAGGTGAAAATGCAACTGATGAAAACGGTGAAAAAGTAGAAGCAGAAATCGTAGAAGAAGAAGTAGATGCAACAGAAGAAAGCAAAGAAAAAGTAATCTACTATGTAACTGATGAACAGCAGCAGAGCCAGTATATCAATATGTTTAAATCTGCAAAAATGGATGCTGTTATTTTAACTCATAACATTGACCAGCCATTCGTATCCCAGTTAGAAGCTAAAAACGAAGGCATTAAGTTTATGCGTATTGATGCAGACCTTACCGATACATTTAAAGCAAAAACAAGCAAAAAAGTACAGGAAGAGTTAGCAGCAAAAGCAGAAAGCTTAGGAAAAATCTTTAAGAAAGTTTTAAAGAAAGACGGAATTCAGATTAAAATGGAAAAATTGAAAAATAAGAAGATTGCTTCCATGATTACTTTGTCTGAAGAAACACGCCGTATGCAGGATATGATGAAGATGTACGCTATGCCGGGAATGGATATGTCCATGTTTGGCGGCAAAGAAGGCGAAACCTTAGTATTAAATGCAAATCATCCATTGGTTCAGTATGTAACAGAACATGAAGAAGATGACAATACTAAGATGATCTGCGAACAGCTTTACGATCTGGCAAAGATTCAGCATGCACCATTAAACGCAGAAGATATGAATAAATTTATCTTAAGAAGTAATGAAATTATGATGATGTTAACAAAATAAGATATGTGATTTTGCTTTTGGTAAAAAGATAGTTTATATAAGCTGAAATCAGAGAAAAACTAAAAGATATTAGTTGTATTACAGATTTTAGTATTTGAAACAATAATAACGAGGTTAATTTGGCAAGGATATTTTTACTAGATATTAAGTAAGGAATGAAACAGTCAAATTAATCTCGTTTTATGTTTTGGGGTAGGTGGAAGTAGATGAAAGAGGAAAATCAATAGAATCAATCCGTTTGATAAGTAGGATTATGCATAGGTTTAGTTAGTTGGGCGGATTGATTCAACAATTTAATAACAACAAGATGCTTTTGAGGGAGATTTTTGAATTGAATTAGAAGGATTGGCATCTGAAACACTGTAATATAAATAAATAATCTGCTTTTTTGAAATTTGAAAGAAGAAATGAAGATAAAAAAGCGGACAAGAAGTGAAATAAAAGGTTTGTAGGATGTTAGCCTAAAATAATGGACATATTTTAGCATCCTAATTCGATGATTTATCTAGTTTGAGTTGTAAATTAGTCTCCCAAGAACCTATTTATCCAAGAAACATATAATAATATAAAAGAATTATTATGCTTAGCCCCATTATTTATCTGAAACTGAGAAGTTAATGAGGTTAGGTGAATAGGAGATTTCTATGGAGAATACGTTTCTGGGTGGTTTGCAGGTTGATGTTACCAGAGAAGGAGGATTGATTCCTGTAGAGAATGCCAGAGTAACTATTTTTGATACAGGAAATCCTGACAGAATTATAGAACAGACAACGACCAATTCTTCCGGACAGACAGATTTCATACCATTGCCGGCGCCTAATCCGGAATATAGTTTGGAAATTACAGAGGAACAGCCATATTCAGAATATAATGTGCGTGTGGAAGCAGAAGGTTACGATCCTTTTTTGGTATCTGCAATGCAAATATTGCCGGGAATTAATTCCTTGCAGCAGATTCCGCTGCGACCTTTGGCAGTCAGCAGACAACCGGAGCGAAGTGTAATTCCTCCGCACACACTTTTTTATGATTATCCTCCTAAAATACCGGAACCGGAAACCAAACAGATAGAAGATGACGGTTCCATTATTTTAAGCCGCGTGGTAACACCGGAATATGTAATTGTCCATGATGGACCGCCGGCTGACAACAGTGCAAACAACTATTATGTAACCTATAAAGATTACATTAAAAATGTAGCCAGTTCAGAAATATATGCGACATGGCCGGAAAGTACCATTTATGCCAATGTGTTGGCAATTATGTCATTTACCATGAATAGGGTTTTTACGGAATATTACCGGGGCAGGGGGTATGACTTTACCATTACTTCCAGTACTGCCTATGATCAGAAATGGATGAAGGATCGTAATATTTATGAAAATATTGATTTTATTGTAGATAGTATTTTTAACAATTATTTATCACGACCGGGGATTAAACAGCCCATTCTCACAAGCTACTGTGACGGAAACAGAGTTACCTGTTCCGGCTTAAGTCAATGGGGGTCCAAATCTTTAGGTGATGCGGGATACAGTGCGATTGACATTATTCATTACTATTATGGAGATGATATGTTTATCAATACAGCAGATGCCATCAGCGGTGTTCCGTCGTCTTGGCCGGGAGAAAATTTAACCATAGGTTCCGGTGGCTTGAAAGTGCGTCAGCTGCAGGAAGAATTAAATCGAATTGCACGAAATTATCCTTTAATTCCTACGGTAACAGCCGACGGAGTCTATGGTCCGGAAACAGCAGAAAGTGTTCGTGTATTTCAGCAGGTATTTGATTTGCCACAGACAGGAGTCACAGATTTTGCCACCTGGTATCGGGTTTCGGATATTTATGTGGGAGTCAGCAGAATTGCGGAGCCGGACAGAGGGTAATGTTGATAGAGGTAAAAGTGTGAAAACTTTAGAATTATTTAAGAAACAGACGATTGACTTTGCTTAAATAACATATCATAATCAAAAAGAATGTATGTTAAAGAGTGAAAAAAAGAACTATTAGGAGGAAGTATGATTTCTAAGTTTAGTGTTAAAAAGCCGTATACTGTATTGGTTGCGGTTATTATGGTAATCATTCTTGGTGTTGTTTCGTTGACCAAGATGACAACGGACCTTTTACCAAATATCAGTTTGCCATATGTCATTGTAATGACAACATATCCCGGAGCCAGTCCGGAAACTGTGGAAATGGTGGTTACAAAGCCGGTAGAAGCATCTATGGCTACTATCAGCAATGTGGAAAGTATCAGTTCTACATCAAACGAGAACTATTCCATGGTAATTATGGAATTTGCCCAGTCTGCCAATATGGATTCGGCATCATTGGAAATCAGGGAAAGTCTGGACCAGATAAAGAGTTATTGGGATGACTCTATAGGGAATCCCATTATTATGAAATTAAATCCGGATATGTTGCCAATCATGGTAGCGGCTGTAGGTGTGGAAGGTATGGATACAGCAGAAATCAGTGATTATACCACCAACTATCTCGTTCCGGAGTTAGAGAGTATTGAAGGTGTAGCTTCTGCTTCTGCCAGCGGATTATTGCAGGAGAGTGTACACGTGATTATCCGTGAAGATAAGATTGCAGCCATCAATGAGAAGATTTTCGGTGCGATTGATTCTGAAATGGCAGATGCCAAAAAGGAACTGGAAGATGGACGCAAGGAATTAGCTGACGGAAAGGCCGAAATTGCCGAAGGATGGCAGGAAATAGATAAGAATCTTGCGGATATGGAAGAAGCCAAACAGGAATTGGCAGATGGTAAAGCCGAGATTAATAAACAGAAAAATGATATGGAAACCGGTAAGGAAGAGCTGGAAAAGCAAAAGAAGGCAACTGCTGAAAAACTTGCGACTGCGCAAAAAGAACTTACTGCAATTAAGAATCAGATTACTACCGGAAAGGCTGCTTATACTTCCATGATGGTTCCGCTTCAGACTCAGTTGGGACAGATGGAAGCGAAGAAAGCTTTAGTGGATTCCGGAGCAAGTAATACATTACTGTCCTTTGATACGACATTAGACAATATAAAGTCACAAGTAGGTGAAAATGTTTATAACAACATGACCATAGAGCAGTTGAACAATCAACTGGAAGCCATGAGTCAGCCAACCATATCGGATGCGATGTTAGAGCAAATGGGTGTTTCCGAAGAATCTAAGGTCACAGAACTGCACCAAAAGATAAAGGATGCAGTAGCATTGATAAACAATGATGAGATCGTAATAACACCGGAAGCCTTTGAAGAAATCGAAGCCCAACTGGCACCGCTTCAGGAACAAATGGCTGAACTTGAGAAAAATGAAGAAAAAGTGGATGCAGGACTTGCAGAATTAGCAAAAGGCGAAATCGAAGCTGCCACTATGCTTGGCAGTTATGATGCGAAATTGTTCTTTGGGGAAACTCAATTAGAAGCTGCAGAATCCCAGATTAAGTCAGGGGAAGAACAATTAGAATCCGGCTTAGAACAGATTGAATCTGCAAAAGACCAGTTAAGGGATGCGGAAGAACAGTTAAAAGATGCAGAAAAGCAGATTAATGACGGCTTCAAACAGTTAGAAGAAGCAAGACAAGATGCTTACCTTTCCGCAGATATGGAAGGTGTTTTAACTGTAGATACCGTGAAGGGATTGTTAACCGCACAGAACTTTTCTATGCCGGGAGGATATGTAACAGAGGATGGTATAGATTATCTGGTTCGTATCGGTGAAAAACCGGAAAGTACGGAAGAATTGGCATCCATGCCATTAATTAATGTGAATATGGACGGAGTAGAGGTAATTACTCTGGGAGATGTGGCAGATGTCTTTATGACAGATAACAGTGCGGATATTTATACTAACGTTGACGGTAGTGCCGGAGTTATGGTTTCCATGCAGAAACAGACCGGATATTCTACCGGAAATGTTTCTGATAAGATTAATGATAAATTTGCAGAAATGATGGAAGAAAATTCAAACCTGAAATTAGTTAACCTGATGGATCAGGGTATCTACATTGATATGGTTATGGATTCCATTTTCAGTAATATTATTATAGGCTTTGGTCTTGCAATTATTATTCTGATTCTTTTCTTAAAGGACTGGAAACCTACTGTAATCATTGCAGTATCTATTCCGATCAGTTTAGTAACAGCCATTGTTTGTATGTATTTTAGCGGAGTAACTCTTAATGTTATTTCCTTATCCGGTCTGGCACTGGGTATTGGTATGTTGGTAGATAACTCTATCGTAGTAATTGAAAATATTTACCGACTCCGTAACTTGGGATATTCTATGAAAGAGGCTGCTACGGAAGGAAGTAAGGAAGTAGCCGGAGCTATTGCAGCATCTACATTAACAACCGTATGTGTATTCTTACCGATTGTATTCACAGAGGGAATTACACGACAGCTGTTTGTAGATATGGGATTAACTATCGGATATTCCTTAGTAGCAAGTTTGGTAATTGCTTTAACTGTAGTACCTGCTATGGCATCCAAAGTGTTAACCACTACTAAAGATCCAACTCAGGGTGGTATCACAGAGAAGTTGGGTAGTTGGTACAGTAAGATTTTGGATAAGTGTTTAAATATAAAAGCTCTGATTCTTATTGCTTCACTGGTTCTTTTAGTAGTAAGTGCTTTATTATCTATTTCTAAAGGAACGGCATTTATGCCTGAAATGGACAGTAATCAGTTAAGTATGACAGTAACTTTACCAAAGGATACACCATTGGAAGATACTGCAAAAGTAACGGATGAAATTGTAGAGAGACTTAGTACGATTGAAGATGTTGAAAATATTGGTGCTATGCTTGGAAGTGGTTCCATGAGTCTTACGGGTGGTGAAAGTGAAGGAACTAACTCTACAGTAATCTATGTAACCACCAAAGAAAAGAAATCAAAGACCAATCAGGAATTGGCAAAAGACATAGAGGCAATGATGGCAGACTTGGAAGATGTGGAACTTTCCATTCAGACAGCAGCTATGGATATGACAGCACTTTCCGGTTCAGGTATCAGTATTCAGGTTCGTGGACGTGAATTGGATACCTTGCAGGAGATTGCGAAGGAAGTAGCAGGTATTGTGGAAACTGTAGAGGGAACAGCAGAGGTTTCTGATGGTATGGAAGAGGCTACCGGAGAGGTAAGAGTATTGGTTGACCGTCAGAAGGCAATGGATTACAGTCTCACCGTTGGACAGATTTTTAATCAGTTATATAGCAAACTGGCATCTCCTACCAGTGCTACTACATTAACAACAGAAATCAAGGAATATGACGTATACGTTATCAATGAAAAAGATAACTCTATGACTCGTGAAGATTTGAAAAATATTATGTTGGACACTACAGATAAGGATGGAAAGAAAGTAAGAATTCCATTATCTGAAGTAGCCGAATTTGAATCCAAAGAAAGTTTAAAAGCTATCAACCGTTCAGAACAGACCAGATACATTTCTGTATCTGCAGCGATTGCTGACGGATACAACGTAGGTCTGGTTTCTACAGAGGTGGAAAATATATTAAAGGATTATGAACTTCCAAGTGGTTACAGTCTTCATTTCAGTGGCGAAAATGAGATGATTATGGAAGCTATGGAACAGTTGATGTTAATGTTGGTATTAGCAGTTGCCTTTATGTATTTAATTATGGTAGCTCAGTTCCAGTCATTGTTATCACCGTTTATCATTATGTTTACGTTGCCGTTAGCTTTTACCGGAGGTTTCTTTGCTCTATATATTACAAACAGTGAAGTCAGTGTAATCTCTGTAATTGGATTTATTATGCTGGCAGGTATTATTGTAAACAATGGTATTGTATTGGTAGACTACATTAATCAGTTGAGAGAAAGAGGAATGGAAAAGAGAGAAGCTATTCTGGAAGCGGGAAGAACAAGACTTCGTCCGGTATTAATGACAGCTTTGACAACTATTTTCGGACTTATGGCTATGGTATTTTCTACCGGTATGGGTGCGGATTTATCCAAACCTATGGCTTTGGTAACTATTGGTGGTCTTACCTACGGTACTCTATTGACCTTATTGGTAATACCATGTATCTATGATATCTTCCACAGGGAAAAGAAGAAAATAGAGGTTGACATATAAATAGTCATGTGGTAATATATCACTCGTTAGTGATATATTACACTATGCTGCTATAGCACAGTCGGTAGTGCGTCGCATTGGTAGTGCGGAGGTCGCGGGTCCGATTCCCGCTAGCAGCTGTAAAAAGCCCTTGAGTAGTCAGGGGCTTTTTCTTTTGCTCATTTCTATAGAATTAGATTGAAAAAAATAGACATAACACTTATAATAAAATATAGTATTTAAGTTAAAAATTATATTAAAACAGAACATAGTGATTGGATAATTTAAGAGAAATGGGAGGATATAAAAATGGCATTTTTTGATAATTTAAGCGGTATGCTTGCGGGAAAAGGGAAAGAAGCAGCTGATGCGGCTAAGAAAGTGGCTGAAATTGCTAATTTAAAGGGTAAAATCAGTGGTCTTGAAGTGGAAATTAAGAAAAACTACTACAAAATTGGAAAAGCATATTATGAAGCATATAAAGCAGCAGAAGTGACTTGTGAATTTGAAGAATATGTACAGGCAATTCGTGATGCTATGAAATCTGTAGAAGAATTACAGTATAAGGTAAATGAATTAAAGGGTGAAGTAGAGTGTAAAGGCTGTGGTAGTCAGATTAAGGCTCAGAGCGCATACTGTCCTAATTGCGGAACAAAAGTAGAAGTTGAGTTCTTTGATGAAGAAGATGAAGTTGCAGAAGATGGTTTTGAAGTAGTAACAAATAACGACGAAGACAACTTTGAAGTAGTAGCCAGTGATGATGAAGTAGAGGAATTGGAAGAAGTAGAAGAAATTGTAGAATAGTATTTCAAACCATTCTAAAAAAGATAAGAGAAAAAATATGGCGCATGATACCATTTGTTGAACGGGTTGGTATTATGCGCCATTATTTGTGCGATAAGCCAAGCATAATGCTTGGGTGGTAAATAGAATTTAATTGGAAGAAAGTACATTTTTCATCCAACGATATAAATCCTGATAGACCTGATCGCGGTCGGTTTCGTTTAGAATTTCATGTCGGTCGGTAGGATATAATTTTACGGCTACACTTTTCATACCTGCAGTTCTAAACATATCAACAGCCTTCAAAACTCCTTTTCCATAATCACCTACAGGATCATCTTCTCCTGCTACAAAGAAAACAGGAAGTTCTTTTGGCATGTTGGATAATAAGGTTTTATCATAAAGTCTGGAAATTCCGGTAAACATATTGTAATAAGCATTTACGGTAAAAATAAAGTTACAACGTTCATCTGCTACATATTTATCTACAATTTCCGTATCTTTAGACAACCAATCCTTGCTAGTTCTGGCAGGCTCAAAATGTTTATTATAACTGCCGAAAGCAATATTGTTAATAAAACCGCAACGATATTTCCAACCTTTGAAAAGGGCAACAACCGTGGTTAAAAGGCGGCCGGACTGCACCAATGCAAGAGGCTGGCAACCGGTACCCATAATAATGGCACCGGTTAATTCGTTACCGAATTCACACAGATATTGTCTTGCATAGAAAGAACCCATACTATGTCCTAATAAGAAATAAGGAATATCAGGATATTTTTCTTTTGTAATTTTAGTAAGCTGATAGACATCACATAAGACAGCACGGTTTCCGTCTTCTTTTGCAAAATAACCCCATTCCTCTTTGGAATTTACTGATTGCCCATGTCCTAAATGATCATTTCCGGTAACCAAAAATCCTTTAGAACATAAGAATAAAGCAAATGCTTCATATCTTTCTATATATTCTACCATTCCATGAGCAATTTGCAGGATGGCTTTGATTTCGCCATCGGGAATATATCTTACGGCATGAATTTTAGTAATTTTAGAAGTTGAGTCGTAATAAAATTCTTCTTTACGAGCCATGTATTTTATCTCCTGTTTATTGTCCTGCAGCAGCAGCTTCGGCAGCTTGCTGAGCAGCCAGATTTCTTGCCTCTATTTCTGCACGGTGTTGGGCAATTATCGCATCCTTATTAGGGTCAGCCATGAAAGCATCTGTATGCGGACAATAATTGTAGCTGACAGTAACTTCGTTTACAGTACCATCCGGATTCACACTGCCGGCAATGGTAGTAGAACCATCAGGGTTCTGGCTTGTAGTGGAACCGGTGAAACTTGTTGCAGCAACTCCGGAGGAACCCTGTAAAAGAGACGGATGTTCCGGAGGAGGTAATTCAAAGATACCTTCTGTTTTAAATGGGCAGTTAGTACATGCAGGCTGGTTTGAATAATAGCAAAGAGCACCCTGATAGTGTACGTTACAAGCTTCTGTTGGTACGGTTCCTTCTTCAAAATATTCTGTTTTTAAAGTTCCGTCACAAATTCCCGGCAATGGTAATTTACCAGAACGGGCACATACGGTTGCCCGAACAATGTTTGCCGGTGCTTCAAAGGATTTTGAAGGAAGATCTTCATGGATTGCGGACATAACCTTTTTCCACATGGTTTTGGAAAGGGAAAGTCCGGCTCCGGAAAGTTTGGTGTTGTTATCGTCATATCCGGTCCAGGTTGTGGCTGTATAGTAAGGTGTATAACCTGCAAACCATACATCCAGGTCATCGGTTGCAGTACCTGTTTTACCTGCAGTAGCCATTCCCTTAAAGTTTGCAGCAGTACCGGTACCACGGATTAAAGTATCTTCCATTGCATTTGTTAACAGGTAAGCAGTAGTTTCTTTAAATACCTGTCTTGTGTTACTGGTAGTATTGTCTAAAATAATATTGCCGTCATAATCAACGACTTTTGTATATAATTTAGGTTCGATATAAGTTCCGCCGTTAGCGATGCAGGCATAGGCTGCATTTAATTCCAGATTGGTTACACCATTGGTCAGACCACCTAAGGATAAGGTCTGCTGAATATCGGAGTAGATTTTCCCGTTAATTTCTTTGGCAACTTCCAAAGTGGAAAAACCTAAATTTTCCAGATAAGCAAAGCCTAACTGTGGTGTAATCTGGGTAATGGTTTTTACAGCTACAATATTCAAAGAGTTATAAATACCTTCTCGGATGGACATCAATCCACGGTAAGGAGTTGCAGAGTTACTGTACCAGTTACGTACCGGTGTACCATCATAATAGCAGAAAGGTGCATCGTTGATGATGGATGCAAGTGTAAATCCGCCGCTGTCGATAGCAGGACCGAAGGATGCTAATAATTTAAAAGTAGATCCCGGTGGTCTGGTGGTAGCAGTGGCACGGTTTAAAGTACGGCTCTTGTCTTTAGTTCCGCGCCCGCCGATCATAGCTACAACATGACCTGTACTCTGGTCGGCAACCGTAAGAGATACCTGTGGCTGTGGAGTTAATTCAATACTTTCAGCCAGAATATCATCGCCTTCTTCCAAGACTGCTGCCTGGTAAATCTCTATATCTGCATAAGCATCTTCATGAGAAGAATATAAAAGGTTAAAGTTTTTCTTTCCGTTTTCGCGGAAATATTTACGATACATTTCTTTACTGTGATTTACTGTTTCTCCATTGGCTTTTTTGATGGTTAAACGATAGTCTAAAGCCCATTTGCTGTTTTCAGGATAGTTTTCTTCGTTGGAGTAAATCTCATCACAGATTGCCTGAATGTCAGGGTCTTGTGTGGAATAGATTTTTAAACCACCGGAATATAACAGGGTATAAGCCTGAGTGTCATTGTATCCGGCAGCCAGTAAATCTTCATAAACCTGCTCTGTTACAGCATCATCAAAATAAGAAGTAATGGTAGTATCACCGGCCACTTCATTGGTAGTCTTGATTCTGCTGTATGGATCATCGGCCATAGCATCATCATATTCGCTCTGGGAAATATACCCTTGCTCTAACATATTGTTTAAAACTTTGGTTCTTCTTTTGGCATTTTCATCAGGATGGCTGATTGGATTGTATCGGGAAGGGTTTTTAGTAATACCTGCCAAAACTGCACATTCAGAGAGATTTAAATCCTGAACCTGCTTATTAAAATAACGTAAAGAAGCAGCCTGAACACCTAAGGTGTTTTGTCCTAAGTTAATGGTGTTCATGTAATTTACAAGAATAGTATTTTTGTCCATCTGTTTTTCCAGTTCGATAGCCAGATACTGTTCCTGAATTTTACGTTTTAATTTTTCTGCAAAGCTTTCTTCGGAAACCCAGTCTGTAAACACAATGTTTTTCAAAAGCTGCTGAGTAATGGTACTGGCACCTTCGGAGAAATTAAATTTATTTTTAACCCCTACCATAAAGGCACGAATGATACCTTTGATGTCGATACCATTATGTTCATAGAAACGTTCGTCTTCCAGTGCCACGAAAGCATGGGCAAGATCTTCTGGGATTTTATCCATGGATACCGGAATACGGTTAGAGTTGGATGCTACCAACTTAGCAGTCTGATTTCCCTCACTGTCATAAATGAAAGTGGAAAATTTGGTAGGTGCAACAGTCATTTCAGAAATATCAGGAGAGGAATCAATCACTCCCTTGATAATTCCGACAGCACCACTGGCTGCAATAATTCCGCCGGAAATAAATACCACTAAGAATACTTTTAAAAAGATTAAAGCAATCTTTTTGCCCCATTTTGAGGACTTTGCATTTAAGTCCTTCTGTTTCTCGGTGACACCTTTTTTGCCATAATTCATGTATTATGCCTCCTTAGATTAATATAAAGGTTTTATTTTTGAGTTAAGAGCCTAGATAGGCATTATTTATAAGATTATAGCAAAAAAAAACAGGTAAATAAAGGTTTTTCTTAATTATTAAGAATTGTACACAAAATCTTTTCAAATTATACTGAATTGTGCTAAAATATTAGGATAGTAAGGTGAATAGTCATATACAATATAATAAACCAGAGGTTACTTAGTGAATAATATAGAAAAAAATGAAATCCGTGCCCCTTATAAAATTGTAATAGAAGGCGGCGAAGGTGAAATTGTTGAAAAAAAATCTCGTTTTATAGCAACTGTACAGCCTGTGGAATCAGAAGAGGAAGCCGTTGCTTTCATAGATGCCATGAAGAAAAAATATTGGGATGCCAGACATAATTGCAGTGCTTTTGTAATCGGAAGTAAAAATGAAATTACAAGATGCAGTGATGACGGAGAACCAAGCGGGACCGCAGGACGTCCTATGTTGGAAGTTCTGTTGGGACAGGAAGTGCATAATGTGGCTGTGGTGGTAACCAGATATTTTGGCGGAGTACTTTTAGGAACCGGAGGTTTGGTCAGAGCTTATACGAAAGCAGTACAGGAAGGATTAGCGAACAGTCAGATTGCGACACTTGCTTTCGGAACAAAGGTAAAGATAGAAACAGATTATAACGGAATCGGTAAATTACAATATATTTTAGGTAAGGCAGGAGTTTCCATTGGAAATTCAGAATATACAGATGTTGTTACTTTGGAAGTATTTTTGTTACAGGAACAAAAAGAAGGCATTTTAAAAGAAATGACGGAAGCAACTGCAGGAAAATGTAGATTTGAAGAAATAGAGAGCAAATACGAGTTGTTATTATAAAAACCCATATAAATAAGATGAAATAGGTATGGGAATAAGCGGCATTGGTGCGAGAGGGTACTTGGCAGCAGAAAGGACGGTAAATTCTATGGATTTGGAAAATAAAGTAGAAGAATTAAGGGAATTATTAGATACAAAACAGTATACCGGTCTGCGACAAGAATTGATGGAATTGAATGAAGCCGACATTGCTGCCATTATGGAAGAAATGGAAGATAAGGAGATGCTGAAGATTTTCAGAATCCTTCCTAAGGATTTGGCGGCGGATGTATTTTCTTATATGGAAGTGGAAAACCAGCAGTTTATTATTACATCCCTTTCGGAAAGAGATGCTGCAAATATTATTGATAACCTGATGGCCGATGATGCTACTGACCTTTTGGAAGAAATGCCGGCAAACGTAGTAAAAAAATTATTATCACTTGCCAGCCCGGAAACCAGAAGGGATATCAATCAGCTTCTCCGTTATCCAGAAGATTCTGCCGGAAGTATTATGACGGTGGAATTTGTAGACTTGAAAGAGAATTTAACGGTGGCTAATGCCATAGAACGTATCCGGAATGTGGGTGTTGACAGTGAAACTATTAATATCTGTTATGTGTTGGATAGCCGTAGAACCTTAATCGGTACAGTGGCGCTTCGATATCTGCTCTTAAGTGATGCGGATGAAATAATCGGGGATATCATGAATGAAAATGTTATTTCCATTAATACTATGATGGACCAGGAAGAAGTAGCAAGACAGTTCCAGAAATACGACTTTACGGCCATGCCTGTAGTGGATCAGGAAAATCGTCTGGTGGGAATTATCACAGTCGATGATATCGTGGATATTTTGACCCAGGAAGCTACAGAAGATATTGAAATGATGGCTGCGATTTTGCCGACAGATAAACCATATATGAAAACCGGTGTGTGGGAGACCTGGATGAAGAGAATCCCCTGGCTGCTTTTGTTGATGGTGTCTTCTACATTTACAGAGCGGATTATTTCATCGGCGGAAGATGCACTGAGTGCCTGTGTGGTATTGACAGCATACATTCCAATGCTGATGGGCACAGGAGGAAATGCCGGTGGTCAGTCCAGTGGTACCATTATTCGTGGTTTGTCTTTGAATGAAATTGAATTTAAGGATATGTTTAAGGTTATCTGGAAAGAAATCAGGGTAGCATTTCTATGTGGCTTATCACTGTTTGTAGTTTGCTTTGCAAAATTAATGCTGTTTGATAAAGTGGGAATGTCTATTGCAGTGGTGATCTGTATTACTTTGGTATGTACTCTGTTAATTGCCAAAACAGTGGGTTCCGTGTTGCCTATGCTGGCACAAAAGATCGGTCTGGATCCGGCAGTAATGGCCAGCCCGTTTATTACAACTATTGTGGATGCGCTTTCTTTGATTATTTATTTTAATGTTGCAATGAATTTGTTGGGATTATAGATAGAAAAAACAAACTCGGAAATCATTGGATTTTCGGGTTTGTTTTAAAATAGGAAAGGATAAGATGATATGAAATTAATTTCATGGAATGTAAATGGTCTCAGAGCCTGTGTAGAGAAAGGTTTTGTAGATGTTTTTAAAGAATTGGATGCAGATTTCTTTTGTATTCAGGAAAGTAAATTACAGGCAGGACAGATTGATTTGGATTTGCCGGGATACTATCAATATTGGAATTATGCCGAGAAGAAAGGTTATTCCGGAACTGCTGTTTTTACCAAACATAAACCATTAAATGTAATGCTCGGAATCGGTGTGGAAGAACACGACCATGAGGGAAGAGTAGTAACGTTAGAATATGATAATTATTATGTGATTACAGTATATACACCCAATTCACAGGATGGTTTAAAACGATTGGAATACCGCATGAAATGGGAAGAAGCTTTCTGTGCTTATTTAAAAAAATTAGAAGAAAGTAAACCTGTGATTTTCTGCGGTGATTTAAATGTAGCCCATAAAGAAATCGATTTAAAAAACCCGAAAACTAACCGTAAAAATGCAGGATTTACAGATGAAGAAAGAGCCTGTATGACTCATTTGCAGGAAGTGGGATTTGTAGATACTTTCCGCCACTTTTATCCGGATATGGAAGGTATCTATTCCTGGTGGTCTTACCGCTTTCAGGCAAGAGCCAAGAACGCGGGGTGGCGTATTGACTATTTCATGGTGTCTGGATCTCTGAAAAATAAATTAGTAGATGCATCAATATTAACGGATATCTATGGTTCCGACCATTGCCCGGTAACATTAGAAATTGAGTTGTAGAGACATGTTGAATAGTTAAAAAGAAAAGTATGTTTAATATATAAAGGAAAACAGTATAAGAGGCAGGTATATTTTCTCGAAAAGACTTTTGAGAGAATTATATCTGCCTTTTATACGTCAGCTTTAGCACTAGTTCCTATTAAAATTCGCACGTTTTCTCATAGTAGGGTCCAGAATTCTCTTACGGATTCGAAGACTTGCAGGTGTGATTTCCAACAACTCATCTACATCAATAAATTCCAGTGCCTGTTCCAAACTTAAAATCTTAGGAGGTGTGAGACGAAGGGCTTCATCTGCACTGGAAGAACGGGTGTTGGTAAGCTGTTTTTTCTTACATACATTGATTTCAATATCTTCTGCTTTTCCGGTCTGACCTACAACCATTCCGGCATATACCTTTTCGCCCGGTCCGATAAATAAGAGTCCGCGTTCCTGAGCATTGAACAAACCATAGGTGATGGCTTCTCCGGCTTCGAAAGCAATAAGGGAACCTTGCTTACGATAGTTTAAATCTCCTTTGTACGGACCATAGCCGTCGAAGATAGTATTTAAAATGCCGTTTCCCTTAGTATCTGTCATAAATTCTCCACGATAGCCGATTAGACCACGGGATGGAATCGAGAATTCTAAACGGATATAGCCGCCGTTAATAGGAGTCATACCTTGTAACTCACCTTTTCGGTTGCTTAACTTCTGGATAACACTTCCGGAGAATTCTTCCGGCACATCAATGTAAGCAAGTTCCATAGGTTCCAGTTTTTTGCCTCTTTCATCTTCTTTATATAATACTTCTGCTTTGGAAACAGCAAATTCAAAACCTTCACGACGCATGTTTTCAATTAGTACGGATAAATGGAGTTCTCCACGGCCGGATACTTTAAAACATTCAGTAGAATCAGTTTCTTCTACACGAAGAGATACGTCTGTGTTTAATTCTTTGAATAAACGGTCACGCAGATGACGGCTGGTAACATATTTTCCTTCCAGACCTGCCAAAGGTGAATCATTTACCATGAAGTTCATGGCAATGGTAGGTTCTGAGATTTTCTGGAAAGGTATGGCAACCGGATTATCTACAGAGCAAAGAGTATCTCCGATATGAATATCGGTAATTCCTGAGATTGCCACAATGGAACCAATGGAAGCGGAAGTAACTTCCACTTTATTTAATCCGTCAAATTCATACAATTTGGAAACCTTAACTTTACGAAGTTTATCGGGCTCGTGATGATTTACCATAACTACTTCCTGATTTACACGGATTTCACCGTTGTCTACTTTACCTACACCGATACGGCCTACATATTCATTGTAGTCAATGGTACTGATAAGGACCTGGGTTCCCGCATCAGGATCTCCTGTCGGGGCTGGAATGTAATCTAAAATAGTTTCAAAAAGAGGTTCCATATTTTCACCGGCCACATCCATATCCAAAGAAGCATGACCGGATTTGGCGGATGCAAATACGAAAGGACAATCTAACTGTTCTTCGCTGGCATCTAAATCTAAGAATAATTCTAAGATTTCATCAATAACTTCAGCAGGTCTGGCTTCCGGACGGTCAATTTTGTTAATACATACAATAACCGGCAATCCTAACTCCAAGGCTTTCTGTAATACGAATTTGGTCTGAGGCATGGCACCTTCAAAAGCATCTACTACCAGAATAACACCGTTTACCATTTTTAAAACACGTTCTACTTCACCGCCGAAGTCAGCATGTCCCGGAGTGTCAATGATATTTATCTTGGTATTCTTGTAAGTTACCGCGGTATTCTTGGATAAAATGGTAATTCCGCGTTCACGTTCAATGTCGTTGGAGTCCATGACACGTTCTGCAACTTCCTGATTTGCACGGAACACACCGCTTTGTTTTAATAATTCATCTACCAATGTTGTTTTACCATGGTCAACATGGGCGATAATAGCTATATTTCTTACATCTTGTCTTGTTTGTTTCATAAAATCTCCATTTATATTCAGGTTTGTTTGATACTGACGGATTGCTCCGTACTTTGTACTCTAACAATCCCAGTAACACAGTATATCACTATATAAAATTGGCTACAATATACAAAGTAGTCATAAAATCCTATGTTTCTAAGTCCTCTCTTGGCGAAAACCCACGATGCCTTAAACTTCTAAATGGAAAAAAAATCCATACAATAGTATTACATGACGGGAAAAAATTCTTGAAGTAAGAAGGGAGAACTAGATAATGACAGATAAGATTATGGAAAACAATCAGGTGGTAATCATGGGGACCATTGTAAGCGAGTTCAAGTATAGCCATGAAATCTTTGGTGAAGGATTTTACATGGTAGATGTGGAAGTACAGCGTTTAAGTGATTCTACGGATATTATCCCACTGATGGTTTCAGAAAGACTAATGGATATTGAACAGGATTTCAGAGGAGTAAAAGTAATGGTGATAGGACAATTCAGATCCTATAACCGCCATGAGGAAAAGAAAAACCGGTTAATCCTTTCTGTGTTTGCCAGAGAGGTTGAGTTGGTAGATGAAATTGAGGAGAGTGCAAAAAGCAATCAGATATATCTGGATGGATTTATTTGTAAAGAACCTATTTATAGAAAAACTCCGCTGGGAAGGGAAATTGCAGATCTTTTAATTGCGGTAAACCGTCCTTATGGAAAGTCAGACTACATACCTTGTATTTGCTGGGGCAGAAATGCAAGGTTTGCAAATAGTTTTGAGGTAGGAACCCGATGCTCTATCTGGGGACGAATTCAGAGCCGGGAATATATGAAAAAAATATCTGATGAAATGGTTGAAAAGAGAGTAGCATATGAGGTCTCCGTAAACAAACTGGATTTGGTAGATGAAGATGTGGAACTCTATGTATAGGTTTCAAAGCAAAAATTAGCAAGAAAATATCTGTAAAAATATGATAAACCATAGAAGAAAAAAACTATAAAAGTTGACATGTAAGGAAGTCGAAGTTTATAATAGGTGCATACGTGGTAATTGGGAGAGTTTGGAATAATTACCTATATGTTAAGGAGGAAAAAACTATGGCAGTTTTTACAGGTGCAGGCGTAGCGATTGTTACACCTTTTAAAGAAAATGGAGAAGTAAACTATGAAGAGTTTGCTAAACAGATAGAATTACAGATTGCAGGTGAAACAGATGCAATTATTGTTTGCGGTACTACAGGAGAAGCTTCTACTTTAAGTCATGAAGAACATTTGGATGTTATCCGCTACTGTGTAAAGGTAGTAAACGGAAGAATTCCGGTAGTGGCAGGAACAGGTTCTAACTGTACAGAAACCGCAGTTTATTTGTCTCAGGAAGCAGAAAAAGCAGGAGCAGATGCATTACTTGTGGTAACACCATATTATAATAAAGCAACACAAAAAGGTCTTTATGAACACTTTAAAATCGTAGCGGATTCTGTTAAAATTCCGGTGATTTTATATAACATTCCGGGAAGAACAGGCGGAGTTAATATCTTGCCTGAGACAGTAGTTCGTCTTTGTACAGAAGTTGAAAATATTGTGGGTGTTAAAGATGCTACAGGCAACATTTCTCAGGTAGCTAAAATGATGGCACTTGCAAATGGTAAAGTAGATTTATATTCCGGTAATGATGACCAGATTGTTCCTATGCTTTCTTTAGGCGGGAAAGGGGTTATCTCCGTATTATCCAACATCGCACCAAAACAGACACATGATATTTGTGCTAAATACTTTGAAGGTGACGTGGAAGGAAGCCGTAAGATCCAGTTGGAGGCAATTGAATTAATCGATGCTTTGTTCTGCGAAGTAAATCCGATTCCTGTGAAAAAAGCATTAAATTTAATGGGATTAAATGCAGGAATCCTTCGTCGTCCTTTAACAGAAATGGAAGACGTAAATGCAGCAAAGCTTGAAAAGGCAATGAAAGGATTCGGGCTTTTATAAAAGGGATTTATTACAGGCTTGAAAATTGACAGATTTTCAAGCCTATATTTTTAACAAAAGGAGAAAGATAAATTATGGTAAGAGCAATTATGCATGGTTGCAACGGAAAAATGGGTCAGGTAATTGCAGGACTTATTAAAGATGATGCAGCTATTGAATTAGTGGCAGGGGTAGACCCATATACAGGAGTAAACAATCCTTTTCCGGTATTTAAAAGTATTGGGGAATGTGATGTAGAAGCAGATGTTATTATCGATTTTGCAGCGGCAGCAGCAGTAGACGGATTATTGGATTATTGCGTGGCGAAAAAAGTACCATGTGTACTTTGTACTACAGGACTTTCCGGTGAACAGCTTGCAAAAATTGAAGAAGCATCCAAAGAAGTTGCAATTTTAAAATCAGCTAATATGTCTCTCGGAATTAATACATTGTTAAAATTATTAAAAGATGCGGCAGCGGTTTTGGCACCGGCAGGTTTTGATATTGAAATCGTGGAAAAGCACCATAACTTAAAAGTAGATGCTCCAAGCGGAACAGCTCTTGCATTGGCAGATTCCATTAATGAAGAATTTGAAAACGAATATGAATATATTTATGACAGAAGTCAGAAACGTGAAAAGAGAAGCAAAAAAGAAATCGGAATTTCTGCAGTCCGCGGAGGGACTATCGTAGGAGATCATGATGTGATTTTTGCAGGCGTGGATGAGGTTATTACTTTCTCGCATACTGCTTATTCCAAGGCGGTATTCGGAAAAGGTGCTGTACAGGCAGCGAAGTTTTTGGCAGGTAAACCTGCAGGTTATTACAACATGAGTCATGTGATAGAAGAAGCATAATTACATAAAATCAGCTCCTGCTTTCAGGCAGGAGCTTTTTTGTTTATCGTCCGGAGCTATTTCCATTGTTGGTTGTATTGGCATTATTAGTTGTAGTTCCGTCGTTTGCAGCATTGTTAATGCCATTTCCAACATCTTCCACGGCATTGCCTACACCATCAATTACATCGCCCACAGCATTACCGACACCATCGACAGCACCTTCTACGGCACCACCTACAGTTTCGTTTCCGTTTTCGATGTTGCTTCCGTCGATAGGGTTGGTGTCATACATGTCATTTTCACTTACGTTTTCCTGAGAATTGTTCATATCCTCCTGCATAGTACTGTCATTGTCGGCAGGAGTTTCTGTGGTGGTCTCGTTAGGAGTTTCCACCATATCCTCCTCTGTTCTGTTTGTGGTAGTACCGCAGCCACAGCCTACAATAAGTCCCAGTGCGACTACGAGAAGAAGTACTGCCAGTACGTTCGCGAAATTTTTCATAGTTTCCTCCATTCTGCAAGAATGAATAACGCAAAATCCTTAAAAGGCTTTTGAAAGGATATAGTTTGTAACTCACTCTTGGCATTGAAATAATTATAAATTGAACTTATAATAATGTTCTAAAGTTAGTATGGAAAAAAATATATTTTTTATACAATAGAATAAAAGAAGATTTCAACTAAAAATTAAAAATGATAAATAAAACGTTCTTAGAGAAAGGAAAATGAAACATGAAATTTCGTCCTTGTATTGATATACATAACGGTCAGGTAAAACAAATTGTAGGCGGAAGCCTTCAGGACTTGGGGGATAAGGCATGTGAAAATTTTGTAGCAACCCAGGATGCCGCTTTTTTTGCTAAACTTTACCGGAGATATAATTTAAAAGGCGGACATATAATTTTATTAAACGGAAAAGACAGTTCTTATTACGAAGCTACCAAAGCACAGGCAATGTCAGCCTTAAGAGCATATCCGGCAGGAATGCAGATAGGAGGCGGTATTAATGATGAAAATGCTTATGAATATCTGGAATGCGGAGCGGATAAAGTAATCGTAACTTCATATGTATTCAAAGATGGTAAGATTTCTTATGAAAATCTTGAAAAATTAGTGAAGGCTGTTGGGAAAGAAAATCTGGTTTTGGACCTTAGCTGCAGAAAAAAAGATGACAATTATTATATTGTTACCGACCGTTGGCAGAAATATACGGATGTAGTATTGGATGAAAAGAGTCTGGATTACTTTTCTTCTTATTGTAATGAGTTTTTGATTCATGCCGTGGATGTGGAAGGGAAAGCTGCAGGAATTGAAACACGGGTAGCCCATTTACTTGGCAAGTGGGGGAAAGTTCCGATGACTTATGCGGGAGGAATTCACAGTTTGGAAGATTTGGAACAGTTAAAAGTTCTGGGAAAAGAGAAAATAGATTTTACGATAGGAAGTGCACTGGACTTGTTTGGCGGAAAACTTGAATTTGATATTGTTGTGAAAAAATTCGGTCAGCAATGAGATTGTGAAAAAATAAACGAAGAGAAACAAAAAATGACTGTTACACTCGTGTGTAACAGTCATTTGATGTTTAATCCATTAAACTAATTGCGTGTCATACAAAACAAAGAGATACTGCTTACTTCTATTTATATAGAAACGTCATATCGGATAATGATTAAATAAGGTAATTATAAGAGCCTCCCCTTAAGGAACTTATAATTTAACTACGTTAACCGCCTGAGGTCCTTTTTCTCCGTTGATAACTTCGTATTCTACTGCAGCGCCTTCTTCTAAAGTTTTGAAACCTTCCATAACAAGACCGGAGTAGTGTACGAATACGTCATTACCTGCTTCGTCGGAGATAAAGCCGTAGCCTTTCTGGTTGTTGAACCATTTTACTGTACCTTTGTTCATCGCAAAAGTCCTCCACAAAAATAATCCGTTGCCCTCGGCAACAAACATAGGATATCATAGACTAAAATAATTGTAAAGAATGTGGAAGGGCTAAAAATTAGTCAACTAGTTGACATTTTTAGCATTTAGGAGAATAATGTAAAAAGATTTAATAAAATGTATATCAAAGGTAGGAGAAAAACTATGTTGAATATAAGATATGAAAAGACAACAAATCCAAAACCTATTCCGGGACCGGAAAATCCATTGACATTTGGAACTATTTTTACAGATCATATGTTTGTTATGGATTACAGTGATGACAAAGGCTGGTATGATCCAAGAATTGTACCTTATGCACCGATTTCATTATATCCTTCAGCAATGGTATTCCATTACGGACAGGAAATGTTTGAAGGATTAAAAGCATACAAAGCTGAAGACGGAAGAACTTTATTGTTCCGTCCTGATAAAAATATTGAACGTGCAAACAATACTAATGCAAGAATTTGTATTCCTCAGATTCCGGCAGAAGATTTTCTGCAGGCAATCAAAGCAATTGTAAAGACAGATGAAGCATGGATTCCGACAAAACCGGGAACATCCCTTTACATTCGTCCGTTTATTATTGCAACAGATCCATTCCTTGGGGTAAGACCATCCCATACATATCAGTTTATTATCATTCTCTCACCGGTAGGTGCTTATTATCCGGAAGGGCTGAATCCGGTAAAAATCTGGATTGAAGATGAATATGTAAGAGCCGTACGAGGTGGTTTGGGAGAAGCGAAAGCGGGGGCAAATTATGTCGCCAGCTTAAAAGCACAGGTGAAAGCTCATGATGCAGGTTATTCCCAGGTACTATGGTTAGATGGTGTAGAAAGAAAATACATCGAAGAAGTAGGTGCTATGAATATTTTCTTCAAAATTAATGGTAAAGTAATTACACCTATGTTAAACGGTAGTATTTTGCCGGGAGTTACCAGAAGAAGCTGTATTGAACTTTGTAAAGAATGGGGATATGAAGTAGAGGAAAGAAAAATATCTGCAGAAGAATTGTTCAATGCTGCGTTAGACGGAAGCCTGGAAGAAGTATGGGGAACCGGTACAGCAGCAGTAATTTCACCGGTAGGACACCTTCGTCAGGGAGACACTGATGTTGAAATCAATGGTGGCGGAATCGGTGAATTAAGCCAGAAATTATATGACACAATTACAGGAATCCAGCTTGGTAAGATGGAAGGTCCACAGGGCTGGGTTGTAGAAGTAGAATAAAAATAAGAAACAAGAGCGTGTTGCAGTTGTTAGCAACACGCTCATTTTATGTTCGAAGTTTTACAGTTTCAGAGGCTTAACAGATAGAGTGTAAACTCTGTAAGAAATGTTTTTTGAGATGATGTGAAAATAGAGAATGGTTCTTCCTAAACAATGGGATAAGGTCTCTTTAAGGTGGAAAGACCGCACAAATAATCTAAACTTACGTTATAATATCGTGCCAGTTTCAGGAGATGCCGCAAGGGCATTTCATTAGCTCCACGTTCATAACGTGCGTACATGGTTTGGGAAGTACCTAAGAATTCTGCGATTTCCTGTTGGGTTTTGTCGGAATCCTCACGCAGATTTCTTATGATTGTAATATAGTTCATTTGTGCCTCTTGCAAATGGGGGAAATTCCTCTTCTGATAGTATTTTTTATAATAATTACATAATTGAATGGGAAAATAGGTAGAAGTATTGTGTGAAACTACTGATTCAATAATTAGCATAAAAGTTGAATTGGGAAAATGAAAATTTGAAACAGGATTCACGCAGAAACCAAAAGAAATAGTATTCATAAAGGCAATACTCCTAACACCATGGATAAGTTTACCATAGTACAAATTTACACTTGTTTATTTAGTAAATATCTTTACTAAATAAACAATTTATATGGCAGAAGCGGAAACAGAGTAATAACAAAAAGGGCTGTCGAATGACAGCCCCGGCATCTTGGAAAAACTATTTCATCTGTTCTTCCTGTCTTTTGATCATACGTCTAACCATTTCACCACCGATAGAACCTGCTTCACGGCTTGTAAGGTCTCCGTTGTAACCTTCTTTTAAGTTGATACCTAATTCGGATGCTACTTCTGTTTTAAAACGATCCATAGCTGCTTTTGCTTCAGGTACTTCCATAGAATTTCTACTGTTATTCATAATTTTTTACCTCCGTTTTTTTGCTTTTTGTAACTACATTTTTGTAATTACTTGTTTTTATCTTTTATTATTATTGAGATAAGCAAGTTTTATCGCTTATCCTGATATTATTTTGTGCAATAATTGTTTTATTATTATGGTAAAAAAATGAAAAAATTGTTTTTTTGACAAGAATGGTTTGTGTTTCTATAGAAAAGAGAGGATATAAACTAAAAAATACTGGAAATATGGGAATGTATGTGTTATAATTGTCGCGATTGTTGGCAGATAATGCTTTGAAAAAAGAGGAAAAGCCAAAGAGCTTTATAGGAGGAAATAGATAAATGAGCTTACAGGTAGAAAAATTAGAAAACAATATGGCAAAACTTACAATCGAAGTTAGTGCTGATGAATTAGAAAAAGCAATCGAAAAAGTTTTCCAGAAACAGAAAAAGAACATCAGTGTTCCTGGATTCCGTAAGGGTAAAGTGCCACGCCAGATGGTAGAAAAAATGTACGGAAAAGAAGTATTTTATGAAGATGCTGCAAATGAATTAATTCCGGCAGCTTACGAAAAAGCATATGATGAATGTGAAGAAGAAATCGTTTCTTCTCCAAAGATTGCAATCGTTCAGTTAGAAGCAGGCAAACCATTCATCTTTACAGCTGAGGTTGCTTTAAAACCGGAAGTTGAATTAGGTGCATACAAAGGTGTTAAAGTTGACAAAGTAGAAGTAACTGTAACAGATGAAGAAGTTGATGCAGAAGTTGAAAAAGAAAGAGAACGTAATGCGAGAAGTATATCTGTAACAGACAGAGCAGTGAAAGATGGCGATCAGACAGTAATCGATTTTGAAGGATTCAAAGACGGCGTTGCTTTCGAAGGCGGTAAAGGTGAAAACTATCCGTTAACTATCGGTTCCGGTCAGTTCATTCCTGGATTCGAAGATCAGTTAATCGGTAAAAATATCGGTGAAGAAGTAGAAGTTAATGTTACTTTCCCTGAAGGATATCAGGCAGAAGAATTAGCAGGACAGCCGGCAGTATTCAAAGTTGTTGTAAAAGAAATCAAAGAAAAACAGCTTCCTGAATTAGATGATGAATTCGCAGCAGAAGTTTCTGAATTCGACACATTAGATGAATACAAAGCTGATGTAAAAGCTAACTTAATCGCAAAAAGAGAAAAAGACGTTAAAAATGCAAAAGAAGATGCAGTAATTCAGGCTATCATTGATGATGCTAAAATGGACATTCCGGAAGCAATGATTGAAACACAGCAAAGACAGATGGTAGATGATTTTGCTCAGAGATTGCAGTCTCAGGGATTATCTATGGAACAGTACTTCCAGTTCACAGGTCTTACAACAGCTAAGATGATGGAACAGGTAAAACCTAATGCTGAAAACAAAATCAAATCCCGTTTAGTATTAGAAGCAGTTGTAAAAGCTGAAAACTTAGTTGCTACAGAAGAAGACTTTGATGCAGAAGTTGCTAAGATGGCAGAAGCTTACCAGATGGAAGCTGACAAAGTAAAAGAAATGCTTGGTGAAGCAGGAAAAACTCAGATCATGGAAGATTTAGCAGTAGCTAAAGCTGTAGAATTTGTAGTTGATAATGCAAAAGAAGTAAAACCACGTGCTAAAAAAGCAAAAGCAGCAGATGCTGAATAATTTTTAAAAGTTTGCTAAGAAAAGCAACAAAAACATTAAAAGAATCTAAAATTTCTTTTAAATAAGTTGCAATCTTCAAAAGATAAGACTACAGTGTAGTAAGGGGTTACCCGTGTGGTAGCCCCTTTTATATCAATATTTTTGTTTAAGGAAACCATAATGCAATTATTAAGGTTTTAAAAAGGAGATTAAAATGAGTTTAGTACCTTATGTCGTTGAACAGACAAGTAGGGGAGAACGTTCCTACGATATTTTTTCAAGACTTTTAAAAGAAAGAATTGTTTTCTTAGGTGAAGAAGTAAACGAAACAACAGCATCATTGGTTGTTGCACAGTTATTGTTTTTAGAAGCAGAAGATCCGGATAAAGATATCCATTTATATATTAACAGCCCGGGCGGTTCCGTAACTGCAGGCATGGCTATTTATGATACTATGAACTTCATTAAGTGTGACGTTTCTACTGTATGTATCGGTATGGCAGCAAGTATGGGAGCATTTCTTTTGGCAGGTGGTGCCAAGGGTAAGAGATACGCACTTCCTAATGCAGAAATTATGATTCATCAGCCACTTGGCGGAGCTCAGGGGCAGGCAACAGAAATTGAAATTGCTGCAAAACATATTTTAAGAACAAAAGAAAAGTTAAATAGAATTTTAGCTGAAAATACAGGAAAAGATATTGAAATTATTGCAGCTGATACAGAAAGAGATAACTGGAAGACAGCAGAAGAAGCAAAAGAATACGGTTTAATTGATGCTATTTTCACTTCTCACAGCGATATCAGTGCAAAATAAATTTTGATAATAATAGTAAGAATAGATCATTTGGAAAATGATTTAGGATGGAGTTAACATGGCAAGAAATTCTGATATAAGATGTTCTTTTTGCAATAAAACTCAGGATCAGGTCCGCAAATTAATTGCAGGTCCTTCCGGAGTTTATATTTGTGATGAATGTGTAGACATTTGCGCGGATATTATTGAAGAAGAATATGAAGATGAAGAAGAAATTATAGACAGTGATGATATTAATCTGTTAAAGCCTGCAGAAATCAAAGCTCATTTGGATGAATATGTAATCGGACAGGAAGCAGCCAAAAAAGTTTTGGCAGTTTCTGTGTATAATCATTACAAAAGAATTACAGCAAAACAGGATGACGATGGAATTGAATTACAGAAAAGTAATATTATTATGATTGGACCAACAGGTTCCGGTAAAACTTATCTTGCCCAGACCTTGGCAAAGATTATTAATGTTCCTTTTGCCATTGCGGATGCTACTACTTTAACAGAAGCGGGTTATGTAGGTGAAGATGTAGAAAATATCCTGCTTAAGCTTCTTCAGGCGGCAGATTATGATATTGCAAGAGCTGAAAGAGGTATCATCTATATTGATGAAATTGATAAAATTACAAAGAAAAGTGAGAATGTATCTATTACACGAGATGTTTCCGGTGAAGGTGTACAACAGGCATTGTTGAAAATTGTAGAAGGAACCGTTGCCAGTGTACCGCCTCAGGGAGGTCGTAAACATCCTCACCAGGAGTTAATTCAGGTTGATACATCCAATATTTTATTTATTTGCGGTGGTGCGTTTGATGGCTTGGAAAAAATCATCGAAACAAGATTAGACCGTAAATCCATTGGCTTTAATACGGAAGTTGCTTCCAAAAACACTTTAGAAATTGGAGAACTGTTACGTCAGGTAACACCACAGGATTTAGTGAAATTCGGTTTAATTCCGGAATTTATCGGTCGAGTTCCCATTAATGTGGCTTTGGAAGGACTGGATAAAGACGCCTTGGTTCGTATTTTAAAAGAACCTAAAAATGCATTAATCAAACAGTATCGTAAGTTATTTGGTTATGATGGTGTTAAATTAAGCTTTGAAGATGATGCAGTAGATGCTATTGCAGGAATGGCAGTGGAGAGAAAAACCGGCGCCAGAGGTCTTCGTTCTATTATGGAAAATGTTATGATGGATGTTATGTATGAGATTCCTTCTGATGAGACCATCAAGGAATGTAAGATAACAAAAGAAGCGGTAGAAGGTATTAGTGAGCCCGTTGTAATCCGCTATTAAGAGAAGAGAAATGACTTGGAAAAGGGCTGCCATATGACAGCCCTTTTTAATAGAAAAGGAAATAATTATGGAAACAAAGGAAATAAATTTGTGGGAAGTAATGCCGGCGATTGCGCTTAGAGGCTTAACTATTTTCCCAAATATGATTATACATTTTGATGTCAGCAGAAAAAAGTCCATTATTGCGGTAGAGCAGGCAATGATGCAGGAACAGAAACTGTTTTTGGTAGCACAAAGAGACGTTTCTGTGGAAGAACCTACACAGGAAGATGTGTACGGTATAGGTACTATTGCAACTGTAAAACAGGTAAGCAAGCTTCCCGGAGGTTTGGTTCGTGTTTTAGTAGAAGGTGTGAGCCGCGCTAAGTTAGAAGAATTAGAAGTGGTAGCTTTGGAAAATCCTGAGGATGAATTTTTACAAGCAAGCATAACCGGAATTGTGGAAGAGATAATCGAAGAACAGGAAGAAGAGGAACTTTCCGTAGAAGAAGAAGCGATGCTTCGTCAAATCCGGGAAATGCTTGGAAAATACAGCATGCTGAATCCTAAAATTGCGAAAAGTCTTACCTCTCATATAGAAAGAGCAGATAGTCTGGCAGAATTGTTGGACCAGCTTGCTATTAATATGCCTCTTACATATGACAAGAAACAAAAGGTTCTTGAAAGTATCGAAGTAAAAGAACGTTACGAAGAAATGATTAAGATTCTTGCCAAAGAAATTGAAATTGGTAAGCTTAAGAATAAATTGTCCGAAGTTGTAAAGGGAAAAGTGGAAGAGAACCAGAAAGAATTTTTACTTCGTGAGCAGTTGAAGTTTATCCGTAAAGAACTGGGAGAAGATCAGGAAGGCAGTGATGCAGACCATTTTGAAGAGGCACTTTCCAAGTTAAAAGCTCCAAAAGAAGTAAAAGAAAAGATTCAAAAAGAGATTGCACGTTTTAAAAATCTTTCCTCTCACAGTTCCGAACATGCGGTGGAACGAGGGTATATTGAAACCTTACTGGAATTACCTTGGGATAAAATGAGTAAGGATAATCTGGATATCGACGGAGCAGAAAAGAAACTGAACGATGATCACTATGGCTTGGAACAGGTAAAGGAGAGAATCTTGGAATTTTTAGCTGTTCGTGCTCTTTCTAAAAAAGGCAGCAGTTCTATTCTTTGTCTTGTGGGACCTCCGGGAACCGGAAAAACTTCCATTGCCAGAAGTGTAGCAGAGGCTTTAAATAAAAAATATGTACGTATTTGTCTTGGCGGTGTGAGAGATGAGGCGGAAATCCGCGGTCATAGGAGAACCTATGTGGGAGCCATGCCGGGACGAATTGTAAATGGTATGAAACAGGCAGGAGTAAGAAATCCGCTGATTCTGTTAGATGAAATTGATAAAGTAAGTAATGATTATAAAGGAGATACTTTCTCTGCTTTGTTGGAAGTGTTGGATAGTGAACAGAACAGTCACTTTAGAGATCATTATGTGGAAATACCGGTGGATTTATCCGATGTATTCTTTATTGCAACAGCTAACTCCACTTCTACAATACCACGTCCGTTGCTGGACCGTATGGAAGTAATTGAAGTAACCAGTTATACAGCTAACGAAAAATTCCATATAGCGAAAAAGCATCTGGTGAAAAAACAGTTAAAAGCAAATGGAATCAAAGAAAGCCAGTTGGTATTCAGTGATAATGCCTTAAAAGATATGATTCAGTTTTATACCAGGGAAGCCGGGGTACGTACCTTAGAGAGAACCATTGGTTCTGTGTGCAGAAAAGCTGCCAGAGAATTGCTAAAGGATAAAAACAAAAAAATCCGTGTATCGGGAAGCAACTTAAGCAAATATTTAGGAAAGAAAAAATATACCTTAGATACCATCAATGAAAAGGATGAAGTGGGAATTGTACGGGGACTTGCTTGGACAAGTGTTGGTGGAGATACCTTGCAGATTGAAGTTAATAAGATGCCGGGAAAAGGTGACATTGAATTGACAGGTCAGTTAGGAGATGTAATGAAAGAATCTGCAAGAACAGCAGTCAGCTTTGTACGTTCCGTAAGTGAAGAATATAAAATACCGGAAAATTCCTTTAAGGAATATGATTTTCACATTCACATTCCGGAAGGAGCGGTACCAAAGGATGGTCCTTCCGCAGGAATTACCATGGCAACAGCCATTCTTTCAGCAGTAACGGAGAGAAAAGTAAGGGCAGATATCGCCATGACCGGTGAAGTTACTCTTCGTGGACGTGTACTTCCTATCGGGGGATTAAAAGAAAAAATTCTTGCGGCCAAAACAGCAGGTGTTAAAACAGTACTGGTTCCAAAAGAAAATGAAAAAGATGTGGAAGAAATTTCCAAAGAAATAAAATCCGGAGTGGAAATTATATTTGTGGAAAGAATGAGTGAAGTTATTCAACAGGCATTTGTGTAAGTTGAGGCAATGTATGTTTCACAGAGACATACATTGCACGTATATAAGGAAGGAAAAAATATGGTAATTAAAAATGTAAGCCTGGAAACCGTTTGCGGTATAACCAGTGTGTTGCCGGAAAATGAACATATAGAAATAGCATTTGCAGGGAAAAGTAATGTAGGAAAATCCTCTCTGATTAATGCCTTGATGAATCGTAAATCATTGGCAAGAACCAGTGCCCAGCCGGGGAAAACCCAGACTATTAATTTTTACAATATTAATGATGAAATGTATTTTGTAGATTTACCCGGATACGGATATGCTAAGGTTAGTGTGTCCGAAAAAGAAAAATGGGGGAAAATGATTGAAAAATACCTTCATAAATCTAAAAAACTCCGGTTGGTATTTTTGTTGGTTGACATCCGCCATGATCCCGGAGCTAATGACAAGCAGATGTATCAGTGGATTTTAAATCAGGGATACGAGCCTGTAATTATTGCGACAAAATTGGATAAAATAAATAGAAGTCAGATTCAGAAACATATTAAAATGTTAAAGACAGGACTTCAGGTGGTGCCCGGAACTATTGTAATTCCATTCTCTGCCCAGACAAAGCAGGGGAGAGAAGAAATTTATGATTTATTGGACTCTTATCTGGCAAGGGAACAGGAAGCAAATCCTGTAGATGAAGCTTAAAAACAAAAGAGAACATCGCAGAGTTGAATAAAAGTAAATCAGGGAAGTGAAAATATGACAGGAATTCCGAGAAAATATGGGAAAGCATGCACAAATTTGATTTTGATTTTAGCAATTATTTTGTTTTGTGTATTCATTGCACCAAAAATAATTTTGCTGTTTATGCCCTTTATTATAGGAGGAATTCTGGCATGGAGTGTAAGTCCTGTGGTTCACTTTTTGGAAAAGACAATGAAAATAGGAAGAAGAGCCGGTTCTGTGTTAGTGATTGTGTCAGTAATTGCGGGAATCGGTTTCTTGATTTATAGTATTGGAAATCGTTTACTGTTGGAAGTAATGGATTTTTTCCATATTATACCGAAATTGTGGGATGATATGGAAATTGAGTATGTGAGCTTTGTTAAAAAATTGTCCCCGGTGATTGATAATCTGCCGCCGGAAATAGTGGAAAAAGCCGGTGAATGGAGACAGAACATAGAGACGGATATTAGTATTCTGATAGGAAGATTAAGTATGTCTACAGCAGATGCTGTGAAAAATTATGTGGGAAATGTTCCGAAAATTATAATTGCTGTTACCATGGGACTTTTGTCATTTTATTTTTTTGTGGCGGAAAAAAATTATTTTTTAAATATTTTTAACAAGACATTTTCGGAAGGTTTCATAAAAAAATGTCTTGTTTTAAAAGAAACTATTGTGGATGTAATGGCAGGATATTTAAAAGCCCAGTTTAAAATAGAAATTTGGGTATATTTGGTTATATGTGTGGGCTTGTTGGTGATAAAGGTACCATACTGGTATCTTGTTGCCGTACCTATTGCGTTTTTAGATATGTTGCCGGTATTCGGAACAGGTACGGTTTTAATTCCCTGGACAATATTTAAGTTGCTAAGTGGGAAATACTTGTATGCATTGGCATTAGTAATTATTTGGGGAGTCAGTCAGTTGGTCCGTCAACTGATTCAGCCCAAGGTAATAGGAAAATCTATGGGTATGGATACGATTCCAACTTTAATACTTTTATATGTAGGTTATAAACTTGCAGGAGTTATTGGAATGATTGCCGCAGTGCCTATAGGAATATTGGTATTAGCAATGAATGAAGCGGATTTTTTTTATAATAGTAAAAACAGTATTAGGATTTTGTGGCGTGGATTTCAGGAATTCAGGAAATTTACCGATGAAGAATTAGAGGAAAGTAAAAAGAATGAAACGAAATTATAGAGCAGTACTGCAATATGAAGGAACCCGTTATCAAGGGTGGCAGAAGCAGATTAGTACGGATAATACCATACAGGGGAAATTGGAAGCATTGCTTACAAAAATGGCAGGGGAAAATGTGGAGGTGAATTCCAGCGGAAGAACCGATGCAGGAGTACATGCTTATGGACAGGTAATCAGTTTTGCCTGTGATGTGGATATGAGTCCGGAGGAAATCAGGGATTATATGAATCAGTATCTTCCGGAAGATATTGGAGTATTGTCTGTTGTGGTAGCAGGTGAGCGCTTTCATGCACGACTAAATGCTACCGGAAAAATCTACAGATATCGTGTTTTGAACAGCAGTATTCCACGGGTATTTGACAGAAAATATGTATTTCAGGTGCCGGAAGAATTAGATTTAGAAGCTATGAAAGTCGGGATTTCCTATTTAGAAGGAAAACATGATTTCAAAGCTTTTACAGTTAAGAAAAATACAAAGAAGTCTACCGTAAGAACTATTCACGAAATTAAAATGGAGCAGGTTAATGAGGAATTAGTATTTACCTTTTATGGGGATGGATTTCTGTATCATATGGTTCGCATCCTTATGGGAACTTTGTTGGAAATCGGTCAACACAGACGTGAACCTGAAAGTATACTTGAAGCTTTTGAAAGCGGAGAACGTGTAAAAGCGGGATTTTTAGCGCCGGCGCAGGGACTTGCCCTGATGCAGGTGTTCTATGATTAAGACGAAAATAGAAAAATATAAAAAGAGATTGCCGGGGTATTTTGTTTTATACCCCGGCAAATTTTATGAACAAAAAAAGCAGATACATGTATCTGCTTCTACAAGCACGAGACGGGATTCGAACTTGAACGCCCGAAAAAAAGCTTGAAAAATAAAGGAGAAAAGCACATTGTCCGAAAGTGTCTACAAAAGTGTCTACAACTTTATAGAACGAAAGGACAATACTATGAATACTTTACAAG
>JAFXGP010000061.1 GCA_017521195.1 Lachnospiraceae bacterium
AATGCAGTTATGGAAAATTTCTTCGGTTTATTGAAATCTGAGCTTTTATATTTAAGAGATTTCTCATCAATGGATGAGTTTAAAATAGAACTTGAAAAATACATTAATTATTACAATCACAAACGAATTAAGTGCAAACTAAAAGGACTGAGTCCTGTACAATACAGGATTCAATCCTCATTAGTTGCTTAATTCGATTTTGTCTAACTTTTTGGGGTCAGATCAATAGTGGACGGAGAGTTTTTAGATTATTACGGTTGCAGAACTATAATATTTTTGGTATTAATGGCTCATATATTAGCTATAATGATGTATAAATATTGAAAAAAGCTCATATATTAGCTATAATTAAAATAAAAAAGTTAAAAAGGGTGACTATATTGAATCATTATATTTGGGAAACACCAGAAGAAATAAATGTGGCAGTTGCGTCTAATGTTAAAAATTTACGAAAGAGATTAGGTATATCACAGCAGAAATTGAGCAAAATGTCCGGTGTCAGTTATGCATCTATAAAAAGATTTGAAGCAACAGGAAATATTAGTTTTTTATCCTTAACTAAAATTGCAATAGCATTAGATGCAGTAAATGGAATAAAGGCAATTTTTACAGAAGTTCCTTATAAATCCATACAGGAGGTTATAAATGAACAAAAATGATATAAAACTAGGATTGAAAATATTAAAAGTAAAATATCACAATCGTTATGTAGGAATGTTGGCATTAACCAATCATGGAAAGATTGCTTTTTCTTATGATGATGAATGGCTGAAAACAGGTTTTTCTATAAGTCCTTTTTCGTTACCTTTAGAAGCAAAAGTTTTTGTTCCTAACAATTATATTTTTGATGGTTTGTTTGGAGTTTTTGCAGATAGTCTGCCGGATGCATGGGGGAGACTTTTGTTAGATAGAATGTTGAAAGAGCACGGTATGAATAGTAATATCACAGTTCTTGACAGACTGGCTTTAGTAGGAAAAAACGGAATGGGAGCGTTGGAATATGAGCCTGATTATGTATTAGGAGAAGAGGTTATTTTAAAAAATTTTGACTATTTGGCAGAACAGTGCGAAAAACTCCTCCAAACAGAATATTCTGAAGAATTAGATCTTTTATATAAAATGGGTGGAAGCAGTGGTGGTGCCAGGCCTAAAATTTTAACTAATATAGATGATAAAGACTGGATTATTAAGTTTCCGGCACATGTAGATTCTAAAGATATTGGATATCAGGAATATAGTTATTCAAAGTGTGCAAAAAAGTGTGGCATAAATATGACAGAAACGAAGCTTTTTCCGTCTGAGTTATGTAAAGGATACTTTGGAACGATTCGATTTGATCGACTTGAGAAAGATAGTAAAAAAAATAAGATTCACGTAGCTTCTGCGGCTGCTTTATTGGAAGCGGACTATAAAGCACCTTGTTTGGATTATCATACACTTATGAAATTAACAAGAATTCTTACAAGAGAAAATAAAGAAGATCTGGAGAATATGTTTCGAAGAATGTGCTTTAATGTATTTGCACATAACAGGGATGATCATGCAAAGAATTTTAGTTTTTTATATGATGAGGGTCTTAATGGTTGGAGGCTTAGTCCAGCGTATGATTTAACATATAGCAATACTTATTTTGGTGAACACACTACTTCTGTAGATGGAAATGGAACAAATCCGGGAGAAAAAGAAATCATAAACGTTGGTATAAAAGCAGGAATGAAAAGAAAAAATTGTATTTCTATTATGGAGCAAGTGAAAGATTGTGTTTCCAGAGAGTTGAAAGTGTTTTTATAAAAATCTAGCCATGACAACAACAAAAAATGGCGCTATGTATTCCATCATGCCCCCTTTCTGCTACTAGTATAGGGGCGGTAACAAAAATATTATAACATAGCATTTATAAATGTAAACATGAATGCTTGTGGAGGTAAAAGATTTTCATGGAAATTTGCTGTTCCATGAGTTTGCACATACTGCAAGAGCAGGATGGAATACGGTATTTATATCAGAAGATGATTTTCTAGTCAATGTATATATAGATGACAGGGATACTTTCGGAGAGTATAGCTATGAAGTTTATCGGGTTGTGGGACAAAATAAAATTCAGATTCTGGCAAAGGATAGTTATTCTTTTGATTTTGAGAAAGGGGCTGTTGACAGTCAGGAAGTAATGAAATTTTTTGATACTTTGTATTTATATTTGGAAAGAAGTCAATTACTGCTCACTACACAGGAAGGTGAGATAAAGGCAATAGGCTTGACAGAGGAAGATATGACATTGGAAGATTTGATGGAGAGCTAGTGAAGTTGTGTGAGCAGGAATTAAGTTGGAAGAAATCTACCACTTATACGATTTTAAAGCGTTTGTGTGAAAGAGGATTATTTATAAATGAAAAAGGTGTGGTAAGAAGTCTGGTATCAGAGGAAGAATTTTATGCTAATATAAGTGAACAGTTTGTAGAAGAAGTTTTTTCCGGTTCCTTGCCAAAGTTTGTAGCGGCGTTTACTAATAACCACAAATTAAGTGATAAAGAAATTGAAGAATTGAAGAAAATTATTGAGAAATCTATATAATAGTGAAACAGACAGCTGCAAAGTAACTGCAACTGTCTGTTTTACTCTAATATGTCCTTCGAATATCTCCGCAGGCAATGCCTTTTCCGGGATTACCGGAAGGCTGGGTCATAAAATCATCCCCATGTGCGTGAATTATGACAGATTTGCCAATAATATCATCAATGGTAAATCGACGGTCAAAGAAAGCAGTCCATGCATAACCCTGATTGGATAAAAGAGGAGGTAAATCTCCTGCATGGAAAGGGTGAGGAAGATTTTCAGGATTATAATGAGTGCCTACATTGGCAAAATCATACCCGCAGTCCGGGAAATTATGAATATGCATGGCAAAGAAATCAGAATTGTTAGCCATAGGAGAATAAGGGAGACCAAAAAATTCTGCTTCTACTAAAACGCCTCCGTTGGAAGGTTGATAGAATTTTACAAGACCACTAGTCTTAGGATTATCTTTGTTATCTGCGACCCAGGCCATGGCTTTGGGGCGGTCAGTTGATAAAGCCTCGATAAGAGGGACTCTTGGTGTTAATTGATATGATGGCATAAAAAGTCCTTTTTTATTTATAGTATGCAGGTTTTGCTTGTTTGGTTATTCTTGAAAAATCAGCATAATAAGGTATATAATTAGTTATAACTAACAAAGAAAGGAAAATCCAATGAAAAAATTCCAAGTAGCAGGCATGAGTTGTGCCGCCTGCAGTACCCGTGTGGAAAAAGCAGTGGGAGGACTTGAAGGAGTAACATCCTGTGCAGTCAGTTTACTGACCAATTCCATGAGTGTGGAAGGAAGCGCTACTGATGAAGAGATTATAAATGCGGTAGAAAATGCAGGATATGGGGCATCCATAGAGAATCAAAAAGAAACGATATCTTCACGAAACAATCAGGAAGAGGCATTAAAAGATAAAGAAACACCAATCTTAAAAAGAAGATTGTTCGCATCCCTAGGATTTTTATTGGTACTGATGTATTTTTCCATGGGACACGTGATGTGGGGATGGCCGGTGCCAAAGTATTTTGCATTGAACCCTGCAGCACTAGGATTATTACAGTTGCTGTTAACTATAATAATTATGGTAATTAATCAGAAGTTTTTTATTAATGGATTTAAAGGTCTGCTTCATAGAGCTCCTAATATGGATACTTTAGTCGCCTTAGGTTCCGGAGCATCTCTTGTATATAGTGTGTATGCTTTGTTTGCTATGACCACAGAGATGGCAAATGGAAATATGATGGAAGCACATCATTATCTGCATGAATTTTATTTCGAATCTGCGGCCATGATACTTACTTTAATTACTGTCGGGAAAATGTTAGAAGCAAGAGCCAAGGGAAAAACCACTGATGCCTTAAAAGGACTTATGAGTCTGGCACCCAAGACTGCAGTTTTGTTAATTGATGATATAGAAAAAGAAGTTCCTATAGAACAGGTAAAAAAGGGTGATTTGTTTGTAGTACGCCCGGGAGAAAGTATTCCGGTAGACGGAATTGTAATTGATGGTCACAGTGCTGTTAACGAATCTGCTTTAACAGGAGAAAGTATTCCGGTGGACAAAGAAATTGGTGACATGGTTTATGGAGCGACTATAAATCAATCCGGATTTATCCGCTGCGAAGCCACAAAAGTAGGGGAAGATACTACCCTTTCCCAGATTATACAGATGATGAGTGATGTGGCAGCGACTAAAGCGCCTATTGCTAAGATTGCAGATAAAGTTTCCGGTGTCTTTGTTCCAACAGTAATTACCATCGCTCTAATTACAACATTTGTATGGTTGTTATGTGGACAAACAGTAGGGTTTGCTTTAGCAAGAGGAATTTCTGTGTTGGTTATCAGTTGTCCCTGTGCTTTAGGACTTGCCACACCGGTAGCAATTATGGTGGGAAACGGTATGGGAGCCAAACATGGAATTTTATTTAAAACTGCGACTTCTTTAGAAGAAACGGGAAAAGTAGAAATTGTGGCTTTGGATAAGACAGGTACCATTACCAAGGGCGAGCCTCATGTTACAGATATGATTCCGGCAAAAGGAATTACAGAAGAAGTGTTGTTGGAAACCGCTTTTTGTCTGGAAGCCAAAAGTGAGCATCCTTTAGCAAAGGCGATTCTTCAATATGGAAATGAAAACTCTTTGATAAAAAAAGATGTATCCAATTTTGAAGTATTGCCAGGAAATGGTCTTATGGGAACATTGGATGGTAAAAAGTTAATTGGCGGTAACCTGAAATTTATTTTATCTAAAGTGAAAATGGAGTCTGAATTACAAACACAGATTCAGGCTCAGGCTTCTAAGTTAGCATTGGAAGGAAAAACACCATTATTCTTTGTAGAAAATGAAATTTTCCTTGGAACCATAGCAGTAGCAGATGTGATTAAGGAAGACAGCAAACAAGCGATTGAAGAACTGAAAAATATGGGAATTCATGTGGTAATGCTTACCGGAGATAATGAAAAAACAGCTCAGGCTATCGGACATCAGGCAGGAGTGGATGAAGTCATTGCCGGAGTCCTTCCCGATGGAAAAGAAAAAGTTATCCGTCGCTTACAACAAAAGGGAAAGGTTGCTATGGTAGGGGATGGAATTAACGATGCTTTGGCATTGACGAAAGCAGATATAGGAATTGCCATTGGAGCCGGAACAGATATTGCTATGGATGCGGCAGATGTGGTATTAATGAAGAGTAGACTTCTGGATGTGCCGGCAGCCATTCGTTTGAGTCGTCAGACAAGAAAGAATATTCATGAAAATCTGTTTTGGGCATTTGCCTATAATGTTATTGGAATTCCTTTGGCAGCAGGACTGTGGATACCGATTTTTGGATGGGAAATGAATCCGATGTTTGGAGCATTGGCTATGAGCTTATCCAGTTTTTGCGTAGTGACAAATGCATTGAGATTAAACTTTTTTGATGTAAGGGATAGTAAAAAAGATAAAAAAATAAAACATAAAGAGAAGGAGATTAAGATTATGACAAAGAAAATGACAATTGAAGGAATGATGTGCGGACACTGTTCAGCAAGAGTAAAAAAAGTATTGGAAGCACTTCCACAGGTAGAAGAAGCAATAGTAAGTCATGAAGACGGAACCGCTATCGTTACTTTAACAGAAGAAGTGGCAGATGATGTTTTGAGAAAAGTTGTAGAGGATCAGGATTATAAAGTGCTCGGAATGGAATAAGAGGAAAAAAAATAGGGAAATCGAATTTTCGATTTCCCTATTTTCTTTCTATACAATAGAAACCCACGTACAAATGTTGTAGTTTCTGTATTTAATAATTTACTTACAAGAATTTTCATGATTTACATCTCAATTTCAATATAATCTTCTTCTTTATATTCTACAACTACACAGTCGCTCATATAGATACGTTCCGGAAGAGTAATCATAACATGCATAACATCATTGTGTACCGGGAGAGCAGCCAAGTGCCAAACGCCCACATTTAATTTTACAAAAGTCCCCTTTGGTACATAGAAAGCTTCGGTTAATTCCGGAACAGGTTCTTTGGAGGCAGGTGCTACATGAAGGATAGCATCGTCATCTAAAGGAAGAACACCTTCACAAGTAGTATCATGATATTCTACAGTTGTGATAATCATTTTTTCCGGTTTATGACTTACCAATGGAGAGAAGGCGATAGGAAGATTTCCGGATACCGGGAATTCTACCTGATCGTTATAGAAATCACCCAGACTTGGTCCTTCCGGATTTACCATACTTGCAAAAGTACCGTAGTGTTTGAAGCTTTCTGCAGTTAATTCTTTTACTTTAATTTTTCTCATAGTTACCTCCCTAAAAAGGAATTCAAAGTTTGAAATTCCATATTTTATTTATATATTAAGCAGTTAACTTCATTTTACAAAAAAATATAGAGAATGTCATTTGTTATTAAAAAAAATAGTAAATTTTTAAGGAAAAATTTCTTACGAAAAATTTTTTGCAATGATAAAATAAAAGAGTAAAATGGTTTTTGTTAAGAAATGGAGTGTGAAATATGTTTCAAGTTGGAGAAATGATAATATATGGAAAATATGGTGTTTGTAAAGTAGTAGCAAAAGGAAAAATAGATATGTCTATGCTTGATAATAATAAGGAATATTATACATTGCAGCCTTATAAGGAAACGACAGCAGTGGTATATGCTCCGGTAGAAAATAACAAGACTATTATGCGAAATGTTCTCACGCGGGAAGAAGCAAATGATCTTTTAAAAGAGGTTTCTGACTTGGAAGAAATTTGGATTGGAAATGAAAGAGAAAGGGAAGTTTGTTACAAGGAAACGTTAGGAAGATGTGACTGTAGAGAATTAATAAAAATTTTAAAAACACTTTATTTAAGAAAGCAGTCACGTTTGGAAAGTGGAAAGAAAACTACGGTTGTTGATGAAAAATATTTTCATTTGGCAGAAGAACAGTTATATGGAGAATTAAGTTTTGTTTTAGGAAAAACAAAGGAAGAAATTTTAAGAGAAATATGTTGGGAATAAAAGGAAGGTGCTCATTACAATAATGGTATATGAGCATTTTTTATTATAAATATTGTAAAAAGAAAAAATAAGGATCATAAACTTCCTTACAATTTAGGGGGTACAAAAAAATTGCAATTTATAGTAAAATAATTTTGTATGTATAACTATATACATGCGAGGGGATAATAAGTAGGACATATGGC
>JAFXGP010000010.1 GCA_017521195.1 Lachnospiraceae bacterium
CACAGTTAAGACGCTATACGAAATTGGGGAATATGGCGCAGGAAAACAAATTGATATACAAAACCGGTGATTTAGTAATCAATGATGATACCAAAGAAGTTACTGTGGATGGGGAAAGTGTAAGATTAACACCGATAGAATATAATATTTTACTTTTACTGGTTAAAAATCAGGGTAGGGTATTTTCCATTGAACAGATTTATGAATATATCTGGGAAGAGGAAGCTATCGGAGCGGATAATACAGTAGCAGTACATATCCGTCATATCCGTGAAAAAATAGAAATTAATCCCAAGGAACCCAAATATTTAAAGGTTGTATGGGGCGTTGGGTATAAGATTGAAAAATTATAAATTATATGCGGTGTGATTTATTGTTGTCAAGATAAATACTACAGATAAAGTGAAGGGGAGGACGTAAAACTATGAAAAAGAAAGTAATCAGCAATAAAAAGAGAGAGTTGTTCTTATTTATGGAAAGATTCTTAGCAGTAGTTCTTGCAGTAAGTATGACATTTATCTTTATCAATTCTTTTTTTAATATTTCGACATCCTACGGAACGACATATCATTATGCGGTATCACCATTGGATCAGGAAAGATCTTTTGAAGAAAAGGAAATTTTTCAGGCATTATTGTCAGGAAATATGGAACAAATTACACGTTTTGTTGTAATCAGACATCAGTTGGAAACTAACGGTGTATATGATGAGGGTAAAAAAATAGAAGTAACGAAGTATGCGAACCGAAATAACGGAAATTCTGAAAATATGCCTGAGGCAGAATATTATTTGGATGATTTGATTACTTGGGGCAATTATGGGTTTACTTATAAAACTGTGGTAGGCAGCTGGGAAGAACTAAATGCGCTGTTTGGAAATAGTAAACCTGTACAGATGACTGAGGAAATGATACCTTTTGAGGAATATAATGAAATATATGCTGCGAATGAAGTTGGCGGAATACCGGAAGATAATGCTTTGCAACTGGGGCTGGAAGCTGTAGGTGATAATAAATATGAGATGGAAATTCTGATTGCAAGGTATAAGACTGTAGATGGTAAGGATTTGATGCAGTGTGCTTCTAATGTAGAAGAATATGAGATTTTAAAAGATAATTTGGAAGAGTCTGCAAAAAGTCTGTTCAGTAATTACACAGAATATGTTGGCATGAAGGAACAGTATAGTGCGGAAAATACAAACATTGGATATTGTTTTCAGGTGCCTGATCAAAATGGGCTGCAGTATTATACCAACAGTGAACTTCAGTTTAAAGGAAAAAATGTAGATGATATTACAGCAATGGTAAAAGAGCAGGGAGGAAAATTCCTGTATTTTAATCCGGACAAAGTTCAGATAAATACCAACACTGATATTTCGGCGAAACATATGAGAAGCATGTTAAAAGAACATGAGTATACTTTTGGAGATGATACCAGAGTATGGATATGGGTAGATACTAATTATCCTGTAAATGACAGCCTTCAGATGGTTAAAAATGAGTTGGATGCATTCCGTCCGTATTTTATTACCTTATTGGGTTGCGGAGTATCTGCATTAATCTTGGGACTTTTAATTCTGATTTATCTCACATATAAAGAAGGACGTATATGGGATGAGAAGGGTGAAATAAAATATGCTATTCATAAACAAGACAGATTTCCGATAGAAATATGGACAATGTTGGCAATAGGAATAGAATTTGTATTAGCTAAGAATGTTTTATTGATGTTGCGAGGATACAAAAATGGTACCTTGAATTATGTCATGATGCCTGTAATCTTGGGATTAGTTGCTTTTGTAATGAACGAAATTGCACTTCGATATTATTTTTCGTTTATCCGTAGAATTAAAGCAAAGAAATTATGGACAACATCGTTAATTTATAATGTATACAGTAAGACCTTGAATCTTGTGGTTCATACTATTGAGAATGGTGGAATTGTAACCAGAACATGGATTCCGTATTTAATTTTTCTTATGATCAATTTAATTTTAGTTCTGCTGGGAGTAGGCGGTGTTATAGGAGCATTTTTATTAGACATGCTGGTTGGTGCATACCTTTATCGTTTGAGTAAGCAGAGAGAAGAGATTGTGGATGGAATAGAAACAATTAAAAATGGAGATTCTAAATATCGCATTAACACAACTCATCTCCATGGTGAAAATTTAAAACTGGCAGATTCTGTAAACAGTATAGGTGTTGGAATCAGAAATGCTGTTGAAACCAGTATGAAAGATGAAAAATTGAAGACAGATTTGATTACTAATGTATCCCATGATATAAAGACTCCGTTAACATCTATTATAACTTATGTTGATTTGTTAAAGAGAGAGAATATCAACGATACAAGAATACAAGGATATATTGATATTCTTGATAGTAAATCCCAGCGGTTAAAACAGTTGATTGATGATTTGGTAGAAGCTTCAAAAATTTCTTCCGGAAATATTACCATTCATTTAGATACTATCAATTTTGCGGAACTGGTAAGACAATCTATTGGAGAATTTAGTGAAAAATTTGTGGCAAGTAATCTTCAAGTAGTAACTAAGATGCCGGAGCTGCCAATGTTTATAGAAGCAGACAGTGGGCAGTTATGGAGAGTTATGGAGAATCTTTTCCAGAATGTATCGAAATATGCAATGCATGGAACCAGAGTCTATATTGAGATGGAAGAAGAAGGCGAAGGATATGATAAAAAGCAGGTATTTTCGGTTAAGAATATTTCAGCCAAGTACCTGGAAGTGGAAGCAAGTGATTTGACGGAAAGATTTATCCGTGGCGATCAATCCAGACAGACAGAAGGTAGTGGGTTAGGATTATCTATAGCTAAAAATCTAATTGAAGCGCAGGGAGGCGAGTTTGAAATCCGGGTGGATGGAGATTTGTTTAAAGCTATTATTAAGTTCCCAGCAGTAGAAAAGAAGTAAGATATGGTTTCCAATATATAAGGCATAAGAAAATGCATCGGTATAAAACCGATGCATTTTTCAAATATTATAAAATTTAATCTTCGTCTTCTAACGGTAAACGTTTGTTGTAACGATCAAGAATCTTCTGGATTTTTTCTGGTGGAGTCTGAACATTTTCTGTAGATACATCATGGTTCATGAAGTCAATAACAGAAGCGATAAATTTGCTCATGTTTGCCTGAACATAATATGGACGTTCATAAATTTCCGGTGGAAGATAGTTTAAATTAGTTGTAATTACTTTTTCAAAATATCCTTTTTCATAAGCTTCATCAAAAACACCTAATCCGCTGGTGAAGAGACCGAATGTACAGCAGATAAATACACGTTTGGCATTCATTTCTTTTAACTGTCTTGCAGTATCAATCATACTTTCTCCGGAGGAAATCATGTCATCTAAGATAATTACATCTTTACCATCTAATTTATCTCCCAAGAATTCATGAGCTACGATAGGGTTTTTACCATTTACAATAGTAGTGTAATCACGACGTTTGTAGAACATACCTGTATTAACACCTAACACGTTTGCAAAATAAATAGTTCTGTTTAATGCACCTTCGTCAGGGCTGATTACAACTAAATGATCTTTATCAATAATTAAATCTTTTTCTACATCCAATAATGCGCGTACAAACTGGAAAGGTGTGATATAGTTATCAAAGCCTTTTAACGGAATAGCATTAGCAACACGGGGGTCATGAGCATCAAAAGTAATAAAGTTATCGATTCCCATGTTATATAATTCTTCTAACATAAAAGCACAGTCCAAAGATTCTCTTGTGGAACGTTTATGCTGTCTTCCTTCGTAAAGAAATGGCATGATTACATTAATTCTGTGTGCTTTGCCGGTAGCAGCAGCAATAATACGCTTTAAATCCTGATAGTGATCGTCAGGAGATTTATGATTTGTATAACCGTTTACTGTATAAGTAAGACTATGATTACATACGTCAACTAAAATAAATAAGTCCTTACCACGGATAGATTCTTTGAATACACCTTTTCCTTCGCCGGTTCCGAAACGTGGACATTCAGCTTTAGCAAAATAGGAATCTTCGATATATCCCTGAATACCGGTTTCTTTACTAAATTTGTTGTTGATATTTTTTCTGAATTCTACTAAGTAACTGTTGATTTCTTCCCCCATTTTCTGAGCAGAATCCATGACAACCAACTTTAAGGGTGCCACTGGTAATGCATTTTCAAGTGTGTTTAAGTTTGGCATTTCATCCTCCAAATATTTATCTTTGTATTACGACATTATGGAACAATTTGTCGAATTTATCTTTCTTCATCTTATAATATAATAGGCAATAGTTTTAGTGTCAAGTTTAAGGTGACAGAAAGTGTTTTTTCGGGTAATATACTATTGGGAGTAATCCGTTTATCATATAAGATTTGGAGAAATGTATGAAAAAGAGCAGACACATTATAGATAAAGTATTAGAAGGCAGTATTGCGGAAGAATTAGAGATTGAAGTCGGAGATGAACTGGTAGCTATTAATGATCAGGAAATAGAAGATATTTTTGATTACCAATACTATGTGGAAGATGAATATATAGAGGTTCTGATACGTAAACCGGATGGGGAAGAGTGGCTTCTGGAAATTGACAAAGATCCGGATGAAGATTTAGGAATTGTATTTGAAAATGGGCTTATGGATGATTATCGTTCCTGTCATAATAAGTGTATCTTTTGCTTTATTGACCAAATGCCAAAAGGGATGAGAGAAACATTATATTTTAAAGATGATGATTCCAGATTATCTTTTTTGCAAGGAAATTATATAACTCTTACCAATATGTCTGATAAGGATGTGGATAGAATTATTAAATATAATCTTTCACCAATTAATATTTCATTTCAGACTACAAATCCGGAATTAAGATGTAAAATGCTAAATAATCGTTTTGCAGGACAGGCTTTGGAAAAGGTGAAGAAGTTTTATGAAGCCGGAATCATTATGAATGGACAGATTGTTTTGTGTAAAGGTGTCAATGATGGGGAAGAATTAGAAAGAAGTATCCGTGATTTATATGAATATCTTCCTTGTTTAGAAAGTGTATCTGTAGTACCCGTAGGATTATCAAAATATAGAGATGGTTTATATCCGTTGGAACCATTTAATAAAGAAGATGCGAAGGAAGTGTTAAAAATAATTCATGAATGGCAGAAAAAAGCCTATGAGGAGTACGAACTTCATTTTATTCATGCCAGCGATGAATGGTATTTGTTAGCAGAAGAAGAATTGCCGGAAGAAGAATCCTATGACGGCTATCTGCAGCTGGAAAATGGAGTAGGAATGTTACGTCTTTTTACGGATGAATTTGAAGACGGGATACAGCAATTAATGGAAGAACAGCAAGGAGAAAAAATATTTCACAACGAAGAAATTTCAATCATTACAGGAAAGCTGAGTTTTCCTTGTATTAAGACAGCTGCAGAACGTATGGAAGAGAGTGTAGAAGGACTTACTATTCATGTGCATGCTATCCGTAATGATTTCTTTGGAGAAAATATTACGGTAAGCGGACTTCTCACCGGAACAGATATTATCGCACAGGGAAAAGAATTGCCTTTGGGTACCAGAATGTTACTTCCTGAGAATGTTCTTCGAAGCGGAGAAGACGTATTGTTAGATGATTATACTGTGCAGGATTTGGAAAAAACTTTACAAGTTTCCGTTGATATTGTAAAATCAAGCGGATATGATTTTATAAAAAAGATACTAAATAAATAGTAACCATACAAATAAGAAACCTAGATATTTTTTATAAGAACAATAATGGAGGAAAACATGGCAGATAGAAAGAGAAAACCTATCGTTGCAGTAGTAGGAAGACCTAATGTAGGTAAATCTACACTTTTCAATGCTTTGGCAGGAGAAAAGATTGCAATTGTTAAAGATACACCGGGAATTACCCGAGACAGAATTTATGCTGACATTACATGGTTGGATATGAATTTTACCTTGATTGATACAGGAGGTATTGAACCGGACAGCAAGGATATCATCCTTTCACAGATGAGAGAACAGGCACAGATTGCTATGGATACTGCAGATGTAATTATTTTCCTTGTAGATGTAAAACAGGGATTGGTAGACGCAGATGCTAAAGTGGCAGATATGTTAAGACGTTCCCAGAAACCGGTAGTTCTTGTAGTAAATAAAGTAGACAGCTTTGAAAAATATATGGCAGATACCTATGAGTTTTATAATCTTGGTATTGGTGATCCTATTCCGATTTCAGCAGCAAACCGTTTAGGTATTGGTGATATGTTGGATGTGGTTACTTCCCATTTTGACAGACAAGCTATGGATACAGAAGAAGATGAAAGACCAAGAATCGCAATTGTTGGAAAACCTAATGTAGGTAAATCTTCATTAATTAACAAGTTACTTGGAGAAAACCGATTGATTGTATCTGATATTGCCGGAACCACCCGTGACGCAGTAGATACAGAAGTGGTTCATAACGGAAAAGAATATGTGTTTATAGATACAGCAGGGCTTCGCCGTAAAAATAAAATCAAAGAAGATTTGGAACATTATATGATTATCCGTACTGTCAGCGCAGTTGAAAGAGCTGATGTGGTAGTACTGGTAATTGATGCAAGTGAAGGGGTAACGGAGCAGGATGCTAAGATTGCAGGAATTGCTCATGAACGCGGAAAAGGTATGATTATTGCGGTAAATAAATGGGATAGCATTGAAAAAGATGATAAGACTATTTATAAATTCACAAGAAAAGTTCAGGATACCTTATCTTTTATGCAGTATGCAGAAATGGTATTTATCTCAGCTTTAACAGGCCAGCGTTTACCAAAACTTTTTGATACCATCGATGCAGTTATTGAAAACTGTGCATTAAGAGTTGGCACAGGTGTGTTAAATGAAATTATGACAGAGGCAGTTGCAATGCAGCAGCCACCGTCTGACAAAGGAAAGAGACTTCGTTTGTACTATATTACACAGGCAGCGGTAAAACCACCTACTTTTGTAATTTTTGTAAATGATAAAGAACTGATGCATTTCTCTTATACCCGATATATTGAAAACCAGATACGTAATGCATTCGGATTCAGAGGAACACCTTTGAAATTTATTATTCGTGAAAGAAAGGATAACAATTAATAATGATCCGTTTATTATGTTTGGTTGTAGGATACTTTTTTGGAGCATTTCAAACAGCATATTTTTATGGGAAAATGCATGGAATAGATATTCGCACCATGGGAAGTGGTAATGCAGGAACAACTAATACATTGCGTGTTTTAGGAACCAAAGCAGGGTTAATTGTATTGGCAGGAGATGTAGTAAAAACCATTTTGGCAATTATGGTTGCAAGGTTGTTGATTATTCCAAGAACGGCAGACCCCAATATGGAGTATTTGTTGGTTCTGTATACGGCGGCAGGAGCAATTCTGGGACATAATTTTCCATTTTATATGCAGTTTAAAGGTGGAAAGGGAATTGCATCTACTTTTGGATTAATTTTGTCTTTCCATCCATGGTTTATACCCATGGGATTTATTGTATTTTTAGGAATATTTATAACAACTCACTATGTATCTTTGGGTTCCCTTTTAATCTATGCGGGATTTGTAATTCAGTTGTTCATTATGGGACAAGCAGGATATTTGGGAGATATGACTCAGGGAATGTTAAATGAGATGTACATCATTGCGTTCTTACTTATGGCAATGGCATATTGGAAACATAGAGAGAATATCAAACGTTTGTTAACCGGCACAGAGAGAAAAACCTATCTTTTTAAGAAGAATAAAGCTGACTAGACGGGGAAGACTAAAAAGAGTGAAGCTATCTGAAAATATAAGATATTTGACAATGTTTTATTAAAGTATTGTCAGAATGGAGGAAACCATGGCAAAAATTGGTGTAGTTGGAGCAGGAAGCTGGGGAATTGCCCTGGCAAAATTATTACATAAGAACGGACATCAGGTTTGTGTCTGGAGTATTATTGAAGAAGAAGTAAAAATGCTTTCTGAAAAGAGAGAGCATGTAGATAAACTGCCGGGAGTAAAACTGCCGGAAGATATGGAATTTACTACTGATTTAGGATATACCGTAAAGGGAAAAGAAATTGTGGTATTGGCGGTGCCTTCTCCATTCATTAGAAGCACTTCTCATAATCTGAAAGATTTGGTAGGTGATGGACAGATTATCGTAAATGTGGCAAAAGGGATTGAAGAAGCAACATTAATGACAATGTCTGAAATTATTTCTGATGAAGTACCACAAGCAAAGGTAACGGTGCTTTCAGGTCCGTCTCATGCGGAAGAAGTGGGAAGAGAGATTCCAACAACTATTGTTGTCGGAGCCAAAGAGAAAGAAACAGCAGAATATGTACAGAATATCTTTATGAATGAAGTATTCCGTGTATACATTAGTCCGGATATTTGTGGCATTGAGTTAGGTGCAGCACTGAAAAATGTAGTTGCCCTTGCAGCCGGTATTGCGGATGGATTAGGTTATGGAGATAATACCAAAGCAGCATTGATTACCAGGGGAATTGCGGAAATTTCACGCTTAGGAATTGCCATGGGTGGAAAAGTACAGACCTTCAGCGGTCTTTCCGGTATTGGTGATTTGATTGTAACGTGTGCAAGTTTACATTCAAGAAACCGTAAAGCCGGTATGTTAATCGGTCAGGGAATGAGTATGGATGAAGCCATGAAAGAAGTTAAGATGGTAGTAGAAGGAGTATATTCTGCCAAAGCCGCTATCAAATTAGCTGAAAAATATAATGTGTCCATTCCAATTATCGAACAGGTAAATAAGGTATTGTTTGAAAATAAACCTGCAGATGAAGCGGTAAGAGAACTGATGGTTCGCGATAAGAAAATAGAATACGCGGTATTACCGTGGGAAGAGTAAAGAAATAAGGGGCTGATTTTCAGCCCCTTTATTTATAATTATGTTTAAGACTTTGTTATTGTAGGAGGAGATGTCTAAAATCAACTATCGGATTCCTGCTACAATTTCTGCAGTAACCTTTGGTTTATTCATAGAATACAAATGAATTCCGGTTACCCCATGAGCCTGTAAATCCAAAATCTGGGAAATGGCAAAGTCAATTCCGGCTTTTCTCATATCTTCCGGATTATCACCATATGTAGCAATCACATCAGCTAATTTTTTCGGAACACTGGAACCGGATAAAGAGACTGTAGTTCCTAACTGTTTGGCAGTGGTGATTGGCATGATTCCTGCATGGAAATCTGCTTTGACTCCGGCTTTTTGGGCTTTTTCTAAGAAACGATAGAAGAAATCGTTATCAAAGAATAACTGACTGATTAAAATACCACAGCCGGCATCCGTTTTTTCTTTTAAGTGCTGTAAATCTTCTTCCATGGATGGTGCTTCAAAGTGTTTTTCCGGATAGCAGCCACCAAATAGAGTGAAGTCCGTTTTTTCCTTTAAAAAGGTTACCAAATCAGTAGCATAAGTAAATTCCCTTGCGTTGAATTGTTCATCCGTCATGTAAGAAGGTCTGTCACCTCGAAGTGCCAGAATACGGGATACATTTACTTTTTTTAACTCATTTACAACATTTAAAATATCCTGTTTGGTATTGCCTACACAGGTTAAGTGGGCAACAGAAGGGATATTTAAAGTGTTCTGGATATAGGAAGCGATTTCTACGGTTTTTTTTGAGTTGCTGCCACCGGCACCATAAGTAACACTGATAAATTCAGGATTCAGTTTACTTAAAGAATCCAATACTGCATGGGCGTTTGGAAAATCTTCTTCTTTTTTTGGTGGAAAAACTTCTAGGGATAAGTGTAAATTACTCATATATGTTGTCTTGTATAATACACGTTAGAAGTGGGTGATTATACATTTTCCTTTCTGAAGTAATAATATCCAATAAGGCATGATTTTAATGATGTTATTGGGGAAATTTCTTGCTTTTATTTTCTAGTTATCGTAACATAAGCATAGATGTTTTTCAAGAAAAAGAACTTCCAAGGAGGAATAGTAGTGAATACACAGAACTTTCAGGGAACACAGGAATATGTAGCAAGTGAACAGTTACTTGCAGCAGTAAATGTTGCCATTGCATTGCAGAAACCACTTTTAATTAAAGGGGAACCGGGAACCGGAAAAACCATGCTTGCAGAAGCGGTGGCAAAATCTTTAGGGAAAAAATTAATTATCTGGAACATCAAGTCCACTACAAAAGCCCAGGATGGTCTTTATATGTATGATACAATTCAGAGACTATATGACGGTCAATTTGGGGAAAATGATGTTCATGATATCAGTCAGTATATTAAACTTGGAAAATTGGGAGAGGCTTTTGATTCTGAAGAACAGGTGATTCTGTTGATTGATGAAATTGATAAGGCAGATTTGGAATTTCCTAATGATTTATTGTGGGAATTAGACCAAATGGAATTTTATATTCATGAAACAAAACGTACCGTAAAAGCAAAGCGGAGACCTATCGTAATTATTACTTCTAATGCGGAAAAAGAATTACCGGATGCTTTTTTAAGAAGATGTATTTTCCATTACATTGATTTCCCGGATAAAACACTCATGGAAGAAATTGTAAGGGTACATTTTCCTAATGTAGATGATGCGTTATTAAAAAATGCAATGGATGTATTTTATGAAATCCGTTCTTTCAGAGATATCAGAAAGAAACCGAGTACATCTGAATTGATTGATTGGATTAATGCGTTACAGATTGGTGGTATCCCTGTAGAAAAGATTAAGAAAGAACTTCCATTTATCGGTGTTGTAGTTAAGAAAGATGAAGACATGGAAACTGCAAGACGTGGAAACTATTAATTAGGTGACAACAAAGGGTGAAAAATCATGTTTACCAATTTTTTCTATGCACTGAAAGAAGCTGGGTTAAAGGTGACATTAAGTGAATGGCTGACATTGCAGGAAGCATTGAGCAAAGGAATGTGTAACAGCAGCCTGACGGAATTTTACTATTTGGCCAGAATGATTTTAGTGAAAAGCGAAACAGAGTTTGATAAATTTGATATGGTATTTGAGTCCTGTTTTAAAGCTGCTTCCATGGAAACAGAGATTAGTAAGAACCTGTTAAAATGGCTTGATAAACCGGATATGAATGAACTTTTACAGGAAACCGAAAAGCATAAGCTTAATAAAATGGAGCAGGCAAATATTGATAAGGATGATGTGGAAGAAAAATTCAAACAGCGTTTGAAGGATCAGGACAGTGAACATAACGGTGGTACTCAATGGATTGGAACCATGGGAAAAACTTCTTTTGGGAATACCGGTGGAAATGTGGGAGGTGTCCGTGTAGGTGGAACCACAGGATATCAGTCGGCATTTTCCGTAGTGGGTGCCAGAAAATACAGGGATTTTAGAGATGACAGGGTTATGGATAACCGTCAGTTCCAGCAGGCTCTCAGAAGACTTCGTCAGTTTTCCGCAAAACTGGATATTCCAAAGACGGAGCTGGATTTAAACGGAACCATTGATAAAACCTGTAATCATGGCGGGCTTCTTCATATTGTAATGGAAAAACCCAGAAAGAATTCCGTAAAACTTTTGTTACTTATGGATTCCGGCGGAACCATGATTCCTTACACTACACTTTTGAATGACTTATTCCAATCCGTAACTAAGTCCAATCATTTTAAGGAAGTAAAGGTGTACTTTTTTCATAACTGTATTTACAGTCATTTATATAAGACTCCGGAATGTGATAATGGGGACTGGATTGAGACTGAGTGGATGTTCCGTAATTTAGACAGTGATTATAAAGTAATTATTGTAGGGGATGCAGCCATGGCACCGGAAGAACTGTATTCTGATAGTGGTAATTACAGGGGACCCAATGGTGGACTTAGCGGTTTTGAGTGGTTGAATCTTATGAAACGCCATTATAAGAAAATTGTGTGGCTGAATCCTAAGATGGCACCGGGGCATGCACCTTGGCGTGAAGCGGAAACGGCTATTAAGGAGATGTTCCCTATGTATAAGTTAACCATTGACGGATTGAATCAGGCTATGGTAAAACTAATGGTGAATAAATAGAAGAAAGATTGTTATTATAGAAAACTCGTATAGAGTAAGAGAAGAATGATAACTAATAAGATAAGAGGAGTAGATTGAAAATGACAATTTTTGACGAATTGAAAGCAAGAGGGCTTCTTGCACAGTTGACAGACGAAGAAGAGATTAAAGAATTAATTAATGCAGGAAAAGCTACATTTTATATTGGTTTTGACCCGACTGCAGACAGTCTTCATGTAGGACATTTTATGGCACTTTGCTTAATGAAACGTTTGCAGGAAGCAGGAAATAAACCAATCGCTTTAATTGGCGGTGCAACTGCTATGATTGGTGACCCATCCGGAAGAAGCGATATGCGTTCCATGATGACAAAAGAAACTATTGACCATAACGTAGAATGTTTCAAAAAACAGATGAGCCGTTTTATTGATTTTTCTGACGGAAAAGCAATGCTTGTAAATAATGCTGACTGGTTAAGCGGACTTAACTACATTGAATTATTACGTGATGTAGGGGTACATTTCAGTGTTAACCGTATGTTAACAGCAGAATGTTACAAACAGCGTATGGAAAAAGGTCTTAGCTTCTTAGAATTTAACTACATGATTATGCAGAGTTACGACTTCCTTGCTTTATATGAAAAATATGGATGTAACATGCAGTTTGGTGGGGATGATCAGTGGAGCAACATGCTTGGTGGTACAGAACTTATCCGTCGTAAATTAGGAAAAGATGCATATGCCATGACTATTACTTTACTTCTTAACTCCGAAGGAAAGAAGATGGGTAAAACACAGAAAGGCGCCGTTTGGTTGGATCCAAACAAAACTTCTCCGTTTGAATTCTACCAGTATTGGAGAAATGTGGCAGATGCTGACGTATTGAAATGTATCCGTATGTTAACCTTCCTTCCATTGGAAGAAATTGAAAAAATGGATGCATGGGAAGGCAGCCAGTTAAATCAAGCAAAAGAAATCTTGGCTTATGAATTAACAAAACTTGTTCATGGTGAAGAAGAAGCATCGAAAGCACAGGAAAGTGCAAGAGCCTTATTTGCTAGCGGTGTTGCAGCAGATATGCCTACAGCAACTTTAACTGAGGAAGATTTTGTAGAAGGCAAAATTGATGTGTTAACTATGTTAGTAAAATCCGGTCTTGTTCCATCCAAATCTGAAGCCAGAAGAGCGGTAGAACAAGGTGGAGTATCTGTTGAAGGTGAAAAGGTAACAGATATTAGAACTATTTACGAAGCATCTGCATTTGAAGGTGATGGAATTGTTGTAAAACGCGGTAAAAAGAACTTTAGAAAAGTTGTGAAATAAGTAAAACTTATTAAGATTTTATTATTGTCATTGAAAATGAAACTAAATTAATGTATAATGGCGGTTGCAGGTAATTGCAGTCGCCATTATCTGTTACATGTTATCAAGATTATTTATTATATGACATGTACATAGGAAATAGAAAAAGACAGGAGAGAGAACAGATGAAAAAGAGAATCAGTATGTTACTTCTTTCCCTTATGTTTGCCATTATGATGACAGCATGTGGAAAGGAAGAAGAAACTGTAGTAGAAACACCTGTAGTGGATGAAACTGTTGTAGAAGATACTACAGAGGAAACAGAAACTACTGAAGTTGTGGAAGAAATTAATACAGAAGGAATGTACAGAAGTGAACTTACCAACGAATGGATTCCTGAAGAACTGAAAGATCAGAGACCTGTTGCAGTTATGGTAGACAACGATAAGAGAGCGCTTCCACATTACGGAATCAGCGAAGCAGATGTTGTGTATGAAATGATGAACAGCACACATAACAACAGAGTAACCCGTTTAATGGTACTTGTAAAAGATTGGGAAAGTATTGAACGTTTAGGAAGTATCCGTTCTTTACGTCCGACTAACATTATGTTAGCATCCGAATGGAATGCAGTTGTATGTCATGATGGTGGTCCATACCACAATGATGCATATCTTGCAAAAGGTTATACAGATAATTTAAGCGGTGGATTTGCGCGTATCGAAAATGGTAAACCACGTGAATTTACAGAATATATCACAACAGGTGAAATTGCAGATCGTATTGACAAAGCAGGATATTCCAGAGAATACAATAAATATGCAAATGAAGAACCACACTTCCAGTTTGCAAGTGAAAGTGAACCTGTTAATTTAGAAGGAAAAGCAAATACTAAACCATGTGATAAAGTAACATTACCTTTCAGAAATAATAATTCTTACTTAGTATATAACGAAGAATCACAGACATATGATTACTTTGAACATGGTGGAGCTCACATTGATGCTAATAATAACGTACAGACAACATTTAAGAACGTTATTATCCAGGACGTAACATTTGCAGAACTTGATGATAATGGTTATATGGTATTTAACTGTATCGGTCAGGGAAGATGGGGATGGTATATCACAAACGGAACTGCAATGCAGATTACTTGGGAAAAATTAAGTGAAAATGGTATTACACGTTACTATGATTTTGATGGTAATGAAATTACAATCAATACAGGTAAAACATACATTGCACTTTGTCCTGATGATGATTTCCCATATGTTGGAATCATCGCAGAATAATTATTTGAATAAATAATAAAAAGATAGAGATGGGAAGAATTTTCCCATCTCTTTTTTCATATATTTAAATAAGCAGCTATAGCGGAGTGAAACTCCGGATAGAACTTAAATATATGAATATGCGGAGGAAGGACCGTGGATTATTATAACGAGAATACATACGATTTATATAAAGATATGAAGCAGCGTACCGGAGGAGAAATATATTTAGGGATGGTTGGACCTGTCAGGACGGGAAAATCAACTTTTATCAAGAGATTTATGGATTTACTGGTATTACCTCAAATTCAGGGAGATGAAGAACGAAAACGGACACAGGATGAATTACCGCAGAGTGCATCAGGAAAAACCATTACGACCACAGAACCAAAATTTATTCCGCAAAATGCCGTAAATATTAAATTGTCTGATGAAATACAGGTAAAAGTCAGGCTGATAGATTGTGTAGGTTTTTTAGTAGAAGGAGCTACCGGACATCTGGAAGAAGAAAAAGAAAGAATGGTAAAAACTCCCTGGTATAAAGAATCAATTCCTTTTACTGAGGCTGCTGAAATTGGAACTCGGAAAGTAATCAGTGATCATTCTACCATAGGAATTGTAGTGACTACAGATGGAAGTATAGGGGAATTGGATAGAGATAATTATATTGTTGCTGAAGAAAAAACAATTACGGAATTGAAAAAAATATGGAAACCATTTGTTGTTTTGGTAAATTCCGTAAAACCTTATAGTGAAGAAACATTACAACTGGTAGAAAGTATAAAAGAAAAATATCAGGTTGCAGCAATGGCTGTTAATTGTCTTC